>JBGCFA010000011.1:0-82116 GCA_045106675.1 Bacteroidia bacterium
GTAGTCTTTGGGCCGTGCCATTCTTTGGTGAGGAACAGCTAGTGAGGATAAAACTGCAAAAAGATAGACCTGGGAAAACCCAAATGGTCGAGCGCTATAGTGAAATCCCCGCAATACAAGGTATTTATGAACTGGATGGGGAAATGGTCTTTGCTACGCAGAACGGTCTCTTTCGTTTTGAAGAGCAGACCCATAGCTTTAGTCCAGATACTACCTTACCCTTTAGGCATTTGGGCATCCTTAGTCTTAAAGCTGATGAAGCTGGAAACATATGGCTAGCCTGCTATCGTAAAGGTAAGCGTTGGTTAGAAGTTGCTTGGAAGGCCCCCGATGGGCAGTATAAGCGGGATTCATTGCTACTCAAGGGCTTAGATAATGTAGAAGTTTGGGGGGAGTTATATCCTGAAAAAGAAGGTACTACTTGGATTGGTACCTCTGAGGGCTTATACCGCTACAATCATGATGACGCGCGTAAGTTTCCGCCATTGGTTTCTCCGGTCATTCGTAAGGTAGAAAGTATTAGAGACTCTATCTTGGCATACAGCTGTAGTGTGGTTTCTGACAGTCCATTAGCCCTCGATCATGAGCATAACACCATCCGGTTTCATTTTGTAGCGCCCTTTTTTCCTTCAGAATACGGCACGCGCTATCGTTATCGCCTCAGCGGCAAGGAGAGCCTTTGGTCTCCTTGGTCTGACTCTCGTCAAAAAGAATATACTCTATTACCACCCGGTCAATATGTTTTTGAGTTGCAAGCTCGCAACCGTTATGGCCAAATGAGTGATGCGACTACTTTTGGGTTCAATATCAAACCGCCATGGTATTGGACGATTTGGGCATGGTTAGGCTATGGACTAATTGTTGTTTTATTGGTCTATGCCACGGTGCGCTATAATGTCCGACGCTTGCATCTCCAGAATGAAAATCTAGAACGCATCGTATATGAACGAACCTCTGAGATTTGGGAGCAGCACAAAGTGATTGTCAAAAAAACCGTTGCGCTGAAGCGGCAGAAAGAAGAGGTCGCTCAGCAAAACACATTGCTAGAAGAGAAACATGAGGCATTAGGGACGGCGATGGATCATCTCAAATCGGCTCAATCTCAATTAGTTGAGTCAGAACGTATGGCTTCCCTCGGTCAAATGACAGCAGGTATTGCGCATGAGATCAATAACCCTATCAACTACGTCAAAAATAGTGTAGGACCTCTCAAAATGAATTTTTCTGAGCTTCGGTTACTGTTTCGTAAAATCAGAGAGTTACATGAAGGGCATAACCTCCCAAGAGCTGTAGAGGAGATCCGTAAATACGCCAAAGAGATCGACGCAGAGTATCTATTTGAAGAGATGGAACTACTGCTGCAAGGCATCGAAGAGGGCGCTTCTCGTACGGCCAATATTGTCAAAGGATTAAAAACGTTCTCCAGAGGAGATCAAGATAATTTTCGCCATGTCAATCTCCATGAAAGTATTGAAGCGACGCTCACTATCCTTGCCAATCGCCTCAAAAAACGCGTCAAAGTAGTAAAAGACTTTGGGGATATACCGGTAGTTGAGTGTATGCCCGGCAAAATCAATCAGGTCTTTATGAACCTGATTAGCAATGCTGCCTACGCTATCGAACAATGTGAACGGGAAGCCGATGCTGAGGGATTCATTGGCGAACTAATGATTAAAACCAGGCCCGGACCTGGTGATACAATCGCAATCTCTATTCAAGATACGGGTTGTGGCATCCCACAAGAACATCTCAATCGTGTTTTTGATCCATTTTTTACTACCAAGCCGGTCGGCGAAGGTACTGGACTTGGATTATCTATCACTTTTGGGATTGTTGAAAACCATAATGGAAGGATTCTTGTGAAAAGTGAGTCTGGAAAAGGCACATGCTTCGAACTTATATTACCTTTGCAACAAAAGACGGTCGAAACCGTTGAGCATTCTCCTACTGATTGATGTAAATGCCAAGCGATTTTTCAATATTATACGTTGACGACGAACCACAGAATTTGGTGTCATTCAAAGCTACTTTTCGCCGCGAATTTGACATCAAGACGGCTGGTAGTGGGGAGGAGGGACTAGCACGTCTCAAAGAAGGCCCCGTCCAGTTGATCATCACCGATCAGCGGATGCCGGGTATGACAGGGGTCGAGTTTCTCAAAAAGACGCTGCCTGAATATCCGGAATCAGTCCGAATGATTCTGACGGGCTATAGCGATATGGAGGCAATCATCAAATTGATCAATGATGCCCAAATTTATCGCTATATCACTAAGCCTTGGGATGCACATGAGTTGCGGATGACCATCGATAATGCCCGCCAGTTTTTTCAGCTCCAACAACATAATAAGCGCTTACTCAAAGAATTGCAGATTCGAGTGGAAGAACAAGAGCGTACGCTCAAGCTTTTTATGAAGTATGTACCTGAGACCGTAGTAGAGCGTACCCTTTCAGGGAACGATACCTCGATTTTTGCTGGAGAAATGCAGGAAATGACGGTCTTGTTTTGCGATATACGCGGTTTTACCAATATGAGTGAAATGCTTTCACCTCGTGAAGTCGTTACTTTTCTTAACGACTACTATGCCGAAATGACGGAGGTGGTGAAGCGTTATCAGGGTACGGTTAATCAGTTTGTCGGAGATGAAGTTTTCGCCGGATTTGGGGCGCCCATTGCTACGACTGATCATGAAATCAAGTCAGTGCTTTGTGCTTTGGAAATGCTCAAGAAGTGTGAAATCCTCAACCAGCGCTACAAAGAAAAAATGGGGCATGATATCGAGATCGGCATTGGTATCAATTCCGGTTGGGTAGTTGCTGGTAATCTCGGTTCTGAAGACAAAATATCCTACGCGGTTACAGGCGATACTGTCAATACGGGCAAACGCATCGAAACACTCACCAAAGATGCACCTAATACCATTTTGATCAGTCAAAGTGTTTTTGAAAAAGTCTCAGAGCATGTGCAAACAGATGCTTGGGATCCCATCGAAGTCAAAGGTAAACGCGAAAAAATCCAAGTGTATCAAGTACTTGGCCGCAATGATTAACGCTTTATCTTGAATACAATTTGAGCTTTCTGAGGATTCTTCGGAAACTCGAGATTGGACGATCTCTTAATCTTATTCTCCTAGAATATTGATGTTAGGCATAACACCCTTTGGATTATTTAGCGTACTAATCATTAGTTATTTTGCCAGTATGAATTACCATTTTTCAAATTAATTGTGAGTGGTTTAGGATAATTATCTATATGCCAAATTTTTATAGATTTCTGGATTACTTTGTTCCACCTTTAGAATCGACAGGCTTAGAAAGGGAAAGGCAATTGCGAAAGATTAGAATGGTGATTTTCGTGTGCTTTTCTGGTGGCTTATTTTCGTTTCTTATTCCTGCGAGTTTATGGATATTCAAAGGGTATTACAGTACAACAGGCATTACCTCATTGATTTATGGTGTTCTAAGCTTGATGAATCCATTTTTACTTAGATACTTTCGTAAGGTAGATTGGGTTATTACAAAATCATTTATTGAGACTGGGGTCTTGTTTATTGTAATGAATATCGGTGCGGGAGGCTTGACCTCTTCCTCAGTGATATTTTTGATTACGTGGCCATTAGGGGCGGGTATTATTTTGGGTAAAAGAGCGGTATCATTTTCAAGTTTGATAGTCGTGATTACCTTTTTTGCTTATTACTTTTTTCGGGACTACTTGAATAGTCCAACAGCCGTTTCTGGTGAAGTAAAATATGAAATCTATTTGGTCAACCTGACCGTAGCGGCATCTATTGTCATGGCTTTTGTTTGGGCATATGAGACTTTTATGACTCAGTATATGCAACAGACTCAGAAATTGTTGAACGAATTAAAGTCAACTCAACAAAAGCTGATTCTCGCCAAAGAAGAGGCGGAAACTGCTAATCAGACAAAAAGTGCTTTTTTAGCGAATATGAGCCATGAAATACGGACTCCCTTAAATGGTGTCTTAGGTATGGCTGGACTAGTGTTGGATACCGCCCTCGATACTGAGCAAAGGGAAATGATTGAAACGATCAACACCAGCGGGGATTCTCTATTGACCATTATCAATGATATTCTTGATTTCTCCAAGATAGAAGCGAGCAAAATAGAGCTAGAGGCCCATCCATTTGATCTGAGAATCTGTATAGAAGAAGTCCTCGAATTATTAGCTCCAAAGGCATATAGTAAAGGCTTGGAAATCATGCTCCTAATGCCAAGTGAGGTATATCCCTTTGTGGTAGGAGATGTTACTAGATTAAAACAAATACTCACCAATTTTATCGGTAATGCGATCAAATTTACTCTAGAAGGTGAAATTCTAATTCAGCTAGAGATGGAAGCTGTCGAGGATCAATACCAATATCACTTTCAAATAAAGGACACAGGCATTGGGATACCTTCAGATCGCATTGAGCGATTGTTTCGATCTTTTAGTCAAGTAGATGCTTCTACCACCCGCAAGTTTGGGGGAACAGGTCTCGGACTCGCGATCAGCAAGAGACTTATAGAACTCATGGGAGGAGAAGCATGGGTAGAGAGTGTCGAGGGAGAAGGTAGCAATTTCCAGTTTAATACCTTTTTATCTCACCAAACCCATTTCGCCCAAGATCAGCAAATACCTATTCCCGATGGATTAGTGGGACATCATGTACTGATCGTAAATGACAACACAACTCAGGGGGAAATCCTCAAGCTACAGCTCAAAAAAAGAGGCTTGATTCCTCACTTCATCTCTTCCGGGCTAGATGCATTGGTACTCTTGCAAGGAGAACAGCAGTTTTCTATGGCTATCATTGATATGGAAATGCCTGAGATGGATGGGATAATGCTCGTTGAGAAAATTCGAAAAATGGCCTTAGGGTCTTCCTTAAAACTAATCTTACTTAGTGGTAAATGTATTAAACCGCTTGAAGCTCCCAAGTCCTTGGATATAGATGCGATTCTCCAAAAACCTGTCCGTGAATCCAAGCTGTTGCTTACGATAGAGTCCATTCTCTTATCCCCTGATTCCGCTAATCAAGGCCAAAGAATTAACCTTGCCAAAGAAACTGACAATTTAGCTAAGCAAATACCTTTAAAGATTTTGCTCGTCGAAGACAATCGGGTAAATCAAAAGGTCGGTGCCAAAATGTTGCAAAAACTAGGGTACAATGTAGATTTAGCCAATAATGGTTTAGAGGCCTTGGCTGCTTTACGCACACAAAGCTATGAGCTCATTTTTATGGATATCCAAATGCCCGAGATGGATGGCGTAACTGCAACAAGACATATTCGGGAGGAGTTTTTGACCGAAAGACAGCCTATTATTATTGCTTTGACCGCCAATGCGATGGCGGGTGATCGTGAAAAATACCTAGAAGTCGGTATGGATGAATATTTGAGCAAACCGATTCGTCAAAAAGAACTAAGAGAGGTGATGCTTAAAATAGGCACAGACAAGAAAATTCATCAAGTCTAAGCCTCGACCTTTTTTTGTATTCAAGATGATGACGATTTCGTCAGCTAAGCTTTATTCTTCCCTTTGTATGATCCTGCTCGCAGAACGCCCATCTCCAGCCCTTATTCTAAGGATGAAATGCGCGGGTATTGAAGCTGGTAATTCCCATTCCACTCTTTGTTGCTGATAGACGTAGCGTTCGGCGACTAGCCGCCCTGATACATCTATCAAAGTCATATGTACCTCTGGCTCCCTAGTCGGGAACTCTACCACTATGCTCTGCGCAACAGGATTAGGATATGCCTTAAAACTCCATGCTAACTTTGACTCTATCGCTACACTTTGATCCGCAGAGGTCCAGATCGCTTTACCGGGCTGGTGGTTGAGGCCAATTCCATTGGAACGCTGCGACTGATGTTCTACACTTAAGCGTCGATTGAGTACGTCCCAAATGAAAAGCTGTTGACTACTAGTGTCAGCACTGATTACAGTTTCAGTGAGTACGTGTACAAACTCATAGAGACTATCTTGTGCTATATCATAGTAGTCACTGTACAGGTAAACCAAAACGCGATCTAGATAAGGGACGGGAGGAGCGAAGAAGCCTCGGAAATCTCGATGGAAGGCTGTTTTTACACTATCATTGCTCTTGTCAAGCTGGAGCATAGACGTTCTGATGGCCCCTGTGGCATAATCTACTCCAATATATAGGTTGTTTGCATCTTGGCTAAGACTCGTATTATAGCCGACGCTCGGAAACACATGAGGGGTGGGCACATTCTTGAGTGTATCGGCTTGGCTAAAACTAATTGTTCGTATCGATTGACCATACAGAAGATAGGCTTTGTCTCCATCGGCGACAGCTTCTTGCGGTGCCAAAGCAATGAGATTGGTATCTAATTGTAAGGATAGATTCCAACTTTGTTGAGGATCAAATACTCTGACGTAGGGAGGGGCCTCGCACAACACAAGTAGTTGGTTTTGCCAAGGGATCAGACGCTTGGCTGCGAGGGCAAAAGAGTCTGTTACTTGACGGCTTGGAATATGATACTGGTAAATTATGTTTTCAGAACTGCTCGTTCCGCGACTAGCGGTGTAGAGAAAGCTATCAATTAGGCATAGATCTTGATAGGTGCCTGAATCAATGAGCGAAAAAGTCTCGTTTGGGTAGTCAATTACAAAAAAACCTGCATCTGCACCTAAGTGATTGATCCCAAAAAGTGAACCAGCTTCTCCTTGAGCGAAAGCAATATTGCCTAGCAGCAAAAATATTGTAAATGTGCGCAAAGCGCGGAATGTAGCCATTTTTGATGTATGATTTTGGGTAAAAACGAAAAAAAAGTAGCAATTCTACACACCAAAAGGGACGAATCTTACGTGAGGATATGCTGCATGATTAAGCTTAAATGCTAAAAAAATTCGTATGTTTTCGCAATAATCCACATATTTGGTCACTGTGTATAAAAAAATATGCATTTTCGGTTTAAATATTACATTAGCTAAGCATGGTAATCTTTAAATCGTAAATTAGTATCCGAGAAAGTAAGATATAATCTATTTAAGGGGTATCACTTTTTCCTTGCTGTTACACTTGTTAATTCTGAAACTCTAGACAATCGCAAAGCTATGATTCGCTACCTTTGCCTGATTGCTTCGCTTTTTCTCACAACTCTATTCTATGGAGGAGACGTGAATGCCATTCCACTTGCTAGCGCAATGCCTAGTAATGGTATTTCGACTTCTCGCTTAGAAAAATCAAATGAGCACTTCAACAGCTTCATCGTTCGTGAATTGAGCGATCAAGTGTTGGTAAGTTGGGAAGCAGTCGAGGTATCCAATGTTTCGCACTATCTTATCGAAAGAAAGATTAACAACAACTCCTATCTCTCGATTGGAGGCATTAATGTTAGTCGTCAATATAATAGCGATCCTAATCTTCGCTTCATCGATCAAATGAAACGCCGCAAGGATGGTTTATTTGTATATCGAGTCAAGCAGGTGATGAAAGATGGCTCTATCCACTATTCTCCGGAACAGTCTGTTTTTCGTCTTTCTCCCGCGAGTATTCATATCTACCCCCATTCTGATCCTAATTATCTCAATCTGGAATTTAGTCAGCAAAGCCCTGCCGCTTTCAAGGTAGTATTGTTGGACCTCAGTGGTAGACTCTTGTTCACTCAAAATGTAGGCTTAGGAGAAAGTCCTATGGGACGTTTTCAATTGCCTGTTACCAATTTGAGTAAGGGTATGTACATCGTGCGGATAGAAGATCATTATACTTCTTGGACGCAAAGAGTGCTCGTTCGCTAAGACTTTAGTTATTTTTTAAGAGATTTTTGTTCACCCTCAGGCTTTTGCCTGAAGGGCTGTTTTATTTGTATCTTAGCCATGATATGGAAACGATAAGCCTAAGAACCGATCCAGATAAACTCAAAAGAGTCGCTCGCCTAATGAAAACAGTGAGCCATCCTGCGAGACTTTCGATTATTGATTTACTCTTAGAGCGTGGTGCTATGAACGTTACCGATATCTACGAAAATGTAGGTATCAGTCAATCCAATGCTTCACAGCATCTCAAAGCCTTAGAAGATGTTGGCGTTCTAGCTTCTGATCGTGATGGTAAAAGCATCCTTTACCAAATCCTAAATCAACAGATTGCACAACTCCTGCAATGTGTAAACGAGTGTACCACTTGTTAAACTAAACCTAATTATGCCCCCAGTAACTTTCCAGGCTTTGCGGATCACCGAATCCAGCAAAGGTAATTTTGAACGTGCTATTGTGAGTCGTTCAACTGATGATTTGCCTGCCGGCGATGTCCTCATTCAAGTTCATTATGCAGCCCTCAACTATAAAGATGGGCTTTCAGCCTCGGGACATAAGGGTGTCAGTCGCAATTTTCCGCATACTCCTGGAGTAGATGCTGCCGGGCTCGTAGCCCATAGCTCTGATCCTGCGTTCCGCGAAGGGGATCAAGTCCTAGTTACCGGTTATGACCTTGGCATGAATACAGATGGAGGCTTTGGTGGCTACATCAGAGTGCCAGCCGAATGGGTGATAGCCTTACCACAAGGATATACGCTTGAGGAAGCTATGATTGTGGGAACAGGCGGTTTTACTGCGGCAATTGGCTTATATAAGATGGAAAAGCAAGGCCAAAAGCCAGCCGACGGTCCGATAGTCGTCAGTGGAGCGAGTGGGGGAGTAGGGAGTCTTGCAGTGGGGATTCTCGCTCAAGCAGGCTATGAAGTGAAGGCTGTTACGGGTAAACAAGCGGCTCATGATTATCTGAAAGATTTAGGCGCTACTGAAATATTAGGGCGAGAAGCCATCGATGATCAGTCTGGCAGACCACTATTACGACCCAATTGGGCGGGAGCGATCGATACTGTCGGAGGCAATACCCTCGCAACGCTGATCAAAGGATGCCACCGAGAGGGCAATGTTGCTGCTTGTGGTCTAGTTGCTTCTCATGATCTCAATCTTACAGTGTATCCCTTTATCCTTAATGGTGTCAATTTATTAGGGATCGATTCTGCCACTTTTCCGCGCGCGGAACGCCTCCATGTATGGCAAAAACTTGCCACTGATTGGCGGGTGCCTAATCTGCAACGAATCGCAACACAAATAAGTTTGGAAGAACTAGAGCCCTACTTAGAACAGATCCTGGCAGGTAAAACACGTGGTCGCATCATCGTCAAACATCAACACTAAGCATACATGAGACCTTATATACTCGCAGAAACCAATTGGGAAGCCGTCAAAGAAACCGATTTTTCGGTCGCTATTTTGCCTTGGGGAGCCACCGAAGCGCATAATTATCACCTCCCTTATGCGACTGACAATTATCAAAATGAATGGTTGGTTGCAGAATCTGCCAAAAGGGCTTGGGAACGAGATGCCAAAGTGGTTGTCTTACCCAATGTGCCATTTGGGATTAATACAGGGCAGCTAGATATTTCGCTCTGCATGAATCTCAATCCTTCTACTCAATACGCCATCCTTACTGATATGGTGGATGTGCTGCAGCGTGCAGGAATCAAGAAGTTCGTCATCTTTAATGGTCATGGAGGAAATAACTTCAAGACCATGATCCGAGAGCTAGCGATCGATTATCCTGAAATGTTTGTCTGCGCGATCAATTGGTTTCGCTCAGGCGGAGATTGGGCAGACTATTTTGAAGACTTGGGAGATCATGCTGGAGAGTTGGAGACAAGTGTGATGATGCACATCCAGCCTTCATTGTGTCGCCCGCTTGATACTGCCGGGGACGGTGCTGCTCGGCAATGGAAAATAAAAGCCCTACGTGAAGGTTGGGTAACTTCCCAAAGACAATGGTCAAAAGTAACCAAAGATACTGGTGTAGGGGATCCTAAAGCCTCTACTGCTGAGAAAGGCGAGCGTTTCTTGGAAAGTTGTGCTGCAAACATAGCTGACTTTTTTGTAGAATTAGGAGCAGTTGACCACAATGATTTATACCAATAAAATAGGGGAAGCTTAAACAGCTTCCCCATATCCTATTCTATTGTCTGTGATTAGGTCTAAGAGACCTTGTCACTTTCTATCATTTTGTCTTCCTTCCGGAAACGCCTAAGGATATATTCCATCTGCTTTCCTCCAGCTTCACGGCCACCTAGTCCAAAGGCTAGTGCAACTGCAACTGCTATCGAACCAAGCGTCAAACCAAAGGCGAGATTGACAATTTCATTTGCGATGCCCATTGTGCGGAGGGAAATGGCCAAGAATAAGCCCAAGACGGCAAACTTGGCAATCGAGGCTAAAAAGTGATTGTCTTCATTGTTTTGAAGGCTGCGTTGGGCAATGCCTGCCACTACATTACCCACGACCATGATCACAAGACCAAAGAAGATCTTACCCGAAAGGAAAAGTAGGCTATTCAAAGTCTCAGTCAGTTGACTAAAACCTAAGCGTTCCACGCCAGTGATAATCCCAAAGCAAAGGATAAAGAAAAAAGCCATGTTGCCGATCAAAGTCGAAAGGCGTCTTTCTGATCCAAGAAGACTACGAAGGTTGAGCTTATCTACTAGTTGATCCGTCCCTAGACTCGCCAACAATTCTTTGAGTAATGAGCTTAGGTAGCGACCTCCAACAAAAAATATGGCGATAATCGCTCCTGCCGCAATGATATTAGGAATAGCATTGATGAATGAGGATAGCATCGCTTTGGCTGGATCAGCTATCGAATGCATCTGCAGAGTATCCAAAGCAACAATTAGAATAGGGATAAATACGACTAAGAAAACCAGTTTTTTGAATATCCCACCTAGGTCAACATTGCCTGATAAACCTGCTTTTTCTCCTAGTTTTTTGAAAAAATTTCCAGTGATATTGACTAGCTCTGAAACAATTTTTGCAATGAAATAGCCAGCAAATCCAATCACTCCAGCCGCAAATAGATTAGGCAAAAAGCCCATAAATTCATTGACCATATTTTTGAGTGGATCGAGGACTTTGCTTACTCCGAGCATTTCAAGCACCACCAACAACACCATAATCATGATGAGGTAGTAAACCAGTTTAGAGACGAGGCGTTCCACTTGGATATTGCTGCCAAGCTTTTCCATTAAGCGATTATCGACCTGAGTACGGCTCATCAGTTTGTAAACCAAACGTTTGAGTCCACTCGCAATAAGCCAGCCTATAAAAAAGACAATCACAGCCCCGAGGACTCCGGGCACATAGCTAACGATAAGGTTAGAGAAGCTTTCAAATAATTCCATAGTTCTATCAGTAAGGGTAATTTGATTTCCCCTTTATGACAGGACGAAAACATTAAGGTTACCTTGAAATTCTAAATGTTGGAATATTTAAATGAGTAAATTTCGTATTAAATGATTATCGTAGTATGCTGATTTACATGACTTTAGTCAGTTTTGAGCTGATTCCAAACCTTAAATAAGAAAACTCCCCCAGCTATTGCTACTCCTGTCGAGACAATTGCACTGGTCCTTTCTCCATAGATCCAAAATCCAGTAGCAAATAAAGCACCATAAACGGTGATACTGCCGATAACAAAGCATGCGATTTCTAGCGGTAACTGCCCAGAGCTTTTGGTGAGCGGCTCTGCCGAACGCTGCGACTTCTCAATTACAGCATCCCAACCCGGACCGCCTGGACGAATCTTACGGTAAAAATTGCGTAGGGTGCTATCATCGGTTTGGGGCGTGAAAAAGGTCGCTGCAATCCAAATCACGGTAGTGAGTAATGCACCATAGATGATCTTAAAGTGAGAAGCTGTTGTATCATCAAAGAAACTGAAGTAGCCTGCGATTATCAGAGAAGCAATCATGGCTACAATTTCGGTATAGGCATTGATCCGCCACCAAAACCAACGTAGGATATAGATCAATCCTGTACCAGCACCGAGTAATAATAATAGATCAAAGGCTTGGCCCGCACTTTCGAGTATCAGACCTAGCGATCCTCCAATTATCATAGAGATCACGGTGAAGAGACGGCCTGCATTGACGAGTTCTTTTTGACTGGCATCGGGTTTGATGAAGCGTTGGTAAAAATCATTTACTAGATAAGATGCTCCCAAATTGAGTTGAGTAGACATGGTGGACATAAAGGCTGCGATCAATCCTGCCGCTACTAAGCCCAATAGACCTACAGGTAACATGGTTAGCATCGCGGGATAGGCTATGTCATCTCCTAGTTTGCCATCTGACAATTCGGGGAAAGCTGCTTGTATGTCACTCACTTCAGGAAATACAACTATCGATGCCAATGCAATCAAAATCCATGGCCAAGGGCGTAGGGCATAGTGTGCAATATTGAAAAGTAGGGTCGCTCCGATTGCATTGCGTTCATCCTTAGCGGAAAACATACGTTGAGCGATATAACCACCACCTCCTGGCTCTGCACCCGGATAATAAGAGGCCCACCACTGGACAGCAATCGGTACAACTAGTATGGGTAACCAGCTTTCAACCTTACTGAAATCAGGCCAAAAACTTAGTTTATCTACAACAGCCTCATTTGAAAGCAAATTACTTAGGCCTCCAACTGCTTCTAAATCCAGAATATAGAAACAAGCCCAAATCGAACCGATCATAGCCAGAATAAACTGTACGAAGTCGGTTATAATGACGGCTTTGAGACCGCCCAATGCACTATATGCTAAAGTGATCGTACCGGCAATCAAAAGCGTTTGCCAGCCGGGCATCCCCAACATAATCTCTCCAAACTTAACTGCTGCCAAGGATACGGTTCCCATCACCAAGGTATTGAAGATCAAACCCAGATATAAAGCACGGAATCCGCGTAAGAAAGCCGCCGCTTTTCCACTGTAGCGGAGTTCATAAAACTCGATATCAGTCATTACCTCAGAGCGCCGCCATAACTTTGCATAGACAAAAACTGTCAACATGCCTGTAAGTAAAAAGGCCCACCAGCCCCAATTACCCGATACGCCATTTTTACGCACAAGGTCTGTAACGAGATTGGGTGTATCAGCCGAAAAGGTTGTTGCGACCATTGATACTCCTAAGAGCCACCAAGGCATACTCCTACCCGAAAGGAAGAAATCTGCGGCTGTATTGCCACTGCGCCTTGAAACCCACAGTCCGACGGCCAAGACAAATACGAAGTAAACGCCTATAATGACCCAGTCGAGGGTGGCTAATTGAAGAGTAGCTAGTAACATTTTGTAGTAGTGTTGTTAGTTCAGAATCTTAAAGTTAATCCGAAAATTCAAAACACAAAGCCTCTTGAGACATGTAATACCCTATTGAAAGTCGTTTTTGTATTTGCAATGGTAAATCGGAATTTCCACTAATTGAAAAATTAGCAAATGACGATACGTATATTTTTTCTCTCTTTTTTGGCTTCTTTTTGCATTTTCTCCCTTCATGGACAAGCGATTGAGCAAGACTGCTTGGGTGCGATTCCGGTTTGTAGTAGTCTGATGAGAATCGATTCTGTTTCCTTGGACTATGGCAATAAGAGCGAAAATGATGGTTCTTGCTTAGGAGTCGAAAGAAATAGCACTTGGTTTAGGGTTCGGACCAGTGGAACTGGAACGCTCTGTTTTGTCGTCCGACCGGACAACGAAAATGATAACTTTGATTGGGCTGTGTATGATTTGAGCAAGCATCATTGTACGGAACTCAAAACAAGACCACAGTTATTAGTTAGTTGTAACGCCTCTTCAGAAGTCGGTTGTAATGGTGAAACAGGGCCGAGTGGAGAAAGCAATTGCCCAAACCAGCAAGCAGAATGCTTAGCCGTTTCGGGTATCAAAGAATATGTCATTCGAGTACAAGCCCCTCAAGGTGCGCAAGCGGGCTTTGAAATTGATTTTGGCAACTCTACAGCTGATATAGTAAGACCATCAGATGATCCCTTTATTCGCAAAGACGAATCCTGTTATGGTCAAGCAGTTTATATACAGGCCAATCCTGTAGAGGCAGGGTTTGTCAATTGGTATAATGATCCGAGCGATGAAAAACCCATATTCTCAGGTCTAAACTTTAATAGCTTCCCATTGACAGGGCCTAAATCATATTTTTTGGAAACCCAAAATAGCAGGGGTTGCAATGATCAATGGACTGAGCTCATTTTACTACCACAAGAGAAAGTTGTTTCTGGTATTGTCGCGACTGATAGTGTATTAGAGTACCCCTCTCCTGTGTTAGGATTGAGTTTAGGGGGTAATATTCAGCCACGTGACACCTATTGGAATTTAGGTAATGGAGTCAAATCGAGATCTTTTAATCCTGTATATACCTACGAATATCCCGGTGCATACCAAGTAAGTGTCAAAGTAATAGATATTTATGGATGTGAGTTTGAGTATGAAAAACTCATCGAAGTCCGTCCTACTCAAGACCTTTATATACCTTCTGCCTTCACTCCCAACAATGACGGTAGCAACGATTATTGGGAAGTGAAAGCCTATTTGACTCAACAGTTTGAGCTGGTGATATTTGACCGTATTGGCAAAGAAGTTTACCGAGCCAATACTCCTGACTTTCAATGGGATGGGACCGATCATTCTGGCCGTAGTGTTCCTATCGGAACTTATAGTTACCGAATCCTCTATCTTGATTTTACAGGCAATCTTAAGCAAAGAAGAGGAGCGATCACGGTATTCAAGTAAAAGTTTACGGGTTTTCCGGTAAGAAAAACATTTTTTCCCGCCTACTTATCTCTGGATAAGTAGGCTATGTTTGTGTAGTTCCAATGCAGCACACTGAACCAACACAAAGCGTGAATCCGCCCTTTTAATTGATCGCTGTTGGGAAAATAGGTCTTCTCGGTCAGATAGTAACTGGCCGAGAGCCCTCTCTCCCTTAAGCATATCTCAACTCAAACAAACACCAAAGATTTAAGTAGTTCGTGTAGCAATTTGGCCAGTGGGATGGCATTCGCCATCCCCTTTTTTCGTAACTTCCTTACAAACACATAGAGACAAGATGCACAGTTTTCAGCCCTACTTACACTTTCGCCATACAGGCGAGTCGAATTACGATCTTCAAGCGCTAATTGCTATTCCAGATGATTGGATATACGACCAAACGGTTGAGGTAACCTCTCATAATGTTGAAGACGAACGCTTATTTTTTATTTTGCTCAAACAAGAGACTGGCACTGCTTATGATGGTTCATTACAAGTGACCTTTTCTTTTGAGTCTGAGTCTAATGAAAAAATCATTGTAGAAGTAGTTCACCTGCTTTCTGGTTCCAATCATGATGTATTAGGTCATTTCGCAGCATTTCTTGATGACAGTTCTGAAGGGGACATGGAAGATAGAGTAGTAGGTGGACCCGGCAAAAAGGCTGTTACTTCATCTGTCCAGATAATCCGTGATCCAGTCTAAAAATGGCTCCCTTTACTTTATGAAATCTCTTTTCCCAATTATAGTGAGCGTATTTGCTCTGTTGATTTTTGGACCCACTCTTTGCGGCCAATCAGCAGAGCAAGAGGCGCTTTCGAACCTAGTTAAACATGGATGGTCACTCAGAGGTGATGATCCTCAACAAGCTTTTACTAAAATTGAAAAAGCTTTAGAGACCGCGCTTAGTTTAGGCGATGAGGCTCAAACTGCAAGATGCTTTTATATGATGGCAGTTTTGCAGCATGATCTTGAAAATTATCCGCCTGCCTTTGGATATGCTGAAAGCGCAAAAAGCCAATACCAACAAAATGGTAGTAAGCCTGGTTTAGCCAATGCTTTGGATCTGCTTGCCAATATCACGCTTAAGTCAGGAGACTATCTGCAATCCTCAAAATATTATAAGCAAGAAATCGACCTGATTTTAGCGACGCCTAGCCTAAATCATCTATTAGCTAGTACCTACGTAAATTATGCCACTCTCTTTCATGACCTTGGATTTAATGATTACGCCTTAGAGTATTTCATGAAATCGGAGCGATTACTTGCTGATACTGCTGATTTTGATCGTAATGTGCTCATCCTGGATAAAGCCCAGGTTTATCTAGAACTCAATCAATTTTCCAAAGCCACCGAGCTCGGGAGTACTGCTTATGACTATTTTTCCTCGATAGATGATCAATCTTTGATGGCCAATTGCCTCAATGTCAAAGGTTGTATAGCCCTCTTCGAGGAACGTTATAGTGAGGCGACCCAATTATTTAGTGAAGCTCTGAGTTTAACCTTGCGTGATTCAACGCTCGATATTGAAGGTAGAATCAACTATCTGGTAAACCTCAGCAAATCCTATTTGGGTGAAAAAAACAACAAGGCTGCTTATCAAGCAATCAATAAGGCATACCTACTTGCCCAAACAAAGATTAAGAGCCCTACTTCCCAATTAAATTGTGTACAACAACTAAGTGAGTATTATCAAAGCCAAGGAGTCCTTGACTCTGCGATGAAATACTTGAATGTCTCGCATGAACTGCAGTTTCAAATATTTGACCAAAATCGAGAACTATCCGTTCTGCTAGCAGATACTAAACTCAGAAAGGATGAAAACACTCGTGAACTTGCCCAAAAGGAGGTCTTGCTTTCTGAAGTGAAAGCCACCCAATACTATCTTTATATAGGCTTGGCGGCCTTAGGGATAATATTAGTTGTATTTGGAGGCGCTTTCTGGCAATATGATCAGAAAAAGAAAACCGAGATAGAGTTGATGCTTGAAAAGGAAAAAAATCAAGCCCAGTTATTAGAAGGGGTTATTAAAAAGCAGGAGCTTAAGTCAATTAGCTATATCATTGAAGGGCAAGAGTCTGAGAAAAAACGTGTAGCAGAAGAGTTACATGATGGCTTAGGAGGCACTTTAGCGGCTGTGCGAATTTCTCTTGAACAATTTCGCCGTCAGTTAAAAAGTCAAGAATCACTCGATCTCCAAGATTTCGATTATGCCTTTGATTTATTGCGTGAAGCAACAGAAGATGTACGCCGGATTTCACACGATATGGGGGCCGTTCGCCTAAAACACGGTGGTTTAGTAACCGCTTTGGAGGATATGTGTCGCAATCTATCTCGACATCAATCCTTTGTCGCCTCCTTGGATACTGAAGGGATCGAAATGCTCCGAATCAATAGCGAAGTAGAGTTTCATCTTTATCGTATTGCCCAAGAGTTATTTCAAAATATTATCAAACATGCGAACGCCAAAAGTGTCAAAATTCAGCTGACAAACGCTGGGGGAAGATTGCATTTATATATGTGGGATGATGGTAATGGTTTTGATGTTGATGCGGTAGCAGATGGTATGGGAATGCAAAATCTGAAAATTCGCACTCAACAATTGAATGGCAAAATTCATATTGATTCTACCATTGGCAAAGGTACTTATACCCATATTAGCCTGCCAGTTTGATAAGATAATTGAGAGAATGAAATGATAAAAGTGATGATCTTGGACGACCACCGCTTACTGGTGGACGCCTTGCGGCGGATGTTGAACCAAGAACAAGATATGGAAGTCGTTGAAGTAGCCTATGATCGAGATCATGCGTTAGAAATTTTCAATAAGACCAAAATTGATATTGCAGTTTTAGATATAAGGTTAGGGCAAGATAAAATCGCGGGGATGGAATTGGCAGAGCATCTGTACGAAACCTTTCCCAAGACAAAGTCTATTATCTTGACTATGCATTCGGAAGGGGATTATATTGATAGAATGCTCAAAAGCGATATCTCAGGCTTTATCCTCAAAGAGAGCGCAGCACAAGAATTGGTTACGGCTATTCGCAAAGTCAATGATGGAGGCACTTATTATAGTGTAGATGCTATGCGGATTTATACCGAATATTGTCGTGCCAAAGGAAAATCAAAAATCCGCTCCAAAATCACCAATCGCGAAAAAGAAGTCTTACAACTCGTGGTTGATGGCCTTAATAATCGCGAGATTAGTGCGGCTCTCAGTATTGGAGAGGCGGGGGTAGAAACACATCGGCGTCATATCCGAGCCAAACTTGAGGTTGGCAATACTGCCGAAATGGTCCGAGAAGCCATTTTGCAAAATTTAGTAAATGTGAATAAATACCGTGAATAGCGTTTTGGCCTAGTGCCAGAATATTCGCATTTTTGTGGCGAATATGGAAACTGGTAAACTCGATCTCTTTCCTGCAGGCAAATTAGACGTTACTCTCCAACGTCTTTGTCAACAATTAATTGAATCCTACGACGATTTTCAGGACACTGTCATTCTCGGTGCTCAACCTAGGGGGATTTATCTTTCACGTAGAATACGCGATCTTCTCAAAGATTTGGTTCCAGGTGCTGAGATTCCCTACGGGGAACTCGATACCACCTTTTTTCGTGATGATTTTCGCATGCGAGATAAACCTCTCGAACCCAACAAAACCAGTATTGATTTTCTGATCGAAGACAAAAGAGTCCTTCTGATCGATGATGTTTTGTATACCGGTAGGACGGTAAGAGCCGCTATGGATGCTATGCTAGCTTATGGTCGTCCGCGAACCGTGGAGCTATTTGTATTGGTGGATCGTAAACACAAACGCGAACTGCCGGTAGAGGCATCCTATGTCGGGATCGTGGTCGATACGATAGAGACCCAGAGAGTCGTTGTAGAACTAAAAGAAAGCGGCGGAAAAGACGGAGTAGTATTGGTTTTTCAAGACGAGTCATCTTCAAAGGCTTAAGCGCAAATGGCATTATCTACCCGACACTTGCTCGGTATCAAGTACATCACCGCCGAAGATATCAACACGATCTTCGATACGGCCGATAATTTCAAAGAGATACTAAACCGACCGATTAAGAAAGTCCCTTCCCTTCGTGATATTACGGTTGCCAATCTCTTTTTCGAAAATTCCACTCGAACTCGGATTTCCTTTGAGTTGGCGGAAAAGCGACTTTCGGCAGATGTTGTCAATTTTTCGGCTTCATCCAGTAGCGTCAAAAAGGGGGAAACCTTATTAGATACTGTCAATAATATCCTCGCAATGAAGGTGGATATGGTCGTCATGCGCCATCCTCACCCAGGTGCTCCTGTATTTCTGAGCAAACATATTCCGGCTCAAATCATCAATGCTGGTGATGGTACCCATGAGCATCCGACCCAAGCATTGTTGGATTGTTTTTCTTTACGCCGCCAGTTTGGAGAACTTAAAGGCCTTAATGTTGCCATCATCGGCGATATTACCCACTCTCGCGTTGCCCTCTCCAATATATTCGCCCTCAAAAAGTTAGGGGCAAACGTTCGCGTATGCGGACCTCCTACTTTGATTCCCAAACATATCAAAAGCCTCGGTGTAGAAGTCAGTTATAATCTACGAGAAACGCTAGAATGGTGTGATGCGGCAAATATGCTTCGTATCCAACTCGAAAGACAGGATATCAAATTTTTCCCAAGCCTTAGAGAGTATAGTTTACAGTATCAACTCAATCTGCCCTTATTAGAAAGCCTCAACAAGAAGCTAGTTATTATGCATCCGGGGCCGATCAATCGAGGGGTCGAAATCACCAGTGAAGTAGCTGATTCTGAGCAATCTCTCATCCTCGAACAAGTAGAAAATGGAGTTGCTGTTCGCATGGCGGTCCTATATCTATTGGCGGGTGCAAACTAACATACAACCTATTTATCTTTAGCTTACACTATTCTAGGAAGAGAGTCGCGCCATAAACTTGCGCTTACTCCCTTATTCGATATTTTTTGATAAAAACGCATGTTTGGCAAACGAATAGATTGGATGGTATTAAAGATGTTCTTGGGGCCTTTCCTCATGAGCTTCATGATCATTCTATTTATTCTGGTGATGCAGTTCATGGCACTGTACATGAACGAGATTTTTGGTAAAGGTCTCGATCCAGTAGTGCTCGGAAAACTATTTATGTATGCTGCCGGTCGCCTTTTACTTTCTGCGATGCCTGTCGCGCTCTTAGCGGGCTCTCTGATGACTTTTGGTAGTATGGGGGAGCATTATGAATTAGCGGCTCTAAAGTCTAGTGGTATTGGCCTCTACAAGACTGTACGTTCGGTCTTTGCTTTCTCTGTGGTATTGATGTTTGCTGCGATTTGGGTTTCTTTTGATACGATCCCTAAAGCAAACCTTAAGTTTTTTAGCCTTTTGTACGACGTACAACGCAAAAAACCAGATGTTGCTATCAAACCCGGCTATTTCTACTCAGATATAGATGGCTACGTCATTCGTATCTCTGACAAAAATACCGATACCGGAGCTTTATACGATGTGCTTATCTACAACCATACCGACAATCGGGGTGCAGTAGATGTCATCAAGGCGGATTCTGCCTATATCCAGATGCAAAACAACCGCATGATGATGGCCCTTTATAGCGGTGTTAGGCATGAGGAGTATCGTTCCCAATCAGGGAAACCCGAAAGCCACCCCTATGGTCGAACTTACTTTGACTCTTTATACTATCGCTTTACCCTCGACGGCTTTGATCTAGATCGGACTGACGAAAGTTCTTTCAAGCACCAGATCGTCATGCCGATGGAAAAACTTCGAAACTCCATCGATAGCCTCGATATTCTGGTCGATTCCTATAACGCAAAGTCCATCAAACAATTGGCTCGTTATCACAAAATCGATAGCTTATTCATGACTCGAGGACGAGATACTTTAGAGTGGACAGAGCCTTACGGATTTTTTGAACTCCATCCAGACTCGTCTCTCCTTTATTGTTTCTCTTATGATGATCAAATGTCTCTCGTTAGCAAGTCCCTCGTCAATGCGAGAGCGGCAAAAAGCTATATCGAGTTCATGATCAAAAAGAAAAAAGATCATTATCAGACAGAGCGTTCCTATCTCTACGAATTTTATCTGAGATATGCTCAGCCTGTCAATTGTCTGCTTTTTATATTGATCGGAGCTTCCCTCGGCTCCATTATCCGCAAAGGTGGGATCGGACCACCAGCATTGATCTCCATCGTATTTTTTATGGTTTATTATGTCCTGACCACCTATGGCAAAAAGTTTGCGAGGGAGGGCTCATTTGAACCATGGGTAGGTGCCTGGTTGTCGGTAATCGTGATTGCTCCCGTTGCAGTTTTAGTTACTTATAGGGCAGCAATGGACTCCAGACTATTAGATCGTACCAGTTGGGGACGTACTATCAGGAGCTGGTTTATCAATGATGATGATGAACCTACCCGATTACTTCAAGGCTTACGAACCATCGGCCGATTACTACGTATTTTTGGCTAAGCCGAACGCTTAATTAGAAAAGCTGGTAAAGCCGTGATTTTTTTCTCATTTTTGCGCCCATGTCACTTCTTAGTACACATATTCAAACTGCCGCCGCTGCAGCCGTAAAAGCTATATTTGAGCTTGAAATTTCTCCCGATATTTTGCCAGTCCAAGCTACTCGCAAAGACTTTGAAGGAGATCTTACCTTGGTAGTTTTTCCGCTGACCAAATTTAGACTTGGTGCGCCGCCTCAGATTGCAGAGAAGTTGGGTGCCGACCTTGTCGAACGCTTGGACAGTGTTACCGCTTATAATGTGGTCAAAGGCTTTCTAAATCTAAGTATTGGTGATACTTATTGGCAATCCTTTGTAGCAGAGCAACAAGGGAATACAGATTTTTATAAAACAGATTTAGGTGCTGGCCAAACAGTTGTGGTTGAGTATTGCTCTCCCAATACCAATAAGCCATTGCACTTAGGACACCTACGTAATATTGTTTTGGGTTACTCCCTAACTCAAATCCTGCAAGCCAATGGCTTCAAAGCTATCCCTACTTGTCTCTTTAATGATCGTGGGACCAATATCTCTAAGTCTATGCACGCCTATTTGGTAGCAAAAGATAAAGAGACCCCAGAATCGTCTGATCGTAAAGGCGACAAAATTGTCGGAGATTACTATGTGCAATTTTCGGGCATGCTCGGAGAGCAAATCAGTGCAATCATGGCTGAGGAAGGCATTAGCAAAGAAGAAGCTGCTAAAAAAGCTCCTAGTCAGCTTGCCATTAACGAAATGACGGTGCGTTGGGAGGAAGGAGAACCAGAGATTCGTGCGCTTTGGGAGCAAATGAACGGCTGGGTTTATGCTGCCTATGAAGATACTTTCCAACGTTTAGGGATTGCTTTCGATCGTTACTTTTACGAGTCGCAAGTTTATAAGCGAGGTAAAGAGACTGTTGAAGAAGGCTTAGAAAAAGGAGTCTTCGATCTTACCAAAGACGGATCAGTGGAAGTTGACCTTACTGATGATGGGATGGATCGTAAGACCCTCCTGCGGAGTAACGGTACCTCTCTTTACATTACTCAAGACCTTGCGATAGCCGAAGATAAGTACAATGAGTACAAAATGGATCGTTCAGTTTATGTCGTAGGAAACGAACAAGACTATCATTTTCAAGTCCTGTTCAATGTCTTAGGCAAACTGGAAAAACCTTATGCCAAAGGACTCTACCATATGTCTTATGGGATGGTTGACTTACCTACTGGTAAGATGAAAAGCCGTGAAGGTACTACCGTAGAGATAGATGATCTCCTGACCGAGCTGGAAAACAAAGCTCGTGAAGAAACCCTCAAAAACCTGGACAAGCTTCAGGATATGGAGGAAAAAGAATTGAATGATCTCTTTCAGAAGTTAGGTACAGGTGCGGTAAAATACTTTTTGGTCAAAGTTGATCCCAAAAAGCGGATGATGTTTGATCCAAACGAATCCGTCTCTCTTAAAGGGAATACGGGACCTTATATTCAATATGCCTACGCTCGTATCCAATCGATTCTCCGCAATGCTGCTCATATCGGACCTTATACTGCTGATATGAAACTAGAGGAGCCGCTTTTAGAAGCGGAACGAACTTTGATTCAAGCTATATCTGGATACAACGATGTGTTACGCGAAGCGGGAGAAACCTATAATCCGGCCCTAATCGCTAACTATGCATATGAACTAACAAAAGAATTTAATCGTTTTTACCGGGATGCTCCTATTTTGAAAAGTAGTAATCCTAATACAAGTTCCTTCCGACTAGCTGTTGCCAGTTTTGCGGGACAAACACTCAATAATTGTATGGCGCTACTAGGCATCCAGATGCCAGAGCGTATGTAAGGCCAACGAAGTCTAATCTGCTTCGTACCTTTGTCTAAGAATAAGAAGGATATGTTTCGATATTTTATTAGCCGAGAATTTTTCCTTACCCTTTTGGGGCTGATCGTCGCTGGGGTGCTGGTTTATCTCATGATCTTTTTCTGGATTTTACCAGCTTACACCCGTCATGGCGATTCTATTGTCGTACCCTCTGTGGTCGAAATGTCCTGGGAAGAAGCCGAAAAAGAACTCAGCAAAATGGACTTAAAGCCTATGCTGACGGATTCTGCCTATAATCCGGACCTTGCACCGGGCGCTGTATTAACGCAATACCCACGTCAACATAGCTTCGTCAAACCTAATCGTACGATTTCTTTGACGATCAATCAGCGTAAGCCACCTCAAGTACCAGTGCCTGCGGTAATCGATAAAACGCTTTATCAAGCCAAAGCGCAACTCGAGAGCTGGAAGCTGGCTGTAGGCAAGGTGACTCGTAAAAAAGATATCGCTGAAAATACTATTTTGGATATCCTTTATGATGGTCGTCGTATCAAAGCTGGAACGATGGTGCCACAAGGTGCCAAGATCGATTTGATCGTCTCTGATGGTCAAGGATCTGTGAGTGTCCGAGTACCTGATTTGACTGGTATGAGCTTTGAAGAAGCTCTTAATTCCATACGAGATTTGGGCCTGACTTTAGGCGCGCTCTCTTATAATGCAAATTCTCCTGCTAATCAAAGCGGAACTGTTTACGGGCAAAATCCTAAACCAACGAGAAGTGATAGCGTTACCGTAGGCTACCCGATAGATTTGTACATCTACGGACGAGCACCAGAAACCAATGAGGGAATTTAGGTCTCTAAAGTTCCTCCTAAGCTTATAAATTAGAACGAAGCAGTATTTATTTACTGCTTCGTTTTTGATATTTTAGACCTGCTAACTATATAAGTGTGATCCAAAATCCTGTTTTAAAGGGCTTTAATCCAGATCCTTCAATCATAAGGGTAGGGGAGGACTATTTTATTGCGACCTCTACCTTTGAATGGTTTCCCGGCGTTCAGATTCATCACTCAAGAGATTTAATTCATTGGGAACTGATCGCCCAACCTTTGAACCGCCTCTCGCAACTTGATATGAAAGGCGTGCCTGATTCTTGTGGGGTTTGGGCGCCTTGTCTGAGCTTTGACAATGGCATATTTTACTTGGTCTATTCCAATGTCAAAAGCTTTGATGGAGTCTGGAAGGACACACCCAACTATCTTGTTACGGCGAATGATATCCGAGGCCCTTGGTCAGATCCTGTGAGGCTAGGCGCAAGTGGTTTTGATGGTTCTCTCTTTCATAACATCGATGGCAAAAAATGGTACCTAAGCATGTTGGTAGATCACCGCAAAGGCAAATTCTTTGGCGGAATCATCATGCAGGAATATGATCCCGCGCAAATGCGTTTGACTGGACCCGCTTATCCAATTTTTGATGGCACAGAACTCGGTAAAACCGAAGGTCCACACCTTTACAATAAAGATGGATACTACTATCTAATCACAGCTGAAGGAGGGACAGAATATGGGCATGCCGTGAGTTTCGCTCGTTCGCGCAGCATCTATGGGCCTTATGAATTGCATCCCACTAATCCTATTTTATGTGCGTCTGCTCATCCGGATCATCCTTTGCAAAAGACGGGACATGCAGATATGGTCGAGACGGCAGCCGGGGATTGGTGGATCGTATTCCTGACTGGGAGGCCCTTGAGTCCGCTGGGTAGATGTACTTTGGGACGGGAAACCGCGATTGAACAGATTGTATGGCGAGATGATTGGCCTTACTTAAGCACTGATCGTAAACTAGCTCGGCAAAGCATCGCATTGGACGGAACGTTCGCGAATAGCGCATCTCCCACAACTCATCGCTGGGAGTTTGATAGCCCTGATGTCGATATAAATTATCAATCCCTACGGATACCCATAACTGAAGATTGGTTGAGTCTGAGCGCTCGTAAGGGCTTCTTGCGCCTAAGTGGCAGAGAATCTCTGAGTTCGTTACATGAGCAAAGTCATATTGCAAGACGAGTACAAGCCTTTTCGATTCAATACACGGCAGCAGTAGAATTTCGTCCAGACAATTTTCAGCAGATGTGTGGTTTGACGGCTTACTACAATACGGCTCATTATTTTTATCTACACCTATTCGGTGAACGCTCCCACACTTATCTCAATGTGATTCGTTGCGACAATTATGAGACTGATGAAATCTTGGAGGCTGCGGTAGATTTAGGACAGCCAGAGCGAGTGTATCTGAGGTTGGTATGGCAGCGGTCTGAGTTGAGTTTTTGGTATAGCCTCGATGAGGAACGCTGGAATCAAATTGGGCCAGTGGTTGATGCGAGTATCCTCTCCGATGATTATGTGAGAGACGGGAGTGAGCGGTATCGTCCTGCTTTTACGGGTTCTTTTGTCGGATTAGCTTGTCAGGACTTAAGCGGAATGCAGCAATATGCTGATTTTGCATGGGTAGAATACCTTGAAAAAGACTAAGGTGAAATATTGCCAATAAAAAAAGGATTTCTGCCTAAACAGAAATCCTTTTATGTTTTTATGGCTCTACAGCCACTAAGTTGTCCTTATCCAAGATAAGTTTTGAGTCCCTTACTACGCGAGGTATGGCGCAAGCGACGAATCGCTTTTTCCTTGATCTGGCGAACACGTTCACGCGTGAGGTCGAACTTTTCTCCAATCTCTTCGAGAGTAAGAGAGTGCTCTACACCGATACCAAAATAGAGTCTGATGACTTCAGCTTCACGTTGGGTAAGGGTACTGAGTGCACGTTCAACTTCCTTGCTTAAACTTTCGTTAATCAGGGAGTTGTCAGGATTAGGTTCAGCATCATTTTCCAATACGTCAAGGAGACGGTTTTCCTCTCCTTGTACAAATGGAGCATCAACCGAAACGTGGCGACCAGAAATCTTGAGTGTATCAGATATTTCATCTTCACTCATGTTTTCCAAGACCTCGGAAATTTCTTCAGGAGAAGGCTCCCGTTCAAATTCCTGTTCCAGTTTTGAAAATGCTTTGCCAATCTTGTTCAAAGCGCCGACTCGGTTCAGAGGGAGTCGAACGATACGGGATTGCTCTGCCAAAGCTTGTAAGATACTTTGGCGGATCCACCATACCGCATAAGAAATGAATTTGAAACCACGGGTTTCATCAAAGCGTTTTGCGGCTTTAATTAGACCTAAGTTTCCTTCATTGATAAGGTCTCCCAAGGAGAGGCCTTGATTTTGGTACTGCTTCGCTACCGATACGACAAATCGAAGATTGGCTTTCGTGAGTTTTTCCAGGGCAATTTGATCCCCCTGCTTGATACGTCTCGCCAAATCGACTTCTTCATCCGGTGTAAGCAGCTCTACTTTGCCGATTTCCTGCAGATACTTGTCCAGAGATTGTGACTCCCGGTTCGTTATCTGTTTACTAATCTTGAGCTGTCTCATTTACGGCTGACTATATAAATGCGGTTAAATTGGTATACAACAATATATGAACCTTTGCTTATACGAGCAGACAAAGGTACAGGCTATGCAATTGAGTTGCAAATCTCCTCTCTATAACGTTTTTAATACTCTAACGTTCGAAAGGGCAACCCAATTTACTCTGTTTTGACGTTCGAATTTAAGCTTTGTCACTATAAAACACATTCAAATTCTTAAATGTTTAATTATTTGAATGGTTTGCTTGTGTAAGTTTTTCCTTCTTGGGAATAAGTTATTTTCATGCTTGCTTATATTAAAGAACGATTAGCTATACCAGAGGTTGTAAAGAGATCGCAAAAATAGATTAGCCTAAGTAATATTTTGGCCTAAATTCACCTAATATGCAGGAAACAGAGTTGATTTTAAATCCTGATGGTTCTATCTATCACCTCAATTTGCTGCCCGGTGATTTAGCGCCAAAAATCATTTTGGTCGGAGATCCAGATCGAGTAGAAAAAGTGGGAGCGTTCCTCGATGAGGTCGAAATAAGAAAACATAAGCGAGAATTTTATACCCTGACAGGCTTATATGAGGGGCAAAGAGTCTCCGTGATGTCTACCGGTATCGGGACTGACAATATTGATATTGTCTGGCATGAACTTGATGCATTGTTCAATATTGATTTTGAGACTAGAAAGCCTAAAAACCAAGCCGTCAGCATTCAAGCTTTGCGTTTGGGTACATGCGGAGGGATGCAAGCCGAAGTCCCAGTAGGCACTTTGATTGCCTCCGCTTGGGCAGTAGGGGGCGATGGTTTGATGAATTATTATGATTATCCTATTTACGATACTGCCTTGCAGAACGCTTTAGATCGTTTTTGGGAAAAGAATAATGGTCCTCTTCCTTTGTATCATTCACCTGCCGATTCTGCTTTATTAACTATGTTGAGCGATGAGTTTCCACAGATTATGCAGGGAGGGACCTTTACTGCTGGTGGTTTTTATGGCCCACAAGGCAGGAGTCTTGGGAGATTACAAGTCAAACTTCCCTCCTTACCAGATTTGATTGGCGGATTTCGACATAATGAAGGTCGATTTTTGAATATGGAGATGGAAGCAGCGGCGATTATGAGCTTAGGCAAAGCATTAGGTCATCGATGTGGGACTATTGCAACCATCCTTGCCAATCGACTGCGAGGCGAGTTTGCCGCAGATCCTAAAGCGGAAGAAAAGAAGCTTATTCAGACGGGATTGTCAGTTCTCAGTAAATGGCACTAAGACATTTACATTTTAGAGATTAATCTCTACCTTTGTCCTCCTTATTGCCCGCGTAGCTCAGGGGATTAGAGCGTTGGTCTCCGGAACCAAAGGTCGATGGTTCGATTCCATCCGCGGGTACAAAATAGTATGCCTACAGATCATAGATTTGTAGGCATTTTTTATTTAGATGTTTCTAAATCCATACCAACCGCGTTGGAGCTCTCTTTAAGAGGATTCTCCACCTAAAGTATACTTTTCTTCGTGATTAAAGAACCATGTTTGGAAGAAGACTTCGGTGTGAAAACCCTTTAGAACTATCAAAAACGACTCATATCACAATTTGAGTCGTCGCATATTATGATTTGCAGCGGTAAGCCTTGTGCCTAGCTCCATCTTGCGGAGGTATCACAATAAACTTATCCTTATGAATTTGTTTCGTTTAATCATCATCCTATCTATCCTAGAGTTAGGACTTATTATTTCTCAGACCGCTTATGCGCAATCTCCTTTCTTTAGCTTTCAAGGAGAAGGCGTCACGGTTTCCCTCGCTACTAAAATGGAGGAGGCTAAAGTAAATGGCATCTCTTATTATATCATGCAGGAAGCGGCCGAAGACACGAGCTTTCAAATCGGTTACCGTGATCTTGAAAACCAATTGCCTGTTGAAATGACTACCCAGTTTCAAGTAGGTAGCATGACTGTTCCTTTGGTACATTTTGCGGTATTGCGTGCTGTCGAGGAGGGCTTAGTTGATTTGGACGCCTTGGCGAACGATTATCTCCAGCGCTGGCAAATCCCTTGGAGTCCACTGGCTATTTTTCGACCTGTCGCAGTGAGGGATTTACTCCAACAAAACTGCAAGTTCAATTTAGGCAGCAAACCGCGTGGTTACGTTCCGGGAACCGAGACTCCTACTCTCATCCAAATCCTCAAGGGGGAGGCTCCCTCGCAAGAAAAAGCGGTAAAACTGATCAATGGCTACAATCTCAGAGGAAATGGTTCTTTTGCCAATGTGATGATCCTACAACTCTTGCTCGAAGATATTTATCAAGAAGATTTGGCGACGATCATCCAACGGCAAGTATTGACGCCACTGGAGATGAATCATTCCACTTTTGCTGCCGAATTAAGCCCCGAATCTCAACAAACCGCTTCCGTTGGCTACGATAAACAAGGCGTGCGTATCGAAGGCGATCGTTGGGTTTTCCCAGAGTTAGGCGCTGTGGGCTTATGGTCTACTCCTGAAGATTATGCCAAGTTTGTTGGGTATATCATCGAAGCCTCAAAAGGCAAGGACAATCGTTTTTTGAGTCAAGAGATGGCATTAGCTGGTTTGACGCCTAATAAGCAGAATCGAGGACTAATCTTTTATAACAACTATGGGCCTTATTGGGGAGGCGCTAGCATGGGATTTCGCACTCAATTTAAAGCCAATGTCGAGGAAGGCTGGGTTGCGGTTTGCTTTATGAACTCCCATGAAAATTGGCCTTTTATGAATGTGGCCCTCGGCGCTGCCGAACGCTATGCTAGAGCCCAAGCTGCTGATATCTCCACTTCTAAATAAACCTCAGCATGATACGTATTGCAATCCTCCTCATCAGCCTTGTTTGGGCTGGACAAGCCAAGCCTGACAGAAGTGAGTCTTCGGAAAAACTGATCGTTTTTATACAAGCCGAAAAAGACCAAGATTTTAGCACCCAAACGCTGCCTCAACTCAAAAATTACTGCCAGCGCAACCAAATAGAACTACAAGTAAAAGCGGCCAAAGATGGTTTGCCCGCTGAGATCAGTAGTACACCGGCGATGATATTTCAGGCAAATAATAAGCGTTTAGTCTATGCCGGAAGATATCGACAGTTTAGCAGCATCGAGAATTTTATCCGGACGAGTCGTTTTCGTAACCCTAGTGAGGATGCGTTCTGCAAGGCAGACGCCTGGCTCAAAGAAGATGGGCGAACTAAATTGATGGTCGTTAGCAAAATTACTGATCTAAAAGGCAGTTATCCCGCAGATTATGAGGCGGAGCGTTTTGCGAAGCAAGCCCAAAAAGGAATCTCGAAAGGCTTACAAGCCTTTAGGACGAAAGCACAAGCCTGCATCACTCAGACTGACCGAGTCTTTTATCTAGATTTCCATCCTTATCGTTCCGAGAACGGTCAATTGTATCTCAGTATAGAGTTGTATAGCCAATTTAGCTGTATTGAGCCAATATATGCTCAGGACGCAATGCAATTTGCGGATAATGATTGGGAGGGAGCCTTTGCTGAGGCGAGTAAACTATTATCGGCACAGATTGAGGAGACGCTGGTTAATTCTCGAATCGGAGACGCACTGAGTTCGGTTTCCAAAGAGATACCGATTGCTACTTGGGATGAGCTCGGCCTAGCGTTCCCCGCAGGGATAAAAAGTGAAACTCCGCTCTCTACACCGCTGACTAAATTGGGAGGCAAATGGAGCTATGTGGGTGCGCCTGACCCTAAGATTCCCGCTTTGAGCTTTCACTTTCAAGCTCCGCTCGAACGATACGCTGGCGAAATCTCCCAAATCCAAGGTGAACTAGATTTCGATGAGGGAAATAGACTACTCGCTGGAAACTTCTCGGTCGATGTCAATAGCCTAAGTATGGGCATGGCTGATCTCGATGAAAAAGTCCTACGCAAATATCTCAAAGCGAAAAAATATCCTTTAGCAAGCTTTGCCTTTGATCTGAGCGAGAGTCCGATAAGTCTCACCAATACTCAACAGATGCAGGCAATCAGAGGAAGCTTCACTTTGATGAATCGCAGCATCGAATTACCGATGCAAACTCGGTTTCAAATGATCACAGATGATGCCGGGCAAGCTCAGATTTGGGCAAGTGGCCAGTTTCAGCTACGTATCACCGAAGATTTTGATATCGAAGGCCCTGATGGACCTAGCCCTAACCGTGAAACCATGATTTTTTACTTCTCAATTTTACTCAAGCAACAAAACTAAATACAATGAAAATTTTCAAATCCTTTTTTACGATCTCTTTGTTCATCCTTGCTGGTCTTTGTTCTGTCTTTGTTGGCTTTGAGAGCAATGGACAAACGCCAGGTACGATCGAGTTTATCGGCGATGCAGGTTCTCCCACCAAGCTGACTTTTGAGCGTTGGAAATTCACCAAAACCTTAATCCCCGATGGTATTATCGAAGCAATCGAAGTCTCGCTTGAGATCAATACCTCAAGTTTACAAAGCAGCTGGAAAGAACTTGAAAAGAGCCTCAAAAAGAAGAAGAACTACTTTTACATCAAGAAGTTTCCAGTTGCTATAGTGAAAATCAAAGGTGCTCAAAAACGCGATGACGGTCGCTATCAAACAGACGCCTTGCTCACATTAAAAGGTGTGACTAAGGTTGTCCCATTGACTTTTAGTATCGAAGGCAATCACGTCATCGGTGAAGGAGTGATTATGCGTCGTGAGTTCAATATTACGGGAGATGGTCCTAAAGATGAGGTGCCCCTAAGTTTTGACGTTTACTTGCCGTTGACGGATTCGAGTTTAAAATAAACCATGAGTTCTTCTAGGCCGCGTGGCGGAACGAAGGAAAGTTGTGATACTTCTTCCCATTGATCGAAGCGGCCGATCTGTTTACGGGCGATGAGGAGGCTATCGGCCAAGTCTTTGTCCCAGAATGCCAGTCGTTGGATTTGCCAGCGGCTGGCTGTGTTTATTGAGGACTGAATAGGAGAAGGGGGGAGCATGGCCGTCAAGAAGGGCTTCATGCGCTGGAAGTTTTCTTCGTTGAGGCCATAAACTGAGCGCAACTGATCCACATGATAATAGTAGCCCAATATCTTGCGGTATTTGAGAATACGATTGGCGAGGGTGGGGCCAATGCCGGGCAAGGCATCTAATTGCGTACTGTCGGCTTGATTGAGATCTATGATGGCAGTTTGAGTGGTCTTACGATTCCGATAGCGAGTTTTTTGATAAGGACTTTTTGACTTTCGTTTTGCATAGTGGGCTTTTCGCTGCGGTCGCAGAACGATAGAGGTTTCCATCCAAAGATTTGCTTGGATACGGGCAAAGGTTTCAGCTTTGAGACCGTAGACTTTTTGGAGATCATCGATACTCTCAAAACCTCCTCTAGTGCGCCGGTAGCGAACGATGCGATCACTCAGCTTTGCTCCAATGCCCGGCAGTGAATCCCAAGTCGCTTTATCGGCTTGATTGATCTCCACACAGGGAGGCTGATAAGTGGCTGCAAATACGGGGAAATTTTTGAACGGAAGCGTTCCCGCAGGGGGAGGCTGAAAATGCTGATAGAGCCTCGCTCCTGACCAAGAAATGAGCATAAAGAGCATAAGGAGTCCGAAGCCTCGGTTTTGCCGACGGCTAAATGGATAAGAGAAATTCATGATGATTGTGTTTTCTTAGTTCGGGTTGATGGGAATGTCTTTGGGAAGGGTGAAATTGATGGTTGTGCCAATCCCTTCTTCGGATTGGAGTTCGCAAGTGCCATTGAGCTTTTCAATGGCGCTTTTGACAATATATAGGCCAAGGCCAGAGCCTTTGGACTTAGTAGTGCCACGATAAAACATCTCAAATACGCGGTGCTGTAATCGCGATGGGATGCCGAGGCCGTTGTCTTCTACTCTAAAATGTACCCGATCTAAATTTTCGTGGGCACTTACTCTGACAAAAGGCTTGTCAGATTGAGGGTTTTGATAATTGATGCTATTGACTAAGAGGTTTTGAATCACTGAAATCAATACCTTTTTGTCAGTTTTAAATCCATTGGCGAGGTGGATATCAGTAACAAAATTGATTTTTTGAGACTTAGGCTGATGCATAAGACTATTGATAATCTCGCCGACAGTTTCTGTAAGATTGATCGATTCTAGATGAAGTTTTGCTTTATTGATGCGAGTGACGTCGATGAGATCAAGGAGGATGTCATCTAGTCTTTTGGTGCTTTTGGCAATCAGATCGAAATAATGAATTGCATTTTCACTTTGGACTTCGTCGCGCGCGATATTGGTGAGACCAATGATAGAAGCGAGCGGTCCTTTGAGATCATGAGAAGCTTTATAGACAAAAGCGTCTAGCTCATTATTTTTGTCCTGTAGCTTGATTTCGGTTTTCTTACGATTCGTGATATCGGTGATGATGGCAATCGTACCGATAGAGTCGCCATTGGAATCGACATATGGAGCGCCTGCAACTAGTACCCATATGACATCTCCGTTAGATTTGCGCAATCGCATTTCATACTGATCAGAAACACCTTGGCTACGCAAAGCTGATTTGGCTTTGATCAAAGCGACGGTTTCGTCATCCACGCCTAAAAGTACCTCGTATGATCGATGTCCTAGCAGTTCGGTAGTATTCATACCTAATATTTCTGCCATACGATCATTGACAAAAAGAATCGTTTCGTCATTGTCCGTCAGGATCAGACCTTCGTTCATACGTTCCACCAGCGTACGATATTTTTGTTCACTTTGACGGATGGCGGCCTCATTGTGGAGTCGCTCTGTGATATCTCTGGCCACTCCTACAAGGTAATCTCGATCAAAGATACTTACCGCACCTATGTTGACTTCGACGGGGAAGGAACTACCGTCTTTGCGGCGATGTCGACCGATATAGATAGAAGAACCCGTTTCTGTAAGGCGCATCACATCCTCTGTCCCTAAAGGATTGTGTTGCTCTAGGGTAATCGAAAAATCGTAGAGTTGAAGACTACGCATTTCTTGACTGTTGTAGCCTAGGCTATCAGGCATACAATCGTTGAAGTCCAGTACTTTACCCGTTTTGGGGTCAAGGACGAAAATCGCATCATTGGATTGATTGATCAGACTTCTAAAGAGGCGGAGTCTATCTTCGGCGGCTCTTCTTTCGCTGATATCACTAAGGTGGAGGATTGCAGCAGATTCACCATCAAACTCGATTTGGCTGCCCCTAATCTCAATAGGAATACTTTTGCCATTATTTGCTAAGGCAAAGGTTTCCATGTATTGGATATCCCCTTTGACCATTGCATCGAATTTCATTTTTGCTTCGATTTGGTGTTCGTCAGGGACGAGATCTATAAATTTAAGGGTCGAAAGAGTTTCTATATTTTTTTGATAGAGTCGACAAACTGCTGGATTAGCGTCTCTGATTTGACCCTTGAGATTGGTAACAAATACCCCTTCTGGTGAACCATTGAATAGATCACGGAAGCGCTGTTCGCTATGGATCAATTGTTGTTCCCTGGTCCTTTGCTCAGTTACTTTTTCAAAAAGCATCCCAAGATAGCTACCTGGTAGTGGGATGAATTTAGTACGCCAGTATTGAGGTTGTAGATTACGGTCATGGTAAAGCATGTTTTCGATCAACATGGGCTCCCCACTCCGTATTACTTTGGCCATATTTTCAGGCACCTTGAGCATGCGCCAGTGAGGCATGACTTCATCTATAGACTTGCCAGCAATACGAGTAGCAGTCTTGCCAATAAGTTGTTCTGCGTGAGGGTTACAGTTGATGAAACGTAAACTAGCGTCGTTTTCTGTGTCCTCCATATGAAGCAGCATCATACCAATATCAGCTGCTTCAAACATATCGGAATAACGGCCAATACGTTGATTAAACTCAATTTTTTCAGTTATGTCTCTTAAGGTGAGCATAACACGGTAATTGCCACCAATGATAACCTTTTTGGCAGTTGCCTCGATTTCTATCCATTCTCCTCCCTTTCGGACCAAGGTACAAGTTAGGCCTTGGTGCTGAGTTGAATCATCTTGTGTAAGAAGTTTTTCTAAATCATCAGATTGGGGGAAGGCATTGAGACTAAGGAGTGATTTCTCTTTAAGCTCTTGAGGTGTATAGCCCAAAATATCGGAAGCTACCTGATTGGTTTCGTACGCACTGAAGTTTTGAGTATCAAGGATAATGAGCCCATCCGTAACGGTATTGAAAATTTCTCGATAGTTTTGTTCGGATTGATTGAGGGCTTGCTCTACTTCAATATTATTGGTAATGTCTCTAATGATCGCTAATATCTTTTCCTGTTCAGGAACGGGCACAATCCTGAGGTCATAATATTGATTGCTTCCTTGGACGAGAGTCATGAACTCCATTTGCTGGATGTTACCAGAAATGATGGAGGATTCAAGCATTTTTTCAGCTTCCTTTTGCTTAGTATTAGACATTACTTGTCTGCTAAGGGCGCTAAAATGTTCGTCCAAAAACTGTCCAACAGGTTGTAGTTCCTTGAAATGATTAGGGGATCTTAAGGAAACTATTTTGCCATTATAATCAAGGCTGATAAATACATCTGGTATTGCCTGAAGAAAGGAGTCCGGTAAGTAAGTATTGGCACTATGCGCAAGGATCGGGGCAACTCTCAGTGTTGACCGAAGGAGATAGGCATAATGAGAGCCTAAGTCAAGCTTACGCATCTGTAGTTCAATCTCGCTTCCATCTCTGAGGGCAATTGAACGTTCTTCTATGTGGCCCGGATTTTTGAGATGGACGATTAGAAATGAAGAGGTAAGGTCAAATAAGCCTAGGAGGTTTTCGGCGGTAAGAGGTGCAGAGTTTGTTTGACCGCTATAAAACTCTTCTCCTGCTCGATTGGCATAGAGAACTTGTCTACCATTGGTGTCGATCAGAAAGGTCGCGATTGCTGTATGGTCCAACATCTCGTCAAGCAAGATTCCGGCCTCTTGAATACGTTTTTGACCAGATTCTCTTAACCATAAATAAAGCCCTGAGGCAATAGTCGCAGAGCTAATCAGTAGGATAAAGAGATTGGGAGGGACTTGGAATCTGCTAAAGGCTAGTGAACAAAGCGTGAAGAGCAAAATACTCGCCATCCCAAAAATCGCAAAATCACCAAGCCGTTTAAAGGATAAGGCAAACAAGACTTGAATGACCAATAGTATCCCCGCAAAGCCAAAATTAAGCCCATTGAGATAAGCCAAAAAAATCAATGCCAAATAGACGAGAATAAATACCAAGAAGGCGATCTCAGGTAGATTTTTTCGGGTCCATTTGTGATAGCCAGCTAATATACCCACTCCGATCCCACAACCGCCTACTATGAGAGAAACCCATAAAGGAATATTTAGTTGAGGAAATAATCTAGGCAGGCCAGGGCCTAAAATCAAGCATAGCAATCCTCCACCGATCAAAACCATACGCAATACGTAAGGATCTTGATTTGCTGTGATATGGGCTAATAAGGATGGTCGCTTGCTTGACATAAAAGAGGAAATGCTACTGACTAAAGCTACAAAAGATTGCGTCTAAGATAAAATCCTGCCCTTCTAATTTCAGTAGAAGGGCAGGACAATTAAGTAAACGGTCAAAATCAGCCGTTTAACGGTTATTTTGAAATCGGTCTTAGCTTATATCCGGCAGCTCTGAGCAATTCAATTACGCCTTTTTCACCAGGTAAATGTGCTGCTCCAACTGCAATGAAGACTGATTCTTTTCGCATCATTTTTTCTAATTGAGGAATCCAATTTCTGTTTCGCTCATAGAGCAATCCCTCCAACGATTCTTCCATTGTTTCTTCTCCCATGGTCATCGTGAGCAAATCTCCTAGACGTTGTTGCCGATAAAGTGCCAACATCTGATCATATTGTTCGCAGACTTCTTCTGGACTATTGACAATTTGTAGGAGTCCTTCTATCTGATCATCCATCGTAACACCATCTAGATATTTCATTTGCTCTTTAGCTGTCTCTAGACCAGAAATCGGTTTTTTCATTTTTTTGAATTGCCGACTGAAGTACATCTCATAGGACTCTTGTTTGGCACCCATACAATATTGGCTCGAAAAGTGCTCGGATATCATCAACGGTTTGATACGTTCGAAGGTAGGAAGAGGCTGAGAGATTGAATCTAACATGAAACTTCGTACGGCAGCCATCTCTTCAACGCTTAGAAACTGATCCAAGCTTTGATCCTTGGGGAGCATCATTGCGCGCATTGCACTGATCATCGCCCCCATATTGAGCTTCATTTCCATGACTAAACGATCCGCTTTTTTTAAGCGTTTGCTCACGGGAGCATCAATGAAAAAAGAATCTTTAGGAATGACATGGATAGTGCCATACAAATAAGATGTCTGTTTTAGGCCATTGCCTTTGATTTCCCATAGCAATGAGTTGTACTCAGTCTCTTGAGCAAACCCACTCAATTGCCAACAAAAAAGGCCAATAAATACTCCAATAAGGTAAATGCGCATACCAATTTTGACTTAATAAGGTAATCTGTCGCTCTTTGGTCTAATAAATTACAGGGGTTACGATATAACCTTGAACCCTCAGTAAATGAAGTAGGCCAAACTCACCTGGTAATTGGGCGGCATTTATAGCGATAAACAAACTCTCTTTTTGCATGTGCCACTCTAGCGTTTGGATCCATGCATTGTTTTTAGCTTCGATCAATCGACCGGTTCCTCCCCCCATATCAGGACCACGCTCTGCGAGATAGGCAACTGCATCTAAGTCTTGACGACGATAGGCACGCATTACCTCTTCATAATGAGCTTTGAGTCGATGGCGATCATTATAGGCATCTATCAATAGCTCTGTTTGTTGGCTAACGCTCATCGCTTCTAGATAGGGCGTTCTTGTCCATTCGGAGCCCAATATCTTCATGGGCTTCTTAATTACCTTGGCCAAATACTGTTCATAACAAAATGGCTCAGCATTTTGCACATAACCTAGGCAATAGTCCTGCATCATTTGTTGCGCCACCAAAAGCGGCTTATATCTACTTTCTAGCTTATACCTGGATAATGCAGAGAGACTATCTTGAAAAAAGAGATTTATTTCTTGATACTGACGTCTAGGGAGCAATGCATCTAGGGTCGAATCAATAGGTACTGCGCCTCTATATAATATATCTCGATCACGATAGTTGGGATCGGTCTCTAGCATCAAGCGATCTGTAGACTCCACAATGGGACTCAATCCCGGAGGAAGAAAAAACCAATCATTTGGTACTTTGTACAATATGGCATAGATATAAGATGGCTTCGCCATATCAGACCGTTGCACCTCCCAAATCAAAGCTTGGGCAGGTAAAACTTGCTGACGGCTAGGCTGTTGCATATCTCGGATCACAGGTGATCCGTTACTATCTCGTACCGGTGGCTGTGCATGTAGAGCGCCAAAACTCAAACAACACAATATGAACCATAGGCTTCTCTTTTTCAACATAAGTGGAGGCTTGCTAAAGTTCCCTATTCTGCAAAACGCGACTTTATCGTATAAAATTGCGTAAGGTTTCTTCAATTATATTGCAACAATCGTGCAATTGTTCTTCGGTGATGACCAAAGGAGGCGCAAATCTGATAATATTTCCATGCGTTGGCTTTGCCAATAAGCCATTTTCCTTAAGGGCGACACAGATATTCCAAGCAGTACTACTTTCTGGATCATCATTGATGACAATCGCATTGAGGAGTCCTTTTCCTCTCACGAGAGTGACTAATTCTTGATCACTATCTATATAAGCTTGCATCCGTTCTCGGAACAAGTCTCCCATAGTTTGGGCGTTCTCTGAAAGATTTTCCTCTACCAAAACTTTCATGGCCTCCATCGCTACTGCACTTGCCAATGGGTTGCCACCATAAGTAGATCCGTGCTCACCGGGCTTTATACAAAGCATGATTTCATCATCGCAAAGCACAGCTGATACAGGGAGTACACCACCAGATAATGCTTTACCCAAGATCAAAATATCAGGCTTGACATTTTCGTAGTCGCAGGCAAGCATTTTTCCCGTTCTGGCAAGGCCAGTCTGGACCTCATCAGCAATAAAAAGGGCATTGAATTTCTTGCAAAGCGCATAAGCTTTTTTAAGATATCCCTCCTCGGGAACGACTACTCCTGCCTCACCTTGGATTGGCTCTACCATAAATCCAGCAACATTTGGATCTTGGAGGGCCTTCTCTAAAGCATCTAAATCATTATAAGGCACCAACTCAAGACCGGGCATATAAGGACCAAATCCTTTGAAGCTACTAGGATCAGAAGACGAACTAATCGCGGCCAAAGTACGGCCCCAAAAATTGCCTTCTGCAAATATGATTTTGGCTTGGTTATCGGGAACTCCTTTTACTTCATAGGCCCATTTGCGACACAATTTAACGGCAGTTTCACCACCTTCTACTCCGGTATTCATCGGGAGCAATTTGTCGTAACCGAGCAATTCGGTCATATACTTTTCGTATGGACCCAATACGTCATTGTAAAAAGCACGTGATGTCAGTGTCAACTGTTGCGCTTGCTCAATCAACGCATTCAATATACGAGGGTGGCAATGACCTTGGTTAACTGCACTATAGGCAGATAAGAAGTCATAGTATCTATTTCCTTCTGGGTCCCAGACAAATACACCTTCTCCACGTGAGAGAACCACTGGTAAAGGGTGATAATTGTGGGCTCCAAAACGGTCTTCGAGCTCAATTGCTTCGGTTGAACTGATTTGTTGGTTGAGTGATAACATATATAATTTCTATAGGGGGCTGGGTTATATGCAAGTTAGAAATTTTCCGTGATGAAAATACGGAAAATCTAAAACGAATTTTCGAAATACATGATTTTTCGCTTCAACAGGCTAAAGCGAAAGACCATATCGCTCATTGAGCACATTAATATGATGGATAGTATGGCCTGCGGTCACCGCAAAGAGGGCACGGACACTCATGCTATTGTCTGATGCAACACCTGAGAGCAGTGCCATCTCGTCGCTCAAACCTAGGCGTAGGCATAGGGTCGCCATGCGAACTGATCGCCAATCCTGGACCAGAAGTTCTACGGAGTAGCTATCATAATTGGCACCTGCTATGTATATGTCCTGATCAAATCCTGGTAAAGCAGTGGTATCACCTCGGCCAAAACGCCAAGCTCGATAGGAAAAAACACGTTCTGCATCTGTGAGGTGTCCCACTAGTTCTTTTACAGACCATTTGCCTTCGGCATAACGATGCATCCATTGCTTTTGGCTTAGAGCGGCAAGCTTTTGCGGTAGAGTGCTAAGCTGCTCTTCGAGAACGGTCATTATATTTTTGCCCTCTAAATGGTTCACGTAGCCTGCATAGAAAGGGGCATATTCATTTTCGTTTGGATACCAACTCATAGTTTGTCGTTTATTTCTTTTCTAGGGTACGAATTGTAAAGGCAAATTCATTTTTTTCATCGGCCTGATGTGCATCTACATCGACTATTTTCCATTCATCTCTATTGGGGAAATTGAAATGTACATCGCCATCGACTTCCGCATGAACGAGGGTTTCATAGATAAGGTTGACGAAACCTTTTTTGATAGATTCTTCATAAACCCCTGCGCCTCCAGTGATCCAGATTTCACCATCTGTTTTGGCTAATTCAATAGCCTCTTCGAGTGAATGCACCACTTCCGCTCCCGGAGCTTGATAGTCTTGTTTCCGAGTGATAATGATATTTCGGCGATTGGGCAGCGGTTTGCAATCGATGGATTCGAAAGACTTGCGTCCCATTACGACCGTTTTTCCCTTAGTACTACGCATGAAATGACGCATATCAGCCTGCAATTTCCACGGTAAGTCATTGTCTTTGCCAATCACTCCATTTTCAGAGACGGCGTATATAGCGATGATTTTGAGAGACATATATAGATTGTTTGGGTACAAAATTAGGAAAAATGTGCTTGAGAAGAAGCCGGTATTTTGCCTTATCTTTGTGGCACATACAACAAAGGCTTCTTATTTGGCCACTCTTTAAGGAAAAAGATGAAACTGCGGTATTTATTGGGCATCCTAGTATGTTTGGGTTTGTTAGCCTGCGAAAGCACCCAAACTGAATATTTGTCTCCAGGCAAAATGCAGGAGGTATTGATGGAAATTCACTATGCTGATGCCGCTACCGAACGCTTTGAAGCGAAGGTCCAACCCCGAAATGCATTACGAGAAGACCTTTATGACCAGATACTGGTGCGCTATGGATTGAGCCGAGAAGATTTTTTTATTTCCTATAAATACTATGTTGAGGAAACCTTTATCCTTGATTCTCTGTATGGTGATATGATCGACTCCTTTGATGTTAAGGTGCAAAGAATAGAAGACTCACTCTCTGTCTCTAAGGCGAGAGAGTTGGAAATCAAGCGCATTCAAAAGATAGGAGACACCACTAAAACCCCAGCCAAAGAGATAAAAGCTATTTGGCAAAAATCGCCCAAGGATACAGAGAAATGAAATGTTACCATCCGCACACCTACGAAAAACTCGGCTTTGATGTCGTGCTACAGTGGGTGGAGGAACGTCTCCATAGTAATGAAGCCAAGTATGCATTGTATGAAATGCAGCCAATGTCTGATCCTGCCTTACTGCTACCTGAGCTAGATCGCGTTGCGGAACTCCAGAATGCATTAGAATTTGGCGATGGTTTTCCCGGAGGCTTATTCGTTTCCACGGGAGAAATCCTCGAAAAACTTAAAGTCAAAGGAAATTGGATTGGGCAATCTGAGCTTTTTCAGTTGTTACGCTGGTTAGATGGCATTGCCTCTGCAAGAAACTATTTTGCTAAAGATGAAGAGACTTATCCCGAGATGTATGCTTTGCTGCATACAGAGGAGTTCGAGCTTAAACTGATTAAGCGTCTTCGACAGATTGTAGATGAAAGGGGCAATTTGCGAGATGATGCTTCGCCCGAACTAGCAAGGCTCAGACGCCAACAAGGCAGTACTTCTAAAGAATTACGCAATACTTTATATAAGATCCTGCGCCAAGCCAATGATCAAAATTGGAGCCAGGACAAAGAGATCACTATTCGCAATGATCGTTTGGTGATCCCGATCAAAGCGGATTTCAAAGGTCGCGTCAATGGCTTTGTCCAAGACGTATCCCAAACCGGCGGTACGGTTTACCTTGAACCCACGGCAGCACTTCCTCTCAACAATCACCTACGTGAACTGCAGTTCAAAGAGCAAAATGAGATTATCCGCATCATGCAGGATATCAGTGCTGAACTCAGAGAGTATGTAGAGGGCTTGATGGTGTTTCGAAAAATCATGATTCAATTAGAGTTGATTCATGCGAAAGCTAAATTAGCGGTTAGCCTAGAGGCGATCCTACCCAAAATTAATCTCGAAAAACCGTACCTACATCTGCGTAATGCACGCTATCCTCTCTTGTTGCTCAAAGCCATGCAAGAGCCGATGACAGTAGTTCCGATCAGCCTTAGCCTCGATAAAAGTCATCGTATCCTTATCGTTTCGGGCCCCAATGCTGGTGGTAAATCCGTCAGCTTAAAAACTTTGGGCTTGTTGCAACTGATGTTACAATGTGGTTTTCTCGTTCCCGTAGACGAAGGCTCAGAGTTTCAGTTATTTGAAAGTTTGTTTTTGGACATCGGTGATGAACAGTCCGTCGATACAGATCTCAGTACCTATACTTCTCGTTTGTATCAATGGCGTCAGATGGGGGATCATATGAACGCTAAGTCTATGTTCCTCATTGATGAATTTGGTAGTGGGACAGACCCCAAACAAGGAGGAGCAATTGCGGAGTCATTTTTGGAACGCTTCGTTCGCCAAAGGGCGTATGGAATCATTACTACCCATTATGGTAATCTCAAGGACTATGCAGAAATCACTTCTGGTGTAGCCAATGCCGCCATGCAATTTGATACCAAAGGGCTGAAACCCACTTATAGTTTAGTCGAAGGTTTGCCTGGACGCTCTTATGCTTTTGAAATGGCTCAGCGAGTGGGGGTACATCATACGATCCTGACAAAAGCGCGCAAAAAAGTTGGTACAGAGGAAATTGATGCCGAAAAACTACTCCGCCAACTAGAGAAAAAGAATATGGAAATCTCTCGTTTGCTACAAAAAAATAAGCAAAAAGAGGGAGAGTTAGAGAAGCTTCTACTTCAAAATCGAACTGAACAAGATAAACTCAAAAAAGAGCGTAAGGCCATTTTGCGTGAAGCTAAGGTCGAAGCCAGAGATTTGATTCAAGACGCAAACCGTAAGATTGAGAACACGATTCGAGAGATTATAGAAAAAAACGCTGCCAAGAAGGCTACCCAAAAAGCGCGAGAAAAATTACGAGCTGAGATGCCTGAGGTAGAGCCTGCACCCATTCCGATTCCAATAAAAGCCGCCAAAAGCAAAGAGGGGGAAAGCTTGCAGATTTTGAAAGGTCAGCCCACGATTGGAGACTGGGTCAAGCTTAAAACATCAGAGTCTTTTGGAAAACTCGTAGAGTTACAAGGCAAAAAAGGCATTGTTGAGGTAGGAGATCTGCGCTTGACGGTAAAACTCGACCAACTTATACGTATCAAGGCACCTAAAGCTCCAAAGGAAAAAGCTAGTTCGATCAATATCATAGGGCTGCGCAATCGAGAAGTGAAAACAGAGGCAGATATCATGGGTATGCGGGTGGAGGAAGCAATCCCAGCGGTAGATCGCTTAATAGATAATGCTAGGGTTTCTGGCTTAAATCGTGTCCGTATATTGCACGGCAAAGGGACAGGAGCGTTGCGCGAAGCGATCCGAAAACACTTAGGCGATATGTCCTATGTCCAAAGTGCTGTTGATGCTCCTGTAGAAGAAGGTGGGGCCGGCTGGACCATCGTGGAGATGCGATAATACAATAAGTAAGAAAACCGAAGCTCTAAATCTTACTGTTAAGGAAAAGTTTTTAGCAGTTCGCCTTTCCTTTGTCTGAGCTGTAAGGATTTTATTTACTTTGCATCGTATTACAAAGGAAACTACCTTATTTTACAGTATTGTTAGCATTTCTCGTTCCTAATTTTATTTATTCGCCTCTTCTTGCCACCAGGTAAAGGCGAATTTTTTTTGAGGTAATTGATAGTAAATATTTCTATGACGGAGAATATACATCCCATTTTTGATCGCATATTGCAACGGGAGGATAAAGAAAAAAGACTTAATCAGCGGGCAAAAGTAGTTTGGATGACCGGCTTATCAGGTTCAGGAAAAAGCACCTTGGCTCAAGCCATTGAGAAGACACTACACGAAGCGGGTTATTTTACTAAATTACTTGATGGTGATAATATCCGTACTGGTTTAAATAAAAATCTCGGGTTTTCACCTGAAGATCGTGCCGAAAATATCCGTCGGATTTCTGAAACAGCTAAACTTTTTCTAGATGGAGGCATTGTTTGTCTCTGTTCTTTCGTATCTCCTACAGTGGAAATACGAGACATGGCGCGTCAGATAATAGGGGAAGCAGACTTTTTAGAAGTATTTGTCAATGCTCCACTAGAGGTTTGTGAGCAGCGAGATGTAAAAGGTCTCTATAAAAAAGCACGCGCAGGAGAGATCAAGCAATTTACGGGTATAGATGCCCCATTTGAAGCGCCAACTCATCCTTCTATTGAAATAAAGACACACACTGAGCCATTGGAAGCGAGTCGAGACAAGCTCTTTGAAGCGCTAATGGAACATATTAAATATGAATAGTTGAATATTAGAATAGACGATCTTTAGCTTTTGGCTTAGTATTTGTCAATTCGATCATTCGACCAACTGAGATTTAAAACACTATATAATTTTAATTTCGCATGGACTATAGACTTAGTCAATTGCAGCAACTGGAAGCTGAGGCCATTTTCATCATTCGTGAAACCGCGGCCATGTTTGAACGACCAGTGCTATTGTTTTCAGGAGGCAAAGACTCCATTACTATCGCTCATCTAGCTCGTAAGGCATTTTTTCCGGCAAAGGTCCCCTTTCCGTTAATGCACGTTGATACTGGCCACAATTTCAAAGAAACGATTGCGTTTCGCGACAAATTTGTTGCCGAGATGGGCGCTAAATTGATTGTCGCTTCTGTACAGGACTCTATTGACCAAGGCAAAGCCGTAGAAGAAAAGGGCCCCAATCCTAGTCGTAACTCTCTTCAAAGTATCACCCTGCTTGATGCGATTGAAGAACATGGTTTTGACGGTTGCCTAGGTGGCGCTCGTCGAGATGAAGAAAAAGCTCGTGCTAAGGAGCGTTTTTTCTCTCACCGTGATGAATTTGGCCAGTGGGAACCTAAAAATCAGCGCCCAGAACTATGGGACCTTTTCAATGGTGCTAAATCTCAAGGAGAAAATTTCCGCATCTTTCCAATCTCTAATTGGACTGAAATGGATGTTTGGATGTATCTACAGCAAGAAGGAGTAGATCTACCGAACCTATATTTTGCGCATGATCGCAAAGTCGTAAACCGTGGCGGTGTTTGGTTAGCAGATACTGATTTTATATCCTTAGCGGATAATGAGGAATATGAAACTCGCAAGATTCGTTTCCGGACGATCGGAGATGCTACTTGTACTGGAGCTGTATTGTCGGAAGCTGATACGATTCCTAAGATAGTAGAAGAGATTTCAGCTACCCGTACTACGGAACGCGGTGGTCGTGCAGATGACAAGCGTTCTGATAGCGCAATGGAAGATCGTAAGAAGCAGGGATATTTTTAAAGTTGAACGTTAGAATAAACGAATGGTTGAATCAGACAATTTTATGATCTGCAATTCAACAATTCTAAAAATATAATTGAATGGATTTATTAAGATTTTCAACGGCAGGCAGTGTTGACGATGGTAAGAGCACACTGATTGGCCGATTATTATACGATACAAAATCGATCTTCGAAGACCAACTTGAGTCTATCGAGGAAACTTCTGAGCGTAGAGGGGATGATTACCTCGACCTCGCTTTGCTAACTGACGGCCTTAAGGCAGAACGTGAGCAGGGTATTACCATCGACGTAGCTTATCGCTATTTCGCTACTCCGATGCGTAAGTTTATCCTAGCGGATACTCCGGGACACATTCAGTACACACGTAACATGGTTACTGGTGCTTCTACTGTCAATCTCGCGATTGTATTGATAGATGCTCGTCAAGGTGTTTTGGAACAGACTCGTCGTCATGCATTCATTAGTTCATTGCTACAGATCAAGCACCTTTTTGTTTGTGTAAACAAGATGGACTTGGTTGACTTTAGCGAGGATCAATTCAAGAAAGTAGTTGAAGAGTTTAAGCAATTCTCTTCAAAGCTAGATGTTCCTGATATCCAGTTTTTCCCAATTAGTGCACTCAAAGGCGACAATGTTGTTGATCGCTCTGAAAATACACCTTGGTATCAAGGAACGCCATTGCTATATGCACTGGAAAGAGTACATGTTGGCAATGATCTTAACTATGTAGATAGCCGCTTCCCTGTACAGTATGTGATCCGCCCTCAGTCAGATGAATATCCTGATTATCGTGGATATGCTGGTAAGGTAGCCGGAGGAGTATTTAAGCCAGGTGATGAGGTGATGATCTTGCCTTCAGGCTTTACTTCAAAAATCAAGTCGATTGATTCGGCTGATGGTCCACTGTCAAAGGCGTTTGCTCCGATGTCAGTTACGATGACCCTAGAAGATGAGATTGATATCAGCCGTGGCGATATGATCGTAAAACCTGAAAATCAGTCCGAAGTTGGGCAAGATATCGAACTGATGCTTTGCTGGATGAACGACAAAAAACTCGTTCCTAAAGGGAAGTATAAAATCAAGCATACCTCTAGAGATGCTCGTTGTATCGTGAAGGATGTACGCTACAAAGTGGACGTAAATACACTGCACAGAGTGGAGGATGACAATTCTCTCGGTCTCAATGATATTGGTCGTGTTTTGATCCGTACTACAGTGCCTTTAATGCATGATGCATACACAAAAAATCGTTCCACTGGAAGTGTAATTCTAGTCGACGAATTCACCAACGAAACTGTAGCTGCAGGAATGATCCTTTGATCTGACTACGGCACCCATTCAGGGATTCATTCAGTCAGTTCGTCATGTTCTCGTACTAACTGTATGAATCCCTGCCTAAATTGAGTAACGAAAAGGAAATATTATAGGACTATGATTTTGAGTAAGCAAATATTTTGGACTTTGATCTTCTTGCCACTGGTTTTGACTTCGTGTCTTACCAATGTGCAGACAGAGCTGCTGCAGGAGAATCAATATAAAGTGGGGGAACTCACCGCGATTCCAAATGCAGTCCCAGAATATCGCTTACAAACAAATGATGTACTGTCCATTGAAGTCAAGAGTATTAATAGCGCGAACGTTGAGTATTTCAACAAGAGTGGCTCTACGATGAATGTAAGTTCATTGACCAATTATCTCAATGGCTATAATATTGATGAGGCAGGTAAGATCGTCCTTCCTGAAATGGGGGAAGTCAAAATAGGGGGAATGACCATGGCTGAAGCCCGTGCCCATATTCAATTAGTGATTCAAAAACAGGTGCCAAGAGCTACAGTGTTTGTATCATTGGTGAGTTTTAAAATCTCTATAATTGGAGAGGTCATGAAACCAGGTTATTTTTATGTCTACCATAATCAGTTGAATGTTTTTGAAGCCTTAGCGCTCGCTGGAGATTTAGATGATTATGCTGATCGTACTCGTATAACCTTGATAAGACAGACGAAAGAAGGTAGCCAAGCCACTCTGCTCGATTTGACTGATCCGAAGATGATAGAGAGTCCTTACTTTTACCTACAGCCAAGTGATGCTTTGTATATACCGCCTTTGGAGGTGAAAAATAACCGACATAATCTAGCCAATCTGACTGTTCTCAACATCGTATTGTCTGGAATCACCACCGGAGTAGCCGTTATATCCTTGATCACTCGCAACTAGGTGACTAGTGCCTCTTTTGGCCATCTGAAAGAATAATATTTACAACCAAAAATCCCTAATCCGTTACCGTCATGTTTCAAACTAAGCAAGCCATGGGAAATCCGTACGGTGATGATACTATCGATCTAAAGGAACTTCTATCCAAGTTCACCAAGAAATGGTATCTATTTGCTATCAGCGTGCTATTGTTCTGTGGAGTAGCATTTATGTTTGCCCGTGCTGCTACCAACACATATCAGGTCAATGCTTCTATTATCCTAAACGAAAATAGTAATGAGGTAACCTCTTTTGAATCTATCCTCAAAAACTATAATGTAGCGGTACCTAATAAATCTATTCCGAATGAAATCGGGATGCTCAGTTCTTATCGATTGATCAAAGAATCAGTCAAGTCGATGGACATTGGGGTTACTTATTACAGCAAAGAAACTCTCAAAACACAAATAGAATATAAGGATGTGCCTTTTTCGATTAAGGTAGATTCTGCTCATCGTCAGTTGGTTTGGTTGCCCATCTACGTGGAACGCTTATCTGCGACAGAGTATCGCGTTCGTGCAAGCGAAAAAGAAGTGGCCCTTCACGATATCAAAGCCAACGAAAATGTGCGGGTTATCAACGATGTCAATGTCGAAAAGACCTTAAAGGTTGGTGAGCCTTATGTAGATGATATGTTGGCCTTTGAAGTGAATTGGAAAAAAGACTGGGACACTTATCAGAAAGAACAATATTACTTTGTCATCAACACCCTTGATGGACTCGCTGACACCTATATGGCCGGTCTTAAAGTCGGTCTCGTCAACGATGATGCAAATATCGTGGAGCTTAGCCATGAAGGCCCATTGGTAGAGGTCAGCAAAAAGTTTATCAACGCACTGCTTGATAACTATCGCGAAGACCAACTATCTAAAAAGCGTGAGCTAGGAGTGCGCACCTTGGAGACGCTAGATGGTCAAATCGCGAAGGTGGATCAAAATATGAACACTATCCGCGATGAGTTAACGCAAGCCACACGTGGAACGATTGATCCAAGTGGTACTGCTATGACTTTAGGATCTGAAGTGTCTAGACTAAAAGGAGAGAAATCTTTAGAACGAACCAAACTACAATACCTCCAAAGTATTCAAAGCCGCCTCCAATCAAATACCAATAGTAATGAATTGCCATCTCCAACTTCGCTAGGAGTGGTAGATCCAGTACTGACAAATTTGGTTTTAAAGCTTTCCTCACAAAGTGAAGAGCTAGAGACGATGCTTGCGGATTTGGGCGAGAATAGCCCTGTGGTACAAGTACAACGCTTGAAAATCAAAAATACGAGAACTCAGATCCTCGAAAACGTCAAGTCTAGTATTTCTGCAACTCAAATGCTTTTAGGTTCCATAAATAGCCGAATTAATAGCGCTCAGGGAACGATTAACACGCTACCTGGGATACAAAATAAAACAGACCTTATCAAAGGAGACCGCGAGATAGCTTCTCAGATGTTTCAAAATCTTAGCGAGCAACGCAATCTAGTTGAACTTGCCCTAGAAACGGTCTCAGTGGATATGGAGGTGATAGATTCTCCTAAGCAAGTAGGCAAGAAGCCTATTGCGCCCAATAAAGCATTCTATATACTTACTGGCTTGATCTTAGGCTTAGGTCTTCCAGCAGTCTTTATTGTAGTACAAGATTTCTTCGATAAGAGTATTAAAGGATATGACGATATCCAAGCAAGCACCAATATCCCGGTGTTAGGATTTATTGCTCGTCATGACCGGAACAGTAGTTATATCGTACCTAAAGACTCACGTACTGCACTAGCTGAGTCGTTCCGCTCTATCCGTATCAAATTGCAATATTTGACCTCAGAAGGCGGTCCACAGCAAATAATTGGGCTTACATCCTCCTCTTCAGGAGAAGGTAAAACCTTCTGTGCGACTAACTTAGCCGCAGTATTTGCTCAGTCAGGAAAACGTACGTTATTGATCGATATTGACTTGCGTCGTCCTCGGGTTACTCGTTATTTTGAAAACGGAGATGGAAGAGGACTTTCTACCTTTCTCATCGGTGAGGTCAACGATCCCAAAGAGATCGTACACAAGACTCACATCGAAAACCTTGACGTAATACACTCCGGTCCTATCTGTACCAATCCATTGGATTTGATTGCGACCGATAAGATGGCCGATCTACTCAGCGTATATCGCGAAGAGTACGATGCGATTATCTTGGACACTCCTCCAGTAGGTTTAGTTTCTGACTATTTGGTGATCATGCAGATGACTGACTTTAACGTCTATGTTGTACGCGATACTACTACCAATGTGGATAATCTAAGGATGATCAACGAATTATATGATAGTGAAAAGATTAAGAATGTCAGCATTCTTATCAATGATGTAAAATCGTTATCCAACTATGGATATATTGATAAATACTACGGCTACGGCGATGAATAAATAGTTGGCAGTAAAGAGTTTCTAAAGTCATTCGGAATTTGATTAAGAACCTCAAAACGCCCAACTCCAAAACTGTTAACATTTTTAACTAATTAGATGAAAAAAGCATTCATTACCGGGATTACCGGACAGGACGGTTCCTTTCTAGCCGAGCTTCTTCTTGAAAAAGGCTATGATGTACATGGCACCATTCGTCGTGCGAGTGTATTTAACACACAGCGTATCGAGCATTTGATGGGCCATGAGCGTCTCAGTCTGCACCATGGTGATTTGTCTGACAGCGCTAACCTTAACAAGTTGCTACGTCTGATTCAGCCTGATGAAATCTACAATTTGGGAGCTCAGAGTCATGTAAAGGTGTCCTTTGATGTACCGGAATATACTGCCCAGGTTGATGCTGTTGGTACGCTTCGTATCCTAGATGCGATGCAAAACCAATGCCCTAATGCTCGTTTTTACCAAGCTTCCACTTCGGAGCTTTATGGTAAAGTTCAGGAAATCCCTCAAACTGAGACGACTCCTTTCTACCCACGTAGCCCTTACGGTGTGGCTAAGCTTTACGGTTTTTGGATTGTCAAAAACTTCCGTGAGTCTTATGGAATGTATGCTTGTAATGGCATCCTTTTCAACCATGAGTCAGAGCGTCGTGGTAAGACTTTCGTAACTCGCAAGATCACTACTATCCTTTCTCAAATCCATCACGGATTGAGCGATGTATTGCGTCTTGGTAATATGGACTCTCAGCGTGACTGGGGTTATGCCAAGGAGTATGTAGAGATGATGTGGATGATGCTTCAGCAAGATGAGCCAGAAGACTTTGTTGTCGCTACTGGTAAGATGTACACTGTACGTCAGTTTGTTGAAAAAGCAGCTAAGCATATCGACGTTGATATCGTTTGGAAAGGCGAAGGCGTTGACGAAAAAGGCTATGATTCCAAAACTGGAAAATTGATCGTAGAAGTTGATCCTAAGTACTTCCGTCCTGCTGAGGTAGAACTCCTTATCGGTGATCCTACAAAAGCTAAGGAAGAATTAGGCTGGGTACCAAAAGTTGAAATCGACGAATTGGTAGAGATTATGATGACAAACGATCTAGCAGAAGCTAAAAAGAAAGTTTTGCATGCACAGCTCGGCTAAGATATATGTCGCGGGACACCGCGGAATGGTAGGCTCTTCTATTGTACGTCGTCTTAAATCCGAAGGATTTAACAACATCGTCGTACGCACTTCTAAAGAGTTAGATTTGCGTAGTCAGACAGCAGTAGCGGAGTTCTTTGCCAGCGAAAAGCCAGAATATGTCTTTCTCGCTGCCGCTAAGGTCGGTGGTATTGTTGCGAACAATACCTATCGTGCGGATTTCCTTTATGACAATTTGGCGATTCAGATGAATGTTATTCATCAAGCCTACGTCAATAAGGTGACCAAGCTAATGTTCCTTGGTAGTTCGTGTATCTATCCCAAGTTTGCGCCTCAACCTATGAAAGAGGACGACTTATTGACAGGTACACTAGAAGAGACCAATGAACCATATGCGATTGCCAAAATCTCTGGTATCAAACTATGTGAGGCTTATCGCGACCAATATGGCTGCAACTTTATCTCTGGGATGCCTACAAATTTGTATGGCCCTAATGATAACTATGACCTCCAAAATAGCCATGTCTTACCTGCCTTGATTCGTAAGTTTCATGAAGGTAAACTCAATGCTACGCCAAGCGTAGAGATTTGGGGAGATGGTAGCCCACAACGTGAGTTCATGCATACCGATGATCTAGCAGCTGCTTGTACTTATTTGATGCGCGAATATGATGGACGTCAGTTTGTCAATATCGGGGTCGGAAAAGACATCAGTATCAAAGATCTCGCTTTGATGATCAAAGATATAGTGGGATACGAAGGTGAGTTATCCTTCGATACCACTAAGCCAACTGGCACACCTCGTAAATTGATGGACTCTAGTCGTCTGTTTGCTACTGGCTTCAATCCTCAAATTGAGTTGAAAGCTGGTATCGAAACCGTCTATGAAGACTTCAAATCGCACCAGAGCCAATATGAATCTGGTGAGCGAGTGGTAGTTTAACACAGTATTTTTTGGAAAGCCAAGTGCTTTTCTGATAAATAGAATTAGTAGCGAAACAGGATTTATTCCTGTTTCGCTTTTTTTGTGTTTGCAGATCGCAAAAAAAGCTATAAACATGCGGCACTACTTACATCTGGGATCTTTCGATATTTACTGCTTCGCAGAACGCTTAATTCCGATCTAGCTAAGTAGCAAGCAGTTAAAAATGGATTTGATTGCGAAGCGGTTCTTTTTTGTAAAAAACCTTACGCATATGAAATAATCAAACCTTCGAATTATTTGAATAAGAGACTGGAATCCTTCTATATTTACAGCATAACCACATTAAGCCCAGTCGCGGCGAGCCTGATTTACCCTTCGCTCTGCTGCTCCTTTCTCCCCGAAAGAACCCAACTGGCACAAAAACGATACACCAACATTGCGTTGCGACTTGTCGCAACACCAAAGGATTTTGCCTGCTGCAATCTCATGTCTCCCACGACTTGGATGTAGCGGACTTAGGTAGGTCATAAGATTTTAGGACCCTTGTTTATTCACATCATTCACCTGATTCCGGAATTAGCGACGCTGATCTCCGGAATTATGGTTTTCTGGCCCACCCTTGCGTAACATCCGACTGTACTCCGATCGAAAAGTATAAAGGGCTGTTGTCATGATGACAAACAATAATGTGTAAGCTTTGAAATGATTGCCAAAAGTCGATTCTAAGGCCCCCGATAGTACAAAATAGACCAAGAAGCCTATATAGACCAAGCTAGCCCTAAAACCATTGTGATAGAGTTTGATGGCATGGTTCATAGCGACAAACAGTACTAGCAGGATGACCGTTACCCCAAGGTAACCCACTTCAAAAAAGGCCTGGAAAAAGAAATTATGGGTCACGATCAACCCAATATCATCATAATGCTCGTCTGGAAAGATATGCGCGTATCTCCTAGCCACTCCTGATGGTCCTTGGCCATGCTCTCCCCAACCGATGAGGTGTATCGGGCTTGGATCTTTGATCTCTTCCAAACACTCCTGCCAAATCACTGTCCGAGCTGAAAGCGTGCTGAGGTTTTTGGCTCCTTGATCGCCTCTAGCCAATGTATCCGCATATTCGGTTTGGGCGAGATAGCCCATACCCACGGTAAACACAAAAGGCAGGATGGGGACGATCAAGACAAACCATCTCAATAATCCTGCAATACGAAACTTGAAGAATATAAAAACTACTGTTACGGTGAGCAAGGTGATCATCATTGTTCCCCTTGAGTCTGCGAAGATGAGAAAGCCTAAAATCGCTATTTCGTTGAAGTACATCTTGCGACGCTTTTTTCGCTTCAGCCAGCTTGTCGCCAATGCCATTGCATTCATCACAAAAGTCGCCCCCGCCCAGATGCCAAAGAGGGTAGGATGCGTGCCTCCCGTAAAGGGAACGGCCTTCTTCGCAAGATTAATTCCTAGGGCTTTGAGGATCACCATCGGCTCACCATTACGCATGATGACCGTAGAGGGATGATTGAATCCTATCAGATAGATGAAAAATAATATCGTAACCGCTATCGTCGGAATCCTCAGGAGTTTGAGGGTATAGCGAGTAAAGACAAAATCGAAAAAACCAGGGTGATAGTAGGCCGTAAAGCGAAATCGCGAACTGATAAATAGATAGATGACCAGTGAAAGCAAAAATATAGAAGACAGATCATTAAAATGTCCTATGAAGGTAGCTCCCTCACGGGCCGTTCGCAGAATGCTGATCCCCCAAAGCAGCAAAAAGAACACCCATAAATAGGTGTGAGAACTAATGGTGGGACTTTTGAAATAGAGTCTTGCCTTGTTTAAGGCGGTGTAGCGAATCACGCCGAGAAACAAAATTGCATTGGGCAAAAATTTCAATAGGGTAGTGGCACCCAAAAATATTTTGGCGTTAAATAAATAGAAAAATATTAACGCATAAGCCATATCCTCTATTAAAACCTTCCCTTAGGAGACTAAACGTCTTTTGATTGCTTCTCCGATATTGCGTGTCCGATGGAGATTCATAAATAGTGCCCCCATCAATTTGATCGGAAAAGAGACCATCAATACTAAAAGTGTCAAAGGATTAAATTCCACCTTTATCCTTTGATACTTGAATGCATCAAAATATTTGCCACATATTCTTTGACAGAGAAATATTTCAGCTTTCGACAAACCTTCTTTCCAGCTTTCGTTAGATTTTTGCTGGATACCATAACGTTTTTTACCCAGATTAATATCTGTTGAGGAGCCGTTATATTCCACCTCTAGCATATCCGCTTCGTAAGGAATGCCGATGAATTCGCAGATATCTGCTAACGCCTCATTGGGCTGGGACGTTACTGCTTCAAAACGAACATTGCGGACCTGAGGGTGGCCCTTAAATGCCTGTGCTGCTTTGATTGCGCTCACCCATAACTTACTGATCGTGATGGGGTGATAATTCATCTTGAGTCGCCATACCTCCTTACGATGATCCTTGATATAGGAATCCACGTCATCTTTTCGGCGCCATTTACGCTTCTGGGAGAGTAATACTGCCCTAGGATCTCGCACCATATTGATCACTCGAGCGTTGGGAAACATGGCAAGTATCTCTTGGAGATAAAATAGATTCTGCGGTGTCTTTTCTCCGGGGATTTGTTTGCCTTGTTCTAGCGTTCTCCGGCGGAGAACGGCTTCATAAATATCTTGACGGTATATCTTTTCGCGTTCCAGGGACTGGACCAAGCCCAAAGCCTCAGTCGCATACTGAGCCTCCTCAAAGCGCTTCAAGACATTGTAGCGGTCAATAAATAGTAATTCAGACGCCAGTGTTACTGCCTCTGCCTGATCGATGGGCCGATTGCTGTCATTGGCGGACCAGAGTTTTTCAAAAAAGTGGAGTTCGTTTAGGAAGTGCACCTGCGGTGAACGACTGAGCAAACGCATCATCAGCGAGGTCCCACTACGTGAGTTGCCCACTACAAAGATGATTTTATCTGCTACTTGACTCATGCTTTATTGACTTTGCTCGGTAATAATGGGATTAGGAAGAGTGAACGACTCATCATCACAAAAAGACTTCTTGTCTTAGGATGAAATGCATAGCTCAGATAAGACGCAAATGCCTGTGATATCAGTGTGGCGATCGCCGCACCTTTGATGCCAATCGTTGGGATCAGCCACCAATTGAGTCCTATATTGATTATGGCACCCATGAGGGTGCGGTAAAGAGTGATTTTTTGGAGATTTTCTGCGATTAGGTAATTGCTACTCGCGTTACCTAAAAATACAAAAACCAGCGTCCAACAATGTATGATCAAGATCTCGCCTGCTTGTGCATAATTCGGGCCAAACAGATATTTCCAAGTCAAAAGACTGGGTCCAAAAATCACCATCGGGATCGTAATGACTAAAGCCACCCCTACCATAAGGCTGAAATAGCGCTGCAAACGCTTATGATAGAAATCCGTTCCTTTTTTGCGCGCATTGAGGATGGCCGGAAAGAGTCCTCCAGCCAAGAGTGGTCCGAAGACAAACCATACCTCAGACAAGCGTAAAGCAGCCGAGTATTGTCCGACTGCGGCTTTGGCGAGTGCTTCGGTATCCGAGGCCAAGTGCATTAACATCAATTGATCGGCTCGCATATAGATGAAAATCACCATACCCGAAAAGATCATCGGCCAAGCATCTTTGATCAATTGCTTGAAATAGATCGCATCCCAATGAAAGGCTTTGGGCCATCCATATTTTTTGACATAAAAGGCAAAATAGGCAATGCCCATCACCGCGTTGCGGATGCTAAAGGCAACGCCAAACCATATCAAATCGGCTTGAATGTAGATTAAGTACAATTGAATCGCGGCAAAAAGAGCGGTGCTAATACTCCGACTCCAAACCGCATATTGGGATTTGACCTCCGCCTGAAAAAACTCATCAAAGGTGTCGAGCGTTCGGAAAATCGCCGAAACAGCCATTACTAATATCAAGGTATTAGTGATCTCGTCATGAAAGCCCTCCGGTAACAGCCAGATCCCTCCCAGTATGATGGCGACCATACTCAAACCCACGTAGAGTCGGGCTTGTAAAGCAGTACCTAAGATGGCGCCTCGACTGGCTGGATCATCAATTAGATTGCGGATGTTGATGCCTTGTAGCCCTAGGCCCACAAAAATCAATAGAAACTGAATGACTGCTTTGCCATAGTTCAGCGTGCCGAAACCTTCGTCTTGCAGATAACGTGCGACATATGCTGTTACCAAAAAACTAATCCCCATCTGGAGGATTTTGCCTCCCATGAGCCAACTAATATTCTCCAGGTATTTTTTAAATCCGGGAGAAGATTTTAGCTGTATGAGCCAGTTTTTGATCACGATAGTAGGCGTAAGCCTCCGATAATTAAAGCGAGAGACGTTTGAGAATACGTTTCTTGAGGAGTCTTAATAAGGCTTTGATGGGTATATGGCTGTAATAATAGTCAAAGAGGTGAATCGGTTCTCGTGCTTCGAGATTAAGGACTTCTGATTTTTTTACCAGATGTATATTCGCTCCGGGGATGTTTTGAATGATATTCATCTCAAAGGGTTTGAGCTTATTGCTAAAACTCATGAGTGAATTTTGTACAGGTTTTTGGGTCAATACATATTGGGCTTCAAAGAGACCCAACTGCTTAATGCCGTATAGATCGACGATAAAGTCGTATTGCTTGAGGGCTGGTAAATAATCAGTTAGGATAGCCGGTTCGATCTCAAAATAGGCGTCATAACGGCTATGAGACTCAGCGAGCGTATGGAACTGTAAAGGCACTTTTCCCATCTGCAAAGGCGATTGATAATGATTGCCTTCGCCATCAAAATGCGTTCCCGCATCCATGAAATTGGTTGAGTAAGCCTGATAGGGCCAGACAAAGTATTTGCCTTGCTCGCAGAGATATTTGATAAAATGATTGTCCCAAGCGTTTGCGCCCCAATGTTTGGCTTTCTCGGGCATCGGATCAGTCTCGCTAAAACCTGTCTTTTTATCCCACCAAACTCTAAAGGACCGCCATTGCTTTTGGGTCCAGACTTGTCCCCAAGAACAGGGTATCTGTAGAAATAATGCCGATGAACCGTCTGGAATAGGATAGAAAGGGAGGTGATGGGCAAACGAATTATTGATGCAGCTGTAAAGCCCGATGCCTGCAACTTGCTCTTCGTCTTTATAAAAGTTGGTAGCCTCTATGGCAAATCGATAAAAATCGGGCGCCAAAAAGAGATCATCCTCAATGATGAGTACGGATCCATATTGCTCCGTCAAATCCGCACATACCAATATATGATCAGGCAGATTGATGTTTTGCTCTCGCCAAATAACTTCCTTGGGGCCTCGGTCCCAATCAAACTCTTCGGCAATTTGTACTACGACTTCATTTAAAGGATCAGCAGATATCGAACGGTCAATACTAATCACCAATTGCACTCCTTCAGGGCAAAAAGAAGCCTGCAAAGCACTGAGTACTCGACGCAATGAGTCTGGGCGATTATAACCCACCACACAGATAGCTGGTACGTATTCGTATTGACTTAGATCAAGCCTAAATGCTTCCGATTTACTTTCTACCATAATTTGCCGGAAGTAAGTGCTTTTTGTCCATATATCCGTTGGAATACGGGCCTATGGCTAAAACTGTTTGTCCAAAGACATTATTTGCTTCGTGATCCGTTTTAGCATTTCTGACCACGAAAAATGTAGGCGTGCAAATTGTCTGCTTTTGTCCCTCATCTGCTCCCATTGGGACTGATTTTGAAGGAGTTGTGTACAATCTTTTACAAAGGTAGGAATATCGTCGCTAAAAAAAATGTCAAGTCCGTTATTAAAAGGCATCCCCTCGACTCCGATGGAAGTAGTTACTGTCGGTATGCCTCGATGGGCGGCATTGATGACTTTGATTTTGATGCCGCTCCCAAAGCGCAAAGGTGATACGAAAACCCTAGATCGCCGATAGTAGGGCTCCAAATCATCCACAAAACCTGTCAAAATTACGTCAGGAAAGCGTTCGGCAAGGCCGCGTAACATATCGTCTGGATCGGCTCCTACGATATAAAATTTAGCGGCTGGTACTTGTGCTTTGAGTGATTCCCAGCCCTGCTCCAAAAACCATATCAGCCCATCACGATTCGCTTCCCAACCCAGACTACCAACAAACAATAAGGCTTCTTCGGTTTCGTCCCAAACTAGCTCGGGCTCCTCCTGCAACTGCTCTTCTCCGCAAGGTGTGATCTCTTGAAAACGGACATTTTTACTAGTGAGACGCTGCAAGATTTCTCTATCATTGGGGTAGGCGAGTACTAGGTCTGCTCGCTCGCAGAACGCTACCTCTTTAGCTCTAATGCGTTTAGATTCTAGGCTGCTGAGCAGTTTTCGGACGGGGTTTTTGCTCAGTTTGGCGTAGCGCTCCCACATCACATGCTCGGCATTGTGCTCATGGAGGATGATTGGAGGGGTTTTGCCAGTCTTAGGGATATACTGAAACATCTCGTAATGGTCCACTAATGCATAATCATATTGCGGGAGGCTTTGGTGGATTTTCTCTGCGAGAACGCTAGAGTAGTTACGGATAAAGTTGATCGGTACTGCTTGGAGGTAGCTTTTGAGGAGCGCCCCTGGCGAACGCCCAATATTGATCTCTTCGCTATAATAATCTGCGAGCGTTATCTGCTCTCTAAAGGCTGCTTCATGTGTGGGATCATCCCCTTTGAGTACCGTGATAACGGATAATTCGAAGCGTTCCGCAAGGCGGCGAAGTAGGTTCCAAGACACGATCACACCTCCTTTGACGGGAGGGTAAGGTAGCTGAGAAGTGATGAAGAGAAGTTTTTTCATGCAGGCTGCGTGGAGCTTAAACGATTTTTGAAGCTACTCAATAGCATATCAAGATAGGGCTTTAGCCACAGTAATGGCCAAAGTAAGCCGCCATGTCTGCGCACATAAAAAAACCAATCTTTGCGGCCATAGCCTTTGATGGAGTGAAAATCAGCCACGCGTTCGCGTAGCGCTAAAGAGGGATCGGTCCAAGCCTCTGCCAAGGGATTAGCCTCACAAGCACCTACATAGCCAGAGGCGAGATAAATACCGCAGTCTAATTTACCAGCACGAAGTCCATAATCGGGATCTCCCCAGCGATGACGATAGTAGGGCTCAATATTGCCCACTAGATCGCTGACAGCCTTGGGGATCAAGACACAATTGCCATGCATAGTCGTGATTTGCTTTGGTGCCTCCTCTGGCTCCACTTCGTGTAACTTCAGGGCCCATCGACTGGCACGGATAAATCCTCCGTAAGTAGTCTTTAGAGTATTTGGGTCTTGAGTACTGCCGGCGATGATCGTATTTGCTGCTAAAGTCTGCCAAGCAGTCCACATCTTACTTAGGCCATCTGGATACAAAAAAGTATCGTCATTGAGCCAAAGGTAGAAGTCAAAATCTTGCTTGAGCGCTTCTCCAAAGATGTAGTGCATCCCTCTGTTCCAGAAATACTGTCCGTCGCCTTGGATGATTTGTACGCTTGGAAACTGCGCTAAGATGGCATCACTGCTACCATCGCTACTGCCATCGTCTAGGATCAAAATGCTCATCTGAAAGTTTGATAAGGCACTTTGGGCATAAAGGCATTGCAAAGCAGCAAGCGTCTTTTCGCGACGATTGTGAATGGTCATGAGGACCGCTAGGCTAGGCAAAGCCGATATATGGGGAGTTTGCGCCAAGTATTAGAGGCTATAAACGGGGCGATTGATGAGGCGAGTGAGGATATCTTTGATGCTACTGTCTGGCTTTGCCGATAATTTACGCCTTAGTTTGATCTGCTCCTGCATCCGTAGGGTATGTCCTGCAAATAACTCCCCGACTTGCAGAAACTCATCATTGGCTACCTTTTGTTTGACGGTACTGAGGTCTAAGTCAAAGGCCGTTTCGATATCAGTGAGAACCTTTTCGGGTTCAAGCACCAATTCTTCATAGCGGATCTCATGGATAGGGTGGTGCGGCCGTAATTTACTGAGGGTATATTGACAAAGAGAATTGACGGTTAGGTAGTAGAGATTGGCGCTGCTCCAGCTTTTGGTCGGGATATATACGTCTGTTTTTGCAAAAGAACGAACCACTTGGACTGGATCACGCTTGATGTAGAGGTAGCAAGTTCGATAATTGAGCGTTTCGCTCATCGCAAGTGCCCGGCCCGGATACTTTGACGAATCGATCACTATATCCTCATCTATACGATCAAATAGCATGGCGTAAAACTTCTCCAGATATGCCTGATACTCTAGATACGCCTGCTCATTATTCAAACCAACTAGCCTTTTGAGGTATTGGGTATGATACTCTACTTTGTGATGAATGTCTTTTTGATGATTGAGATCAATTTGCGGCAAAAAATCCCTGCCAAATGAATCCCAAAAGAGGGTACGCTCCGGTTTGCTTTCAAGCCCTTTGACGACGCCTTCATCCACTGGATAACGATTCATCTCCCCGCCGCTAAAAATACCGTCAGCATTGCCCAAAAGGACATCTAAAAGGGTGGTGCCACTGCGGCCTGCCCCGATAATATAAATAATGGTCTTATTCATTGACATTCAAAACAGGCATCGCTGGTGAATAGTATTTGATTTGGTGGGCGAGGTCCTTAGATAGGATTTCTGCGCCAGCGTGGTTGAGATGAATTTCATCCCCAAAATATTGGTTTTTGCCGACAAGTCTTTGATCCTGAGCGTAATTCCACAATGGGACCGATTGTCTTTTAGCCATAGCTTCGATCCTCCTATTACGAATCCAATCGCCAGAAATTATAGGAGAGATTACCAGATAAACCTCCGCTCCAGCGCGCTTTGCTTGGACGATGCGTTGCTCAAGGAGCGCGACTTGAATCTCAGAGGCGATAAAATCATCGCCACTCGTATCTGCTACTAGTGGTTGATAATTATCTGGCATACTAGCGTCTAAGGGTAGATAGCCGTTAAAATCTTTTTGCGCCTTGGCGCTATATCGCAGCAGGTGCACGAGGGTCGAGTTATAGGTATAAAGTTTAGAAAGCAGCAAAAACCTCTCCATTGATCCTCTCTGCTGTAAATGCGACCTTAAAACGGGGGTATTCCAATAATAAGGCTTGAGATCAGAGAGCTTATCAAAATTAGCTTGTCCATAAAACAAATCCCGATCGATGTTGATCACGATCTTGCGTGGGGTATAGCGAGCCAAAATACCCTCCAGCATAGCGTCACAATAATATAAATGTTGACCTCTAGCTCCGAGATTGTAGGCGCTCATACCAAGGCTATCCGTAAATATGGACGGAATAAAATGCCTCACAGTATGCGAAGTGCCGACAAATAATATCTCGGCCTCGGTCTCTTGCAATGCATAAGTGATGCGGTGATATTTGCCCGAAGACTGACTGAAATACCACTTTTGCAGCCCCCAACCAATCAGCAAATCCAGTACGACCAATAGCAATACAAAACGTCCTCCTTTGATGAGGAGCTGTCGGATCGCTATGGAAGTTTGATTGTAATTCAGCATTTATTGTGAAAGCTTTTTCATCCCCAACTCCCTCCAAAGGGGGATATCCCCCTTTGGAGGGAGTTGGGGATGACTATAATTTTATGTTTTTTTATTCAGCATGTTAAAATTGAAAATAGATAAATTGACCGCCATCAAATACACCGAGCAGCACGATGGCTACGATCAGGCTCGCATAAGTAAGGCTCGCCGGAATCTGAATCTTAGCCAAGCGACTCTTCTCTCCCCATTCTTGATAAAACTCCACCGCCATCAATAGACCGATAGCGAGAAAGGAATAGACGAGATGGATCAAAAAGAAGCCTTTGTAGTAGAGCGGACCTTGGAGTTTTATGATCTGGCCTACTGCGTAGAACGCGTCGTCTATGCTTTCGGCTCGGAAAAAGACCCAAGCTAGCAGCACTAAGACATAAGTGAATATGATACTGAGAATTTGGTTGAGAGCGTTCGGCAAGGCCGCAGCAAAGCGTTCCCGAATAGGGGTCAAAACTAAACTCCCTACTAGATAGCAAGCATGTAAAGCACCCCAGAGTACAAAGGTCCAATTGGCGCCATGCCATAATCCACTGATGACAAAAACGATCATCAGATTGAGATGCCAGCGCGGGACCGCCACTCGATTGCCTCCGAGGGGGATATATAAGTAGTCTCTAAACCAAGTGGAAAGCGAGATATGCCAGCGTCGCCAAAAGTCAGCGATATTAGGGGCAAAATAGGGCCTGCGAAAGTTTTCCATGAGGTCATAGCCCATGCAACGAGCCGTACCGATCGCGATGTCGCTATAAGCAGAGAAGTCGCAATAAATCTGAAAAGAGAATAGAATCGTGGCTAATAGTAGCGTCAGTCCAGAAAAATTCTGAGGATCGCCGTAGATTTCATTGACGTACAGTGCTAAGCGATCTGCCACCACTAACTTCTTGAAGAATCCCCAAAGCATCAATTTGATTCCACTTGATATCTGCTCATACTTGAGCGTTTGCACTTGCTTGAACTGAGGAATCAGATTGCCGGGACGCTCGATTGGCCCTGCCACCAATTGCGGAAAGAAGCTCACGTAAAGGGCAAAGATGCCTATATGCTTTTCTGCTTTTTGTTGGCCGCGATAGATGTCGATGGTATAACTGAGCGTCTGGAATGTGTAAAAGGAAATCCCTACAGGCAGCAAAAAGTCAAAGTAAGGCGTCTCCGCAGATATCGTAAACTGATCCAGCATTGACTGGACAGATTGACTGACGAAATTGAAGTATTTGAAAAAGAAAAGGACGCCTAAATTGGTGATGACGGAGAGGCTAAGATATAGTTTACGGGTGCTCGCCTGATCGCTGCGTTCCATCTGGATGGCCGAAAAATAAGCCACTAGCGTCGAGAAAATGATGAGAATGAGGTATTCCGCCTTCCAAGAGAGATAGAAATAATAACTCGCTGCCAGCAATAGCATCCAGCGTATGCGATGTGGGAGGATAAAGAATAAACCCACCACCGCTGGAAAAAATGCCAAATATGCCAGAGAGTTAAAAAGCATAGAAAGGGGGCGCGTTTATGGCAATAATTGACTTAAAGCGTGAAGAGAAGGCAATTGTAAATCAACCAAAGGAGCGTTCGCCACGGGCATCTCCTGACTCGATATCCAAATGGTGTGCATACCGGCATTACGACCAAACTCCATGTCACTCCATGCGTCTCCGATCATGATCGAACGCTGGAAATCTATCTCTGGAAAGTCTTTTTTTGCTTGTAATGCCATCCCTATTTGTGGTTTACGCCAGGCTCGATGATCATTTTCTGGATGATGAGGGCAGTAGTATACTTGATCGATTTGAGCGCCTTGATTTGCTATTTCCGCCAACATTTTTTGATGGATGATGCTTAAATCTTCTTCTGTCATAAGGCCTCGGTCGATTCCGCGTTGATTGGTTACGATCAACATACGGCCAAATAACTGTCTAAAATGATTCAATGCAGCAAGGCTTCCAGCGATAAAAATAAACTCCTCCCAGCGTTTTACATAGTCATTGTCTCGCTTCTGGTTGATTACACCGTCTCGGTCGATAAACAAAGTCCATGAACGGTCTATGTCTTTGAGACTCAATGGGAAGGCTTGACTCATAGAGTAGGAGGGAATAAGGTTTTTTCGATGCGTTCGCAGAAGATATGGCCCAAAAGTAGGTGGCACTCTTGCACACGAGGCGTATCCTCAGTCGGCACAGCGATCAGATAATCACAATATGCTTTCATCTTGCCACCTCCTTGCCCGGTGAAGCCGAGGGTCATGATGTTTTGTTGCTGGGCAGTTTGCATGGCCTTGACGACATTGGGCGAGTTGCCAGAACTAGAAAGTCCCACTAAGACATCACCTGCACGTCCTTTGGCGAGCATCAGGCGACTAAAGGTCTCTTCATAGCCATAATCATTGGCTACGGCTGTGAGATAAGAAGAATTGACGTGGAGGGCTTCAGCATTGAGGGGCGGACGATCATAATAAAATCGTCCAGAAAGCTCTGCCGCTAGGTGTTGGGCATCAGCCGCACTGCCTCCATTACCGCAAAAGAGGATTTTATGCCCTAATTGGAGTGCTTGACACATCTTTTCGGTGGCCTCCTGCAGAGAACGAAGTAGCCCCTCATCTTCTAGAAGCTGAGATTTGATGGCCACTGATTGGGCGATGGTATCTTTGATGTGCTGCATATATAAGCGAGGAAAACAATGATCTAAAACTACGATTCAAAGCTAGCAGTTCCCAAAATCCTTTTATCGATCATCAGACCAAGGATTGCGGTATTTGCCACGTTTTTGTTGCCAAATGAGATAGAAATACGGGAGGTCGTCAACTAAATAACGTTTGAGCATACGTCCAGGTTCTTGAAAGATGCGGTGTAGCCACTCCAAACCTATTTTGCTGATCCACTTCGGGGAACGCTGCACTAAACCGGCTTGGAAATCAATCGTGGCTCCGATAGCAAATATCAAACGGATGTTGGGCAAAAGATGGCGATGAGCCATGATCCACTTTTCTTGCTTGGGCGCTCCTAAACCGACCGCGAGTACAGTCGCAGCTGAGTCATTGATTTGTTGGAGGATGCGCTGATTCTCAACTGGATCGTTTTCAAAGCCAAAAGGAGGGCTATAACCATCATGGATGATGGGAGCCTTGGCTTTGGTATTTATGTTTTTTGCGGCTTGCCGAACGGATTCTTGCGTTCCTCCGAGGAGGTAAACCCGCATCTGATCCGTATTCGCAGCATGATATTGGCAAAAGGCCGGGAAAAAGTCTGAGCCTGCAATCTGTTCTTTGATAGCGCTACCCGTAGCCCAAGTCGAAGACAGTTGAACAATCCGACTATCACAGACCACATAATCTGCTTGAGCGTAGGCTTCATAAAAGCTGCGGTCCTTTTGCAGTTTCATCAAGTGATCCACATTGGGCGTAAATACGACCCCTTTTTCGAGCGTTTGCAAAAACTCGTCAAAGTGAAGATTATGGATGTCGAGATTGAGGATACGGACCGTTTCCATGAGAGATGGGGCCAGTGTTAGTAAGCTTTGTCTTCGGTGTGAGTGACCTTCCAGAGAGTAATCAAGATGATCTTGATGTCTAAGATAAGGCTCCAGTTCTCGATATACCAAGAATCGTATTCAACTCTTTTTTTCATCAAATCTGGGTCCATTGTGCCACCACGTAAACCGTGTACTTGGGCGTGTCCGGTGATACCGGGAGTGATAAAGTGTCGGAAAAGATATTTATCGATGATTTGAGAGTATTCTTCGGTATGCACGAGCATATGAGGTCGTGGTCCTACTACAGACATATGACCCAATAAAACGTTGAAGAACTGTGGCATTTCGTCTATGCTCATCTTACGCATCAAAGCACCAATACGGGTAATGCGTTGGTCTCCTTTGACAGCCTGTAGGCGGTCTGAGTCCTGATTGATGGTCATCGTGCGAAACTTATAGACCCAAAACTCTTTGCGACTTTTGCCTGTACGCAATTGTTTGAAAATGACTGGGCCTTTAGATTCTAGTTTGATCAAGATCGCGATGATCGGAAAGAGAATCGGGAAAATCAATATGATGACCAGGCTGGAAAAGACGATATCAAAAGCCCGCTTTATCATGCGATTGATCAGGATCTTGAGAGGCTCCTTACGTAGGCCAAGGATCGGAATATGTCCGAGATACTCAACGTTAACGGAACGTTTGCCGAAGACATCAAAGCTCGTAACTAAACGAAAGTAAATGAAGTTGGTATCGGCAAAATGAGCCATCTCTTCAATTAGTTCTTCGCTAGCTAAGGAGATGGAAAGGTAGATTTCATTGACCTGTTCGCGCAAGCAAAAAGCTTTCAACTCTTCGACGGTTTCGCGTACCAGTTTATCCTTTTCAATCTGATTGATTTTGGGATCGATATGCTCCAAAAAGCGATATACGGTGGTGTTTTTGGAGTCAAAATGATGAAATACATCAGAGATTGAGCTATCAGAACCTACGACTGCGATCTTACGGATGTTGTAGGTAACATTGTTATAATAGTTGTACCCAATAATCAGAATGCCCCTAAATCCTATCAGCGTCAAGATGCCCAAGATATAGGAATAGAAGAGGAAATTACGGGAGATAATCGCTTCCTTAAAGGAAACTATATAGAAGGTAATTATAAACAAATGGATGAACAGCGTCGAGACTAAACCTTTTAAAAAAGGCATGAAACGCTGTAATCGACGAGAATCGTAACTATTGTTGAAGAGGGAGGCTAATATCCAGGCTAGAACGAAAATGAGGGATAAAGCCGAGTAGGCAATGTCTTGGTTTTCAAAACGATCGAAACGAAGATAAAAAGCATACTTGACACAGAGGTTGAGTAATATCGCCTCGGTGATAATTACAAAAGTCTTAAATAAAAACTTACTGCTTTTCATATTGCTTTGCTGTCATCCTAAGATGGACAGGATTGGGTTTGTAAAGTGAGCTATTACTTATTGCTTGATGCAGTGTTGGGAAAAGAAGCAATTAAAAACTAGGCGAATTTGATTGATGCTTTTTGTTTTGTTTTTCGAACTATTGTTTGATTGTAATGTATAGTAGTCTATTTATCCTCAATAATAACAATATAAATATACGCATCAAGAAGGTAGATATTTTCTCTTCCACCTTCATCTGATGAAGCAGAACCTTAAAGGGTTTAATTTTGTGCGCCAATGGGGAATCAATAATGAACTCGCTGAGCTCTATGGATGTGCTGCAACCCATACCTCACCATCCTCAAATACCTCTTTTTTCCATATTGGGACACTTTCTTTCAAGCTGTCGATAGCAAATTGGCAGGCTTCAAATGAGGCTTTTCGATGTGGAGTAGATACAGCGATAACAACTGCAATTTCACCAATGGCTAGGATGCCATGTCGGTGGTGCATGGCGATGTTTTTGACGGGCCATTTTTCCTTAGCGAGCAAGGCAATTTTGCGCATTTCTTTTTTAGCCATGCTTGCATAAGCTTCAAACTCTAGGCGTTCTACACTCTTGTGTTGGGTACTATTGCGTACTGTCCCGATAAAAACATCGATCGCTCCGCAAGCATCATCTGCGACTTGATCGATCGCTTTTTGCGGTACGAGAGGAGCCTCACTCAATTCTATATATTCCATATTATTCGTTTCTCATCCTCCACTTACTGGGGGGATCAATACGATTTCGTCATTGGGACTGATCTTATGATCGGACTTTGCGTACTCCTCATTGACCGCTACTCTGAGACTCACAAGCTGCTTCAATGCTGGATATGTTTGGCCCAAGTGAGTCAATAGACTATCTACTTGCAATGAGTCTGGTACTTCCAGTTCGATTTGCCTCTGGCCAAAAATATCTTTTGTGATCCCAAATGCTAGTAGCGTAATTTTCATAATCAAAGATAAGGATTTAAGGAACTCTTATATCGTTTTATGCATACTTCCGTCCAAGAACTCAATATTCAGCGCTATACGCAAGGCCAATTAACTCCGGTCTCAGACCTCATTGCGGTAGAAGAACCCTTGCAGATCCTTTTGCAATATGGTTCGAAGTCGGCCCGCAAGGAACGTCCGCTGACGATTACGATGCGGACACCGGGACAGGATTTCGAGTTGGCAATGGGCCTGCTACTGAGTGAAGGGCTGATAGAGTCTCCTGATGAGGTGATGAGCATGCGCTATTGTGAGCAAGTCAAAGACCCGGCGGAGCAAGACAATGTGCTGCGCGTCTCTATGCAGCCTGATTGGGAGGGAGAGATCGAACGGATGGAACGCAATTTTTATAGTAGTGGCAGTTGTGGTGTGTGTGGCAAGACGGCGATAGAGACGGTTTTTCAAAGCTGCGAGAGGCTAGCGTTCGGCAAGGCCGCTATCGATCCAACTATCTTGGCAAAGCTCGCAGACGCCCTTGGCGAACGCCAGAGCCTTTTTCGACATACGGGAGGTATCCATGCTGCTGCGCTGTTTTCTATGGCTGGAGACCTAATGTTAGTGCGTGAGGATATCGGTCGCCACAATGCGCTTGATAAGCTGATCGGTGCGCTCTCTCAGGCAAAGGAGATCAATAAAAAGGATACGATACTGTTTTTGAGCGGTAGAGTGGGTTTTGAATTGGTGCAGAAAGCCATCCAAGCCAGTTTACCCGTGATTGTGGCTTTGGGAGCGCCTACTTCTTTGGCCGTTCAGCTAGCTGAACGCCACCAGCAGACTTTGATTGGATTTTTGAAACCAGAGCGATTCAATGTTTATAGCGGGGCAGAACGCTTAATTGAAAATGATGTTAGAGTCTAAGCAGTATGTCCTGTATAAGTAATCCAATTGATACTATTATTGTGGGGTAATATCCATTATCTGTAACAGGTGTTTTTTCAACTTCAGTCCCCACTTTCACATGTCCCAAAATGTAGATTTAGTAATCGACAAGATTGCTGCAAAAAATCCCCGCCACGCTCAAAAATTACGATTAGACTTACAAGATTGGGATCAAAATGCGCTCGATCGCTTTGATCGCTTTTACGATCGCTATGAAAACTATCTCGACAAAGAAGGCCATGAATTGGATTATGGCGTAGATGCTTATCTCCAAATCATCGAAAAGACTTTGCAAGAAAGAATGAGACTTTCCTTGGGAAATCGCTTGTTTTCAGAACCGCAACTTACTCCTGAAGCGGCCACAGATAGTGAAATACACTTGAATGGAATGATGCTAGCGCGTTTTTTGTGGCGTCAACAATTTAGTTTGAGTCGTTTTTATCAGGAGACTTTAGGAGATTATGTCGAAGGGCCTTTGCGCTATCTAGAGCTTTGCGGCGATCAATGGGTTTGGGTAGAGGATACGATGGATCTGATTAGTTGGACGGGTTCTTATGAGGTGATGGAATTTAATGAAGGCACCTCTGATCTTGCTCATGATTATATGTCTGGGCGACCAATCTCCTTTCTCAAAGCTGATCTCGATAGCTTTGAACCCAAGGATAAGTACGATCTTATCGTTCTGGGACAGATCCTAGGTCGTATGGAAGATCCGCTACGTACGCTCCTTCAGATCAAAGACTTACTTAATCAGAACGGGACCGTGTTTTTTAGTGCTACTGTCAATGCACCGGTGCGTTCTCGCAGAGGCTTTTCTAGCCTACATATCCTCAAAGAATTGATCAGTGAGGCAGGCTTTGCAGTAGAAAAAGATATTACCATTATCTCTAACGATCTACCGATGGATAGGGTAGAGCCTCTCAAGGCAGCGATTAGTTATGGGGCGTTTTTGAAAAAGAAATGATTCTCATTAAATAGAAAAAACGGGCTGGAAATGAATCCAGCCCGTTTTTTTATCTTAAAGCATTTACTTAATGATGAGCTTACGTTGCATTAAGTGGTTATCATACTGCAGATTGACGATATAAGTACCGCTTGAGAGTTGCTTCGTATCAAACTCTATTTCGTGAGGGCCTTGCGCCAAAGGGAGATTGAATACGCCGAGCACTTCGCGTCCACTCATATCAGTTACCCAAACTTTTGTTTCAGTTGCTCGCGGCAATTCAAAGCTTAGGGATAATTGATCATTTGCTGGATTAGGGAAAATCTGGAGGTCTACACTCTGTTGTAAAGGCTGTTGTCTCGCCAAAAGGTCATTGACGGCCCTATCTTTCATGGTAATCTCGATTACTCCACCACGAGCATCTTCGCCAAAGAGATGAGTTGCTTTTTCTGATTTATACACATTGATCGTCTGCACATCATCGGCGATAGCGGGTAATAAACTCGGAACCTGATCATCCATTTCGACGAATAATGTGTTTTTAGAGATTGGATATGCAGATAAAGGCTTGCCATTAAGGATGATGAGCGGACTTAGCTGGGACTCGCCCTCAAATAAGGAGGCTGCTTGTTGGCCCATCACTAGCTCGACCTCTTGGAGTGGGTCAGCTTGATACAATTTCCCTTTTAATACAAGTGGGGATTCTTGATCAGAATTTTTTAATTCAATTTCGACCACGCCTACAATTGCAGCGGGGCCATATGTTTCAACTGCTGCTTCACCTTTGAGGATGTTGATTCGCTCGACTTCATTCGTTTGGATAATTTCATCTATCAATTCCTGTACTTCGCTTTGAGATCCTGTGTCAAATAGCTCACCATTGATCACATATAAGGGTTCAGACTCCTTTCTTAATGATCCTCTAACAGTAACTGTTGCAGGCTCATTCGTGTTTTCCTCCACGATTTTGAAAGAATCAATTTTGATATTTTGAGCTTCAATGACATTTCTGCCCTCTACGATGATGGGTTCTACTGGAGTGGGCTCCGCGATTGTACTACCTGTAACCACTTCATCCTCATCCCAAGCAACAGAAATTACCCCATCTGCATGAAAATTAAGAGGATCACTGGTACCTCCTGTAGCATAAGTAGAGACACTTTTGAATTCACTGATAGTGATAGGATATCCATCAGGAGTGGTTTTTGCGATGATGACTGTTTGGATTTTTAGCGCTTCATCGCGAACGACCGTTTCTAGCTCATAGCCATACTTACGCATGATTACATTGAATTTGTCGATCTCTTGGATGCTGCTGTTCTGAGTAATCTTAAATAAGAACTTCTCGCCGAGAGTTTGATCTACGGTTTCGTTGGTATCAGCATTTGTAGGGACTGGCGCTGAGTGAAAGGCCCATGTCATGAGGCTACCACTGAGGAGAATCGCCATCAGTAGGCCTCTGGACATGAAGCGTTCAGGAGTATAACGCCCAAATAAGCGTTGAATCCGACGACTAAGTTGACTGTGTTTGTTTCCTGTAAGGGACATAGCAAAAATGGTTTTAGATGAAATGTTTGTTTTTGTGAGTTGTAAAAGTGCCTGTGCATACTGCCAGCGATCATAGCCTTGACGGAGGGCGAGATCATCGCAACAATGTTCTCGACTTTCTCGCAAATCTTGACTGATCCACCACACAGCAGGATGATAAAAAAGAACGATCTCGACGATACTCTGAAAATAGTTGACGAGGTAATCTGCGCGTTTGATATGAGCTAGTTCGTGTAATAAAATGGCTTCAATTTGCTCTGGGGACATTTGACTGATCATTCCGATGGGAAATAGTATGATCGGTTTGAGAAAACCCATGGTGATTGGATGATCCAATAAATTGGACTCTAGCAAACGTACATGACGCTTGATATTCAATTTGAGACTGAGTTGTTCGACTTGTTCTTGCCACTGCAGTGGAACGATATGCTGTCCGCTACGCCTGAGGTATTCTAGATAGAGCCAACCGCCGATCAGTCGTAAACTGAGAATGAAAATTCCCCCTAACCAGGCAAGGCTTAGCCAAGGGAAATAAGGCTTTATCCATGCTGATAGATTGGTCAGTAAATTGTTTTGCTCTGTGAGCTCTAGATTTGTGTTGACTGGATTGGGGCTAGTCGAAAGCTGCGTTGCATCAAGTTCGATTTCAATATTTTGGAGCGCATTCAATTGGCTCAATTCCCAACCGAAGGTGATGATGATGAGGACAAATAGGCTACCCAATGTAACCAGAGAGCTAAGGTAACGCCATTCGGGGCTGCGTTTGCCTAGTAGGCTAATGCGCCAAAGGAGACAAAGCAAAGCACCAAGCCAGAGTGAGTGCAATAGTGTCCAACCTAGGGCTTCTGTCCATGTGTTTTCGAAGATCAATGCAAGTTTATTCATTGTCTTTTTGTTGTTGAAGCCAAGCTTCGAGTTGTGCGATTTCTTTGGGATCAGTTTTGGTTTCCCCTAGGGCGTGCATGACGAGTTGCATGGCTGAGCCCTTGAAGGCAGTGTTGAGCAAGCGCTTGAACATGGTCTTTTGTACTTCGCTCTCGCGAACGATGGCCTTGAACTGATGGGGGGTGCTCTCGGCTAGTTTGAGTAGCATGCCTTTTTCAGTCATACGTTGCATCTGCTTGAGCGTGGTGGTATAGCCAACTTGCTTTTGGCTTTGCAGATGCTCGTGTACTTGACGCACGCTAGCAGGTTCAATCTCCCAGAGGGTTTGGAGAATTTCGAGTTCTGCTTCGGAGGGAGAAAATGACTTCTTTTGATCTTTCATTTGCATCGTTTACGACTAGTGTCGTAGCAAATATAACGACAATTGTCGTAGATGCAAATTTATTTTACGACAAATGTCGTAAGGGTGAGGTTTTCCATACAAAAATAGCGCCAAGGCAATGCCTTGACGCTATTTTTGTATCTCTGTGTGATTGAGTAAAACTCCAGCTTACCTCAGTTGCAATTCATCGATTTCTTCGAGGGTATCTGGATTGCGAACCTCCATTTTGATCTTATCCCCTTCAACATGAAATAGCACCAAAGCGTTTTGCGTAGTAAATCCTTCTACCATAGGAGTCCAAGGGGTTTGTTCCTGCGCATAATAAGGAGCGCCTGCAGCACCATTGTTGATTTGCCAGATCGTACGACTCAATTCGGTCTTGGGCATGCTATAGTCTTCTGGATAGATATTGGTGGTCGGGCCAATCTCGGTGCGGCAATAGTTATGCTCATCTCCGGTCAAGATCGCGATGACCTTGCTACTCTGATTGACAATGATATCTAGTAATTGATCGCGACGCTCTATGATACCCTTCGGTAAGGCTTTGCCATTGACCCAAGGACGATAGTCATTATTGCCGCGGTACCACATATCATCTCCTACATGCCCACCATTGGGAAAAAAGGGGGTGTGCTGCGTAATAAAGACATGATCAATATTGGCGTTTGCTTCTAAATCCGCAATCGTTTTTTCAAGCCATGCGAGTTGCTGATCCATAATATAACCGTGCAGACCTCCACCAATGTAAGGGATCGTCCCAGAGGTAGGCGCATACCAATAGTCAGAATTCATCACCACTACGGCTGTATTGTCGTAAGTATAAAAGAAAACGTTCTCCGAATAGGAAGGAAAATCTTGAGTCTCGGGGTCTGGATCATATTTGGCACCGTCTTCACTCTCTGGGCCATTGGTAGGGTTGACAAAATTGTCGGCAAACAAAGCTTCACCGGACTCAGTATCGTAAGGAAAACGGTCTATCATATAGACCTTCTTATTTTTTTCGTCATCAAAGCGGCGATTTAGCGCTTCGTGATTACCCATCGAAATATATATTGGATAATAATGTGCAAAGGGTTCGACGGCTCGCTTCCAGTTTTTGTATTGTAGATCAATCTCCTCTGGGTGGAGGCAATAGCCATTGATCAAATCGCCAGAAAACTGCATGAAGGAGATCTCCTTATAAGTAGCCAGCGCCATAATTTTTTTCATGATATAAGCATTGGCACCATAGATATCACGCTCGCCACCGCCTTGTCCTCCACGTGAATCGGAGGCATAAGCAAAAGTGAAAGGTCCACGCGTTCCGGGAACCGGTGCCGTAGTCAAGGCATAAGTCTCTTGAAAATCATCATAGAGAACCGTGTATTCATACTTAGTATTCGGATCAAGTCCGCTGAGGCTAATCTCGTGATGTTCTGATTCCCCACCTTGGGTAAAGCGTTTGCCGTTGATCTCTACTGTCGCCTGCAGCGAACGATTGGTTTCGAAAGAGATCGTCGCACCATAAGGACTAAGTAGATTGACAAATGGACCTTCTGTCAAGCTCGGAGCAACTTCAAATGGTCCAGTGCCCCTAAAACGTACTCTGCCTTCATAGAGTACAGCGCCTACGGCATCGACAACACGATAGCCAATCACTCCGACACCACTTTTTTCCCAGCCAACCATATCATAACGGCCTCTGAGATATTGGCCAATCAATATGGTCGCCCTACCGCCTAAGATTTTAGAGGTGCTTTTAAAGAATACCGGTTGGGGGTGTTTACTATCACCATATGGGATCAGTCCATAATATAAGGTGCCATTGAGTGCAGTAGAACCAAAATCAAAGTAGAGCCCATCCTTAGTGCCTTTGGGATCTCCTTGGGCTTGCGCGAGACTAAAATAAGCTTCGGTCGTAACTTCTGGGATTTTGTTGCCATCTACCTCTAGGTAGACATTTTTACCTTTTGCTTTGAGATTGGAGTGTCCGGCTGGGACCACGATCTTTTGGGCACAGGCCCACTGAAAACTTAAGAATACTGCAAAGAGGACACTGAGGAAGGATTTCATGATGGGGATGGTTTTAGTCAAAAGTATCAGTCGAGGGGCTTTTTCACAACCTTAAGGGTAGTTTATCCCCAAAATCTTACTTCTATCCCTAGTCGGGAACGCTCAATTTGTGAATTTTTTTGGGGATTCTTACGTTCGCTTAGGCGAAGGTCGTAAAAATAATTCCATGAAACATTATTGATTGTCTTCGCCTTTTTTTGATGGATGTTTCCTTGTAACTGTTTGTATATGAGTGTATTGCGATTTTTTGTGAAGAAATCAGCTATAAGACTTGATGTAATAAATTGATAATATGTGTAATATTATTTGCGTGTAATATATTTTGTGTGTAAGTTTGGGTGTTCGCTTAATAAAAATACTTACAACAAGCGAATTAAGATTTCGAAAATATCCTAACCTCTAGCTTCTGTACGGCGTCTTCCCTAGACATCACAATAAACAGGTTAAGGAAATGCAAAAATCTACTTTCATCAAATCTCTCTACTTCATGTTGATCTTGTTGATGCCTTATGGTATCAACGCACAGGTGCAGTTTGGCATTAGAGTAATGCCTGATACTAAGACTTATGAGCTCGTCATGAAGCCATCTGTCAATTGGAACTTTCCTTATAACCTGACCAGCACGGCTCAAGTTACTTTTAAGGTTCCTCACTCTGATGTTGCTGGAGAAAGCTTCACGGTGGACAATTTGAGTAGCAAAATAGCTGGCACTAGTTGGATCGTCAATGGTCGTCTAAACGATAACATTGATGCTGCGGGATATGATGTGATTTCGATTGGGTTAAACTCACTAGGAGTGCCTTTACCTTTTGCCTCAGATCAAGAAGAGGTATTATTTAGTTTTGAAAACAATGGTGCTTGCTTAGGAGCAGTCGAGATTTTGTCGAACACTGATCCTATCATGACAAGTGCTGAACATAATCTAAGCCTTACTAATCAAATAAATACTTTTGGTTCGCTTGATGCAGATGCATACAGCGGTCCTTATAATGCAGGAGCGACCAATTGCGGAGATTATCTGCCAGTAGAATTATTATCCTTCACCGCTCAGGCAGAGGGGGAGCAGGTACGCTTGGATTGGACTACTAGCTACGAACTAAACAACGATTATTTTACCATCGAACGCTCCTATAATGGCCAAAGTTATTCGCCATTAGCTGAGGTAGATGGTGCGGGTAACAGCCAAACCCCCACTCATTATCAAGCTTACGATGAACGCCCAATCATAACTAAGCTTTATTATCGCCTCAAGCAGACTGATTTTGACGGAACCTTTTCTTATTCAGAAGTCGTAGAAGTTGCGCTCAACCCTAATGAGCTAAACTTAAGTATCACGGCTTTTCCTAACCCCATAGCTTCTGGTTCCAAGCTCAATCTCTCTCTTGAGGCACCACGCTCTGCTACTGTAATAATTGAAATTGCAGATCAGCATGGTCGTAAAATCTATAGCCGCCCAAGCGATCTAAACGTTGGCTCTAATCAAATAGAACTAACAGAGACGGATTGGGCGGCTGGGATTTATTTTCTTCGGGTCTATGACGAGACCTTGAGTCAATCAAAAAAAATCATAGTGCACTAATCATACAGCCTTAAGCTGAAGACCTCTTACCTGTTTATTTTGTTGCCTGTTCCGCGAAGCGGAACGGGCTTTTTTTATTGACCTAAGATGCGAGCGTCAATGAAAAATGAAGTGCTTATTTCAATAGAAATCGCTTCAGCAATAGTATTATCAGTTTTGATATTGGCACGCAGCTTGAAGCCTTCTTTTTTCATATACTCTTTGAGGTCGTCTTCGATCACATCTAACGAAAGTGTTGCACCAACACCATCTACAACAGGATCTTTGGTCGCAATAGCAATTTCAGGTAATCCGTCTGCTACTAGATAGAAAGTGATCGTTTCCAAAAATTCAAAATCAGCATCAGTAGGGCTAGTGATCACCAAATCAAGCTTAGTCAGTTTGACTTCTTCAAGTAGGTCTTTGCTCGTTTTTTCAGTCTCAAACTCGGTTTCAGTATTGGTCTCAATATCTGGCGTAAAGAGATCAAAAGGAAGATCAATGCCAGCCGTTGCGGGAACCGTAACTGAAGCAGTATAGTTGAGATTGAATTGCGTGAACTCTGAGAGTTTTTCGCATGAAAAGAAGCTAAGACAAAGGGCCAAAAATGGCAAAACAAGATACTTACGCATATTATATATTTTTGTAAAGACCAATAAGGTTAGAAAACGGTTGCTTATGAAAAGCATTTACCATTTTAATTAACGCACAAATGCTCCGTGACGTTGGGGAGTCCGCATAAAATCAATGACTCTAAATGACAATAATCCCAATCAGTTTACCACTTTTGCTAGGATGAGAGAGGATTAGGCATTTTGATATGTATTCATTTTTGAGATGCCCTTTCGAAATTCAATTTGTCACCTAGCTAACGTGCATTAGTTAGTTTGCAGCCTTATATTTGTCCTTATGGAAAAGCTGATCATCGTCAAAGAGGAAAATGTAGCTTATATCACCCTCAATCGCCCCAAGGTTTACAATAGTTTTGACCGCGAAATGGCCCTCGCACTACAGTCTGCACTAAAAGATTGTAGTGATGACCCTAAGATTAGAGCGGCGGTGATAAGGGGCACTGGTAAAGCTTTTTGTGCGGGTCAAGATCTGAAAGAAGCCATCGATCCTGACAATGGACTGGATTTAGGGACGATCATCAAAGAGCATTACAACCCGATCGTAAGACAAATTAGAGCCATGCAAATGCCCGTCATTGCTGCCGTCAATGGTATTGCAGCTGGTGCAGGAGCCAATTTAGCTTTGGCCTGTGATTTTGTCATTGCTTCGCAGAACGCTTCTTTCCTTCAAGCATTTACACATATTGGATTGATTCCTGATACTGGTGGTACATACTTTTTGCCTAGATTGGTAGGACTTGCTAAAGCAACTGAGCTAATGATGCTAGGAGAGAAGGTACCCGCCGAAGAAGCTCAGCGAATCGGCATGATCTATAAGGCGGTCCCGCAGGAAGAATTTGAATCTGCTTATAAAGCTTTAGCGGTACGACTGGCCAAGATGCCCACCAAAGGTCTAGCGTTAAGCAAAAAATTGCTCCAACTGTCAAGTCAAAATCAATTGCCTGAGCAATTAGAGCAAGAGCTAGCTTTACAAATAGAGGCAGGCGCTACAGATGACTATCAAGAAGGAGTCAATGCATTTCTCGAAAAGCGCAAACCCATCTTCAAAGGACATTAAGCAAATGATCATGCTGATCCTTAACCCCCTCACATCTTAGTACCTTCTACTCTGTACTAAATACTATTTACTCTCTACTCAATAAACATGAAAATAGGTGTAATCGGTGCTGGCTCTATGGGAAGTGGAATTGCCCAATTGGCTTCCTCCCACGGGCATGAAGTGTTTTTATTCGATCAATCTGAAGAAAGCCTCGATAAGGCTCGCGCCAAAATTCGTAAGATCCTCAACCGTCTCGTCGAAAAAGGTAAAATCGAGCCTAGCCAAGCTGATGGTACCTTCAATCGTATTCATCCTGCTTTCGACTATGCCCAGCTCTCCGACTGTTCGCTAGTCATTGAGGCGGTGGTTGAACGTCTTGACGTCAAGCAAAAGATCTTTCGCAAACTGGAGGAATTTATCCCACAGAACTGTATCCTCGCTACCAATACTTCATCGCTTTCAGTTGCAGCGATTGCAGCAGCCTGTGAATTACCGGAACGGGTCATGGGGATCCACTTTTTCAATCCTGCTCCCCTGATGCGTTTAGTGGAGATTGTGCCAGCTTTACAAACCGATCCCGAAGCTGTCAAAGCAGCTAGCGAGATCATCCAATCTTGGGGCAAGATTACGGTTGTTACCAAAGATACTCCCGGTTTTATCGTCAACCGTGTCGCAAGGCCTTTTTATGGAGAGGCCTTGCGGATTCTCGAAGAAGGTATTGCAGACGTAGCTACCATCGATTGGGCGATGACTGATTTGGGCGGTTTTCGTATGGGACCATTCACCCTGATGGATTATATCGGCAATGATGTCAACTATATCGTTACCGAGACGGTCTTTACCGCCTTTTACTTTGATCCTCGTTATAAGCCAGCCTTTACGCAAAAGCGTTTAGCAGAGGCGGGTTATCTCGGCCGTAAGTCGGGCCGTGGTTATTATGAATATGGTGAGGATGCCGAACGCCCCCTCCCGAATCTAGATGTCGAATTAGGCCAAAAGGTCGCGGACCGTATCATCACTATGCTGATCAATGAAGCGGCTGATGCTTTTTTCTGGCAGATTGCTAGTGCTGAGGACATTGATCTTGCCATGACCAAAGGCGTCAATTACCCACAAGGATTACTGGCTTGGGCTGATGAAATCGGCATCGCCGAATGTGTGCTTCGTATGGATACACTTTATCATGAGTACCGCGAAGATCGCTACCGTTGTAGCCCACTCCTTCGTCGTATGGCACGTAACAACGAAACTTTTTTCAACTAAAACAGATGCAAAAGCAAACTTATATCATAGATGGTATCCGCACTGCGATTGGCAATTTTGGCGGAACCCTTTCTACTGTCCGTACTGATGATCTTGGTGCGCACGTTATTCGTGAACTAGTGGCTCGCAATCCGGAAGTGCCTATGGAGGCATATGAGGATGTGATCTTTGGTTGTGCTAACCAGGCGGGCGAAGACAATCGTAATGTCGCTCGAATGTGCGCACTATTGGGCGGACTGCCCTGGTCTGTACCTGGTGAAACCATCAATCGTCTTTGTTCTTCGGGTATGTCAGCAGCGATTCATGCGCATCGTGCTATTCAGACAGGAGATGGAGATGTCTTTATCTCAGGCGGTGTCGAAAACATGACTCGCGGCCCTTGGGTAATTTCCAAAGTATCTAAGCCTTTTGGTCGCGATGCCCAAATGCATGATAGTAGCTTTGGCTGGCGCTTTATCAATCCTAAGATGAAAGCGCTTTACGGCACTGATGGCATGGGCCAAACCGCAGAGAACCTAGTCGAAAAATACGGGATCACACGTGAAGCCCAAGATGCATTTGCTTATCACTCTCAACGCAAGGCCGCTGCCGCCCGTGAAAGTGGTCGTTTGGCGAAGGAAATTGCCGCTATTAGTATTCCTCGCCGTAAGCAGGAAGATTTAGTCTTCGATCAAGACGAGTTTATTCGTCCTACTACCTCTTTAGAAGTATTAGGCAAACTACGTCCGGCATTCAAAAAAGAAGGTGGTTCCGTTACCGCAGGTAATGCCTCTGGGCTCAACGATGGTGCAGGCGCTCTTTTGATAGCTTCCGACTCAGCCGTCGAACGCTATGGTCTCAAGCCTATGGCTCGCATCGTCAGTTCAGCAGTAGTAGGGGTGGAGCCTCGTATCATGGGCATCGGCCCAGTGCAAGCCTCTAACAAAGCGCTCGCTAAAGCTGGCTTGACACTCGATCAGATGGACATCATCGAGATCAATGAAGCTTTTTCTGCTCAGGTCCTTGCTTGCTTGCACGCTTGGGGCTTAGATGCCGAAGATCCTCGTATCAACCCTAATGGTGGCGGGATTGCTATCGGTCATCCATTGGGTATGACGGGTTCTCGTATCTTGCAAACTGCCGCTCTAGAGCTACACGAACAGCAAAAACAATATGCCCTCGTTACGCTTTGTGTTGGCGTTGGCCAAGGTTATGCTACCATCCTAGAGCGAGTCTAGGGAACGCTAAATAAGCATTATTTAAAAACGTACTAGCGGCTTGCAAGCTGCTTCCTACAATCTCCTTATGGCAACTAAACTCAAAAATTACGCCCTCGGCCAATGGCAAGAACATGCTGGCGAAGGCATACCACAATATCACGCGATCACCGGAGAAGTGATCTACACAGCAGGCAGTGAAGGTCTAGACTTTGCTGAAATGATGGCTTATGCTCGCTCTGTGGGTAATCCCGCATTGCGCAATATGACTTTCCAGGAACGCGGCCAGATGATCAAAAAACTGGCCCTCTACCTGCACGAAGGTCGCAAAAGCTATTATCCGATTTCCTATCAAACTGGCGCTACCAAAAGCGATAGCTGGGTAGATATTGACGGTGGGATAGGTAATCTATTCGCTTATGCTAGCCTACGTAAACGCTTCCCTAATGAGACCTATTATGTCGATGGGGAGTTTGCCAATCTTTCTCGCGAGGGAACCTTCATCGGCCATCATATCATGGTGCCTAAGCGTGGAGTGGCGATTCATATCAATGCTTTCAACTTCCCGATTTGGGGTATGCTCGAAAAGTGTGCTGTCAATTGGTTAGCAGGCGTACCGGCCATTGTCAAGCCAGCCGAACAAACTTCCTTTTTGACCGAGGCGATGGTCAAAGACATCATTGCTTCTGGTATTTTGCCAGCAGGAGCTTTACAATTGGTTACGGGTTCAGGAGTAGGGATTTTAGAGTCAGTTACCGATCAGGATATCGTGACTTTTACTGGTTCGGCCACGACGGGGCGTTTACTGAAAGTACATCCTCGGATCGTCCAAGAAGCAGTGCCTTTTACGATGGAGGCAGATTCTCTGAACGCTGCGATCTTAGGAGAGGATGCCGTTCCCGGAACGGAAGAGTTTGATCTCTTCGTCAAAGAAGTTCGCCGAGAAATGACCTCGAAATGTGGTCAGAAATGTACTGCTATTCGACGTATCATCGTACCCGAAAAACTCGTGGAGGACTTCCAGATTGCCCTCGGCAAGCAATTGGCCAAAATGACCATCGGCAGCCCAACCGAGGAAAGCGTTCGCATGGGTGCGCTCATCAACAAAGAACAAGTCCAAGAAGTCCGTCGCCGCGTCCAAGAACTGGCCGAAGAATGCGAAATTGTCTATGGCGATCTCGATGCAGAAATGGATGCCGTTGGCGCAGATTGGAACAAAGGAGCCTTTATGGCCCCTGTTTTGTTGAGAAACGATGAGCCTTTCAAGAAACTACGTTCGCATGAAATCGAAGCCTTTGGTCCGGTAAGTACGATCTTGCCCTATAAATCCTTAGACGAGGCCATCGAATTGGCTAAAATGGGCAAAGGTTCATTGGTGAGTTCGATCACTACAAATGATGACAAAACGGCTAGAGATTATGTCTTAGGAGCGGCTTCGCATCATGGTCGTATTCTTGTCCTCAATCGCGAGTCCGCCAAAGAAAGTACTGGACATGGTTCTCCAATGCCTATGCTCGTACATGGTGGTCCCGGACGTGCCGGTGGAGGCGAAGAGATGGGCGGTATGCGTGGTGTCATGCATTACCTCCAGCGTTGTGCGATCCAAGGAACGCCGAGTTCGCTGACAGCGATTACTAACCAATATCAATACGGTGGCAAGCAATTTGAGACGGACGTCCATCCTTTCCGCAAGCACTTTGAAGATGTAGTGGTTGGTGAAACTTTGATCACTGCCAAGCATACTGTAACCCAAACTGACATCGTCAATTTCGCCAATGTGAGTGGAGATCACTTCTATGCTCATATGGACGAGACTTCTTTAGATGGAACCATCTTTGAAGGCCGCGTTGCTCACGGATACTTTATTTTGGCTAAGGCCGCTGGTCTGTTTGTCGATGCTAAAAAAGGTCCTGTATTGCTCAATTATGGTATCGACGAATGTCGTTTTACCAAACCTGTTTATCCGGGTACGACCATCGGGGTGAAGTTTACCTGTAAAGAAAAAATCGATCAAGAAAAACGTGAGCCAGAAGATATCGCCAAAGGTATCGTCAAGTGGCTAGTGGATGTCTATGATGATGATAATGAGACTGTTGCCATCGCTACGATCCTAACTATGGTCAGAAAACACGATCAATCATGAGTGAAGATAAAAGAACCCAAGGCAACGTCAGCCTAGATATAAAAGAAGGAGTAGGGACCATTACTTTTTTTCACCCTTCGCACAACTCATTGCCGGGCAAGCTACTAGCTGCTTTGGCTGATACGATCACGCGTTGCGGAACGAATGACTCGATCAAAGTAATCGTCCTCAAAAGCGAAGGCGACCGTACTTTTTGTGCGGGAGCTAGCTTTGATGAATTAGTCGCTATTGAAAATGAAGCGGCGGGCAAGACTTTTTTCTCTGGTTTTGCTAATGTGATCAATGCTTGCCGTAAGTGCCC
>JBGCFA010000110.1:0-17053 GCA_045106675.1 Bacteroidia bacterium
CAGGGCGTTGGCTTTGGCGTTATCTATGGCTTCTTGCTTAGCCTTTTCTAACTCAACATTGTGAGTGGACATGACTTCGAGATTCTCCGATAATTCTCGCTGTTGCTGGAAATAACCTGAACTAAAGTAGAAAGCTGAGCCAATAGCGGCTACGAAAGCTGAACCCAAACTGATTAGATATACGATCCTTATTTGATAAGTCTCTAATAGATCTATTGGAAATAATGTATAATCGACCAGTTCAAGCCAGCCGATACAGATCAGTAATACCGCGAGCGCAAAAATTCTTAATCCCCTCTCGTCCTTATGGAGCAAAATGGGGATCAGCCAAGGAGTAAATAGGAATGTAAACGGCCCTGGACCATTGGGGCCTACTGATCCAACTGCTAAAAAAGTGGCTAGATGTACCGATAACCAAGCTTGTGCTTTGGCAAAATTTATCCAGCCTTTTTCCATCAAATAGGGCGTGGCTAGGAGGACAAAACTACAAATAATGAGTCCCAATAATGCCGTATTGATGAATAAACCAAAAAAAAGACTATATGGGATAAAGATGATTGCACCCAGCAAACATACCTGATTGAATAGGATTATCTGCTGGCTTTTATATGGATCGTCGAAACGATCAGAACCCTTTTTGGCAAGCTTGCCATACCAGGTAGAGATTTGCTGGAGCATGAAAACTATTTAAATTAAATACCCTTTCAATTTAAATAGGTCTCGACAGCTTTAGAAAACGGAATAGAGGTGAATGTTACAGGCTTTGAAATATTTTTGAGTAATAAATTAAGTGGGTTCTTAGCTGTGGCTGATCTTCCTATTTGGCTCTGATTCTGATCAAGCCTTCTTGGACCACTGATGCGACGAGTTTACCACTTTGGTCAAAGACATTACCTCTCGTAAAGCCACGTGCATTAGACGAACTTGGGCTATCGAGCGCATATAAAAGCCATTCATCAGCTCTAAACGCACGATGAAACCACATCGCATGATCTAAACTTGCCATCATAAACTCTCCCATAGTCTGCGGGTGAGGTTTTAGAGCCGTCGAAAGCAAATTGTAGTCAGAAGCATAAGCTAGAACTACCTGATGATCACGCGGATCATCTCCTAATTTGCCTTTAGCCCTAAACCATACGTGATGAAAGGGCTCTTCCGTACTGCGATCAAACATACTTGGGCGTTCGACTGGGCGGAATTCTATCGGCCGAGGAAAAAACAACCAGTTTTTGATCTGTTGAGGAATGCTGTCTCCTAATTGTTGAGCCAGTTCTTGGTCTGACAAAAGTTGATCAGGTGGAGGCACGGCCGGCATTTCTATTTGATGATCATTGCCACCTTCCCACTTTTGAAATGAAGCAGCCATCGTAAAAATAGGTTGGCCATGTTGGATGCCCCGAACTCGGCGCGTCGTAAAACTCCCACCATCTCTGACACGATCGACGTCGTATATAATGGGGCGTTCGGTATCACCGCCGAGGATAAAGTAGCCATGCATAGAATGAGCCAATCGCTCTTCGGGAACAGTCAGCATAGCCGCTTGAAGCGACTGCGCCAATACCTGCCCACCAAATACACGCTTGCTACCAATACTATGACTTTGGCCACGGAAGATATTCTCTTCTATCTTTTCAAGAGAGATACTCTCTAATAGTTCTTTCGCTGTCTGCATAATTTATAACATCACCGTTTGGCCGGTTCGAAAAGATTCATCTGCTGCCAAAACGATACGCAGGCTATTGACAGCCTCATTGAGGTGATCACTCATGTCCATATCGTCTTTGATTGCTTTGAGGAAAAAGGCTTGTTCTAGGTCGCAAAGCCCTTGATGGTCAGGCTCATCCGTTGTATCTACCATTTCGTCCTTACGACTAAATTGGCCATCTGCTCCCAACTCACTATAATGGACTTTCAAGGCATTGGTCTTGGAATGGGCATCCACATCATCAGAAGTGGCATCGAGTTTTTCGTCCATGATACTCACACATCCCTTGGGGCCAATCACATCTTTGACAAAGTAAGCTGTCTCACTCATCATCGGTCCCCAACCAGCTTCGTACCAACCGACGGAGCCATCATCAAAGCGTACCTGTAGTTGGCCATAGTTGTACATATCCTCGGCGATCTCTTCCGTTAAGCGAGCGCCAATGGAACTCACAGAAATCGGCTTGGCCCCTGTCATCATACACATGACATCCACATAATGCACGCCACAATCAACGATTGGAGACATGGATTTCATGAGGTTTTTGTGCGTATACCAAGTGTCGCCGCTGCTTTGTTGATTGAGGTTCATCCGCATGACGAGTGGCTTACCCAATCCTTGGGCTAGTTCGACAAACTTTTCCCAAGCAGGGTGTACGCGTAAGATATAGCCGACCACTACTTTTTTGCCCCTGGCGAACGCTAGGTCTCGTATTTGAGTTGCTTCTTCAACCGTATTGGCTAATGGCTTTTCAATGAAAAGATGTGCCCCAGCGTTCAGCGCAGCTGTCGCATACTCAGCATGTGTATCTGGATAAGTATTGATAGAAACAGCATCAGGCTTTGTTGCCTCCAAGGCCTCATAATAGTCACCAAAAGTAGGAAGTCCACCCAATTCGGCAGAGAGTTTATTGCGGCTATCTGGCCCACGGCTAACAAGGCCAACGATTTCAAACTCAGGCATTTTATGATAGGCACGGGCATGAGAGGCGCCCATATTGCCACAGCCAACGACGAGTACACGGATTTTCATAGGAGTAGGGAGTTTATTTTAGTTCGTCTAGATTGAGGATCACGCTTGGCGCGAACACTTCCATAAAATAGTCAACTTCTGGCATGCCTAGGCTTTGGATGGTCTCATGGATCACCTCTGCAGCATGGCTAAATTCTTGATTGCCTGTCTTCAGTTCCTCTTGGCATTTGACATAAGCTGATATTTTATCAGCCGCTTTGACAATTTCCCAGTGAGCATCATCCGCTGGGATAGGGGAGAAGATGGATTGAAAGTCGCTCTGTAGGTCTGCTGGCAAAAAACTCAACAGACGGTTATGCGCTACTTCCTCAATTTCTTTATAGGCTTTTTTGATTTCAGGACTGAAGTATTTGATCGGGGTAGGGAGATCTCCGGTGATCACTTCACTCATGTCATGATATAGGGCCAATACCACACAACGCTCTACATTTAGATTGCCACCAAAGCGCTTATTGCGTAGAATGGCGAGGATGTGAGCGATCGCAGCAACCTGATGCGAATGCTCTTGAATATTTTCAGTATGTATATTGTACATCAAACCCCATCGCTCGATAAAGCGCATGCGGTTGAGATAGGCAAAAAAGTGGCTCTGAGGTTGATTCATATCGGAGGTTTCGAGCTACAAAATTAATCGATAATTTTGGCAATGAAAGGCTAGATTTATGAACCTCTACGAAATCCTCAAAGCACGTACCAACAGAGACCATATGGTCGAGATCGCCCAATGGGTAGGGGAGGACGCTGATCGCTTTGCTGAGGTTTGGCGTTTGGTCAATTGTGGCGAAGAGCCGACTGCTCCCTATGCTTCTTGGTTGATGGATTATTGTTTGCAACTCCATCCTCCGCATCTACTCCCTTATCGCAAAGGCGCACTCGATCTGCTACGACAGCCTCTCCACAATATGATCCATCGCAATTTGGTGAAGCATCTTTATCGAGTTCCGATTGACGAGGATATTGAAGGGGAGTTATATGATCTAGCGATTAACAAAATTAATAATCCTCAGGTCGAAATCGCCATTAGGGTGCATTGTATGGATGTCGCTTGGGAGATCGCAAAGCCTTGGCCTGAATTACGTGAAGAATTACGCTTGGTAATCGAAGGCCATATTGTAGATGGCTCAGCCGGTTTTAAATCTAGAGGGAAAAGAGTCCTAAAACGGATTGGAAAAGCCGGCGAGTAGGTTTTTACGTTCTGCGCAGCAGAACGCTCACAATCGCCTCCCACTCATCGGCTAAACTTAGGTCTGGCATCGTTTTACCGGCTCTGCGATACCAATACTTTGCATTCCAGTTGTCGCCTTCTTTGCGGTGGAGGTAAGCGTGGATCCAGTCTCCGTCCTCGCAACTATCATCTTGTGCAATATCATGGGCACGATCCCAATCGTCATTTCCATCGTACCAGAGGGCCTTTAGAGCGGGGCTCAAATCAATTGGCGGATCCTCTACCGCCAAACTTTGCCGGAAGCTTTCTAAATTCATAGGTGAAAATTAGTATATTATTTTCAAAACCAATTCTATCAGATGCATTCAAAAGACACTACTACAAATTCGCGTCGCAACTTCCTTAAAAGCGGAGGCGCATTAGCCGGGGCAGCATTTTTGACTCCGGGCTTCACCTTCAATATTATCAATTCTCAGGTTGAACTAAGTGAGGAAATCATCGGGCACGGGAGTCACCGTTATCGCGTTCAGCGCAGCTGGGGAGACCTAGATCCGACCAAAACGCCTGTCAATAACTGTCATGAAATGGTCATGGATAGCAAGGGCCGGATGATCATGGTTACTGATGAAGTCAAGAACAACATCCTGATCTATGACCAGTCGGGTAAACTACTCGATAGCTGGGGTACGGACTTTCCGGGTGGACATGGATTGACGCTTTGGAACGCCAATGGCGAGGAGTTTTTGTTTATCTGCGATCCCAATCTCGGTACGATCACCAAGACGACGCTGGATGGTAAAGTGCTGATGACGATCGAACATCCAAAAGGCATCGGTGAATACAAAGAAGATGATCGTTTTTTGCCGACGGAGACTGCGATTGGACCTAATGGAGATATCTATGTCTCAGATGGTTATGGTTCGCAGTGGGTTTTGCAATATGATCAAAACGGTAAGTTTATCCGAAAGTTTGGCGGGGCAGGAGACGCTGATGATCAGTTTGCTACGGTACATGGAGTAGCGATTGATTATCGTAATGGCGAGCCTACTTTGCTTTGTACTTCGAGGGGCCATAATTGTTTCAAACGCTTCACTTTAGAGGGTAAATATCTGAGCACGCTGTTTTTGCCGGGCGCTTTTGTTTGTCGCCCAGTATTTCATGGTGATAACTTATATGCGGGTGTTTGTTGGTCGCGCATCAAATACCTCAATCGCCAGCCTCGTTCGGGTTTTGTGACGATTCTTGACAAAAATGACAAGGTGATCTCGAATCCGGGCGGAACTAAGCCTAAGTACAAAAAAGGTGAACTCCAACTGATGCTTCAGCAGGAGTCCATTTTTATGCATTGTCATGATGTCTGTATCGACAATGACGAAAATATCTATGTCTGTCAGTGGAATGCCGAAAAGACTTACCCCATCAAATTGGTGCGAGTCTAGTCAGTCATTATGAAATAGGCACTGAAATCGCTTCTTGGTGGAGGGGGAAACTGACAAAAAAGGTTGTCCCCTCTCCGAGAACGCTTTCTACCCATACTTTGCCGTCCATCGCTTCTACGTATTTTTTGACGATAGAGAGGCCAATTCCATTGGAACTCTCGCCTCCAGTAGGTCTTGCACTTAATTTTTGAAAACGACCGAACAATTTCTTTTTATCGTTATCGGTCATGCCGGGACCTTGGTCTTGGACTTTGAGGATTAACTGCTCCGATAGTTTTTCTAAACCTACTTCGATCTGGCGTTCTCTCGGAGAGAACTTGATCGCATTGGAAATCAGATTGTCCAAAATCTGATGTAGCGCTTGCTCATCAATATTTGTTCTTAAGTAAGAATCGGTCATGCTAAGGTTTAGATCAATTTCCTTGAGCTTTGCTGCCCGATTATAAGACTCCACGACCTCTGCCATTTTTGGGCGAATATCAGTGGCTTTTAGAGAAAAGTTTAGCGTTTGATTTTCAGCGGCCCTGACGTCAAGGATTTGGTGAATCATCTCTGTAAGGCGATCTGCTGACTGGTTGATCAACCCTAAAAAGTTTGATTGCTCATCCGTGAAATTTTGATTGTCGAGCTGTATGATATTGACCAAACCTTTGATCTGACTCAATGGATTTTTGAGATCATGCGCCACCACTCCCATGAGGTAATTCTTCTCTTGATTGAGTTCCTCAAGTTTCGAATTTGTACCCTCTAGCTTCATGTTTTGAGCTTGGATGTGTAATTTTTGCTCTTGGATCTTGCCGTTTTGCTCTTGCAATAAGGTGTTTTGAGCTTGTTTTTGGCGATTGCTATAAAACAGATAGGCCAAAAAGATCATGATGCCCGAAAGGATAATCAGGGTCATGTATAGCTGAAAAGAGCGTTCTTGGGTCTCTTTTTCAGAGAGTAAGTTTTCTTTTTCAAGTTTTTCTACCGCAATCTCACCTCGAGTGATTTGACCCATAGATTCGATGCGTGCTAGTTGAGTCGCACGATCTTCGTCATAGCTATCGTTCAAGATTTTCAGCTGCGCTGAACGATGGGTAAAGGCGCTTTCATATTCTTTGCGTTCGGAGTGAATGTCTGCGAGTAAACCATGCGCGAGTTGAGCCTCTTGATTCATGGCAAGATCAGTCGCCAATGCTTCTCCACGACTGAGCCAAGAGATTGCATTGGCTAGATTGCGATTGGGATAATCCTCTGATTGTAGTAGTTGTCCGAGGTAGATCATTGAACTCGCTTGTCCGGGGCTATCTTCGATTTCTTTTGAGAGTCTTTGGCTATTATTTAGATACTGTAAGGCGGTATTCCATTGTTGCATTTTGCTCAATGTGAGGCCAATACTGCGCATACATTCTGCTTGACCTAGACGGTCATTAAGTGCTCTGAATATTTCTAGACTGCTTCGGTACTGTTCTTCTGCCTTGGCATATTGGGCTGATTGACTGAGTGCGTCGCCCGTATTGATAGAGGCGTCTGCAAGACCCCTTTGATCGTTAAGTTTGGCGAAAATATTACGAGCATCCTCAAAATATTTGAGGGCAATGTTGTATTGATCTTCTTCGAGATAGTAGTTTCCGACGTTGAGATAAGTATCAGCTAAACGGGCTTCGTCTTGGCTGAGTTTTAGTAGCTCTACGGTGCGATTGTATAGACTGATGGCTTTTTGTTGGTCTCCTAGGTCTTGGTAGAGTACACCCATATTGATGAGTGAGATCGTCATTCCAGCGGTATCGCTCAGGTTTTGACGGATCGTAAGGGCTTTTTCATAGTTGCTAAGCGCATTGCCAAAGTCTCCTGTAATATGAAAGTTGAGCGCTAAATTGTTGTAAATATCCGCTAGACCTTTGTCATTATGTACTAAACTAAAATAATGTCTAGCAGAGTCGAGATAGCTCCGACTCGCTTCTAGATCGCTTTGATACCAGCGAATCACCCCCATATGCTTGAAGGCGAGCGCTTTGTAATCTGCGTTTGAAATAGCATGTGCAATAACGAGTGCTTCTGTGGCTTGCTCCCAAGCTGCTTCAGTATCACTGTTTTTGATTTGCCAACTCAGAGCGAGTAAAGCATCAAGGCGGTCCTCAGGAGCATTTGAGTGAGCAATGACATTACGTAAACTATCGATATTAGCGCCAAGTAGCCCGATTCTCGGAACGATAATACTCCATAGTAGTAATGCCCCTATTATGATGTTTCGTGTTGTCATTGATCGTCTGTGATATATTAAATCCAATATTTGGAAAAAATAATTAGAATAAAATCCTTTTTCGAGTAATAACTTAGATGCTTCCAAATTGAGTCAAACAAGGTTCTGTGATCAGAACCTTGTTTGACTTTACATCATCGATTATGCTAATCAGTGTTTGACCACTTTGGCATAGTTGCCTGAGGCTAAGCGTATTTGTTTTCTCACGTTATAGTTACCGTTGTTAGCTAACAGGATACCTGCTACATGAGGTGCGGCCATTGAGGTGCCTTTCATCCAAGCATACTTACCGTCTTTGAAAGTAGAGTAGATGCCTTCACCCGGAGCTAGGTACTGTACCGATGAGCCATAGTTGGAAAATCCACTGATATAGTTCCACCAGTTGATCGATCCGACTACAAAAATATTTGCTTCATCCAGATCTGATGGTGAGTAATTAGTTGCGTCAGCACCTTCATTGCCCGCTGCGATAGTAAAGTAAATTCCTTTTGAATTCTTGAGATTGGTAATCAGGGTGTTAATCATACTGCTTTTATCTGTCCCTAAACTGATATTGACGACATCTCCCGGGATACATACTCTACTTACTTCACTTAAGGCTTGTATGAGATAGTCTTTTGTCCCAGAACCATAACGATCGAGTACTTTATAAGCTACTAATGTTGCCCCAGAAGCTACTCCAATTACCCCTGCACCATTGTTTTTGGCTCCGATAATGCCTGCTACGTGCGTACCATGGCCAAAACCATCATCTGCATCTGCTTCATAGGGAACAAAGCTTTTAGAAAATTTTGGTTGCACATTAAGATCGGTGTGATCTAAGTCTATACCTGAGTCGATAATAAAAGCCCAAGTATATTCATTGGTATGATCTTTATTACCACCCACAGCTGAGACATTATAGGTTGTCCACTGGGTGGATGGCCCGTCATCAGCAGGTATTAGACGACCTTTTGCACCAGCATTGAGATTCATTGCGATGATTTCGTTAGGTTCGATGATGGCTACTCGATCATCTTGAGCTAATTCCAGCGCATCCTCATCGGTCATGCTGACAAGCCCCCCTTTGTTACGTCCGAGGTCATATACTGACATTACACTCTGGACTGGAAGGTGGTGTTCTGCTAAAGTATTCTCTAGATAAGATAGGATAGCGCCTTCACGTTTTTCTCTAATTGTTGAAGTTTCTGCGCGAGTGCTACGTGTATTGGCAGTACGATTGATGGTTGTCTCTAGATCTAGTCTTTTAAAATAATCGAGGTCCTCTTTAAACATGACGATATATTCGCCTTGAATAAGATCCCCGTGCTTTTGACTAACCATGAAGGCAGCATTATTGCCCTCCAAAGTAACGTCATCTTGAGTAGGTTCTAAAGAGATGGGAAATTCGGGCTCACAGGAGACTAAAAACAAGAAGAGGGTAATACTGAGAATTGGTAGAGCTTTATTCATTTTCTGTTAATCGATGATGTCTTGTTTAACTTCTGATTCAAATTTGAGGATAATACATAAATATTAAAATACGATTAATGGTTATTTTAAACGACAAGCTATTTATTGCCATATGAGCGTGTTTTGTCAAATTGTTTGCGCGAACGGTATAGAAAATACTTTGAACGGATAATCGGATATTATGCATTGCAAATAAATGGGTTTGGGCTGTTACTTTCACGCAAATTCTTACATGCCTTATGGTCAATGCCTAAACATCATTGGCACTCACAGAACTAAGACCTTTGCCAGCGAAGTAAGAAGTTAGACCTAATCCTTATTCACAAAAATTAGCCAAGATCATCTTTCGAAGACCTTGGCCAAGCTAATTCTCATTGTCTTCCAAACTTATTCGCGCTTCACTGCTTGTGCATAGTTGCCGGAGGGAAGCTTTATATTTTTCTTCACTTTATAAGTACCAGATTCGGATAACAAAATGCCCGCCATATGTGGAGCAGCCATTGAAGTACCACTCATCCACATATATTGCCCGTCTTTGTAGGTCGAATAGATACTTTCACCTGGAGTTAAAATATTCACTGATTGACCAAAGTTAGAGAAAGTAGTTAACGCCTCATATTCATTGATTGCTCCCATTATGTAGATATTGGTGCTTTGAAGATTTGCCGGAGAGATATTCGCAGCATTAATTCCGTCATTGCCAGCAGCGATGGTAAAGTAAACTCCCACCCTACTCTGTATTCTAAGAATAGTCTGATTGATGATATAACTGTTATCAGTTCCTAAACTGATATTGACGACATCACCAGCGATGGCAGCATACTGTACATAAGATAAAGCCTGAAGAAGATAGTCCTTCGTTCCATATCCATCCTTATCTAAGACTTTCAAAGCTACCAATGGTGCACCTGGTGCCACACCAACTACCCCTTTTTGGTCATCTTCAGCTCCGATGATACCGGCTACATGGGTGCCATGGCCAAATTCATCATTAGGACTAGACTCGGAAGGCACAAAACTTCTTGAGTATCCTACTTCTACTGAAAGTTCAGGGTGGTCCAAGTCTATCCCAGAGTCGATGATAAAGCACCAGTTTTTACCATTCTTATGAGACTTGGCTCCTCCCACTGCTTTGATGTTATAGGGCGTGGTTTGTTTGGCAGGTCCACCATCAGCGGGTATCAATCGACCTTTTGCACTTGGAGTCAAACCCATAGCGATCACTTCGTTGGGTTCAATGAGGGAAATTTGATCATTTTTGCCCAACTCAATTGCCTCTGCTTCGGTGATGTTGACCATGCCCCCTTTCATACGACCGATATCGTAAACTGACATGATCGTTTGAGCGTTCAGTTTATGTTCTGCTAGTGTACTGCTTAAGAATGACTCGATGGCAGTAGCACGTTTGGCTCTGATGTCTGAGTTTGCTTGACGAATCTCTCTACTATTAGATTCTGTTAGAGTTGCAGTTTCTAAATCGAGTCTTTCAAAGTAAGAGATATCTTCTTTGAACATGACGATATACTGATTTTTGATAATCTCGCCACTGGATTGAGTGATTAGGTTAGATTCCTTTACCTCTGCAATCGCATTTGGATCGGTAGCGGGTATAAGGTCGATTGGCAAATCCCCTTCACAGGAGACCATAAATAAGAAGGTGGTAAAACTGAGAATTTGTAGAGCTTTATTCATTTTCAATGAGAATTGATTTAGCTTTTTATTGTTGTTCAAAGTTTGGGATATTCTGAATGTTTAAAAATACATATTGTGTTTCAATAGCTACAAGCGTATTTTTTTGCATTAAAAGAGGTTTTTGTCCATAATTAGGTGCGAATGGTAAGAATTTATGTTCGAACGGAAAGTCGTACAATGATGAGTTTGGATTATTTTCTGTTGACTTGCATTTTGCGCAATTTATTACATGGTGATTCCTCCGCTTGTTTGATCTCTTTCATGAATAGAATGCTCTGAGTACCATTTTCTACTCATTAGCCATCTTGTTTTCGCTGCTTTGCAGAACGTTGCTAAGCGTTCTGCAAAGCAGCGGGAAAAGCAGATACACGAATAAATAGTAGGATCAATACCGACCTAGCGTTGATAAGTATAGATTGATTTTATGAAACTGCTGCTTAATGTGGGAGGGAGGAATATATTGAGGATATGTATATATAAAAGAAGGGACGAACTGATGTCCGTCCCTTACTGCCTGTGTGTGGGGGAACCCAACAGTCTTCAGGAGGCAAGCCGAAGCTTGGCCCATATATCTTAGGCTAGCAAGATCATATGATCCAGCTGCATTTTATTTATGAGATGATAATTGATGGATGGGTAAAGATTCCCTTTTTATCAGGGGCTTTACTTGGAATCAAGGCCCATGGATATTGGGGACTTGGCGGATTGTGTAATGAGAGGTAGGCAGAAGTAAAGAAGGAGCAACTTGTGTTTGGATGACTAAAACCCATATTTGAAAGTTGCTTTGTAAGAATGATTCAATTAGCATAAAATTGTTTATGCATACAAGGTGAAAAACCCTTTTTACCTTAGCTGTGCCTATTTTTTGTTGAGATCGGCCACTCCTTTGTTTCAAGGGATATCGCTACTCGCGAACGGTTTTTTTCGTAGGATGAATGGATTTATAGATCAGTATAAAGAGGCGAAGATTCTAAATAGTGGTAAGATTCTTACATTTGTCCATGCCTCATTACTTTCAAATCTATAAGCCTTATGGTGTACTGAGTCAGTTTACGACTGAATCGCCAGAAAAGAAGACTTTGAAGCGTTTGTTCGATTTTCCTCCAGATGTCTATCCCATAGGTAGATTGGATGAAGATAGCGAAGGCTTATTGTTTCTTACCGACGACAAGCGACTCAACCAGCAATACCTCGGTCAAGGATTTGAAAAGGAATATTGGGTACAGGTAGAAGGCCAGCCGAGTGAAAATGATCTTGCTCATCTAAGACAAGGCGTTAGCATACGCGTCCGAAAAAAAAGCTATACTACTTTAGCCGCGGAGGTGACGATCCTAGCGGCTGATCCACCCCTCCCAGATCGTGAACCCCCGATCCGAGTTCGGCAAGCAATCCCAACGACTTGGCTCTCTATTACTTTGAGAGAAGGCAAAAACCGGCAAGTGCGCAAAATGACAGCTAAGATTGGATTTCCTACGCTTAGATTAGTCCGCTGGCGTTTTGATCGTTGGACAATCAATGACTTTGCTGTGGGAGAAGTGCGTAAATGGGATCGTTAGTTCTCTTCCTAATATGAGTTTGCAATGCTGTCTTTTATATCGATTTTGAAAATAGAATAAGACGCCAGATATTTTTTAATGCAGCTATTATCAAAGTTTCCTATACGGCATAGGGCCCTCATTTCGATCTTGTTGTGGACAGCCTTATGGTGCTTGTTTTTGATATCGCTAGTACTATTGTTGGGCTTTTCAATCCCCGGTATAGGATTAGCTTTAATCGGGAGTATCCCTTTTGGGCAAGCTATATGGCAGGCTCGCACCACTCAAAATACTGATGAAGCACTTCGTTTTGGCCTCCTTAACAATATCTTAGCTGATATCGTGGTGTTAGATCGGGCTGGGAAAATAGTATTCGTCAATACTTTTGCAGTCCCTGATCCCCAGCTCAATCAATTAGCGATTGGTAAGACACTCAAAGAATACGGATTACTGGCAGGGCGAATTGAAAGCGTTTCCCGCAAAAGACAAGAAGCAATTGAAAAAGTAATTGATAGTGGTCAAGAGTTTGAATGGGAAGAGACTGTAATTGAAGATGATGTTTCGAGAGACTTTATTAGAAAGATAACGCCTGTTTATGAAGCTGGGCAGCTAAGCCGATTGATCCTATATGGCTTAGAGATAACCGCCAGAAAAAATGCCCAAAAAGCCGCCATACGTAGAGCTGCCTTTCAACGGACGATCAATTATTTTTCACGATCCTTATTCAATGTAAATAGCGAAGAAGATATCCTTTGGGATATTGCCAAAAACTGTATTCGTGAGCTCGATTTTGTTGATGCTGTCATCTATACCTTAGATCAGGAACGCGGCGTTCTGGTACAGAGAGCAGCTTATGGCAACAAAGAAGATGGCGAATTTCGGATATTTGAACCCATCGAAATCCCCTTAGGCCAAGGGATTGTCGGTAAAGTTGCGATTACAGGAGAACCAAAGCTAGTACGAAATACGGCCCAAGATCCTAGTTATATTGTAGATGATGAGAGTAGACTCTCTGAGATAGCGGTACCTATTATTGGTCCAGAAGGCATATTGGGGGTGATTGATTCTGAGCACCCAGCGCAAAACTTCTATACCGAAGAACATTTACTCATCCTGACTACTATTGCCAATATCGCGGCCAATAAAATTGTGAGGGCGAGAGTGGTAGACGCACTTGAAAAGGCCAAGGAAAAAGCAGAGTTGGCGACGAGAGCAAAGTCAAATTTCCTCTCATCCATGAGCCACGAAATCAGGACTCCACTCAATGCGGTGATCGGATTGTCTCACCTCCTGGCAGAGGAGATTGAGCAAGTCCAACACAAAGAGTCCTTAAATACATTATTGAGTTCTGCGAAGCATCTCCTTTCTTTGATCAATGATGTATTAGATTTTTCCAAGATCGAAGAAGGCAAATTGAAACTAGATAAAGTCGATTTTGCTTTAGACCCACTGATAGAAGATCTCGCAAATGGTTTTCGTTTCTCGTGCGAGGAAAAACAGCTCGACTTTAGGCTCAATCGTCCGGAAAAACTCTCGCACTCAATTATTGGTGATGACACTAGATTGAGACAGATTCTAACTAACCTACTAGGGAATGCCTTGAAATTTACCCAAACAGGCTCACTTGAGTTAGGCTATGAAGTCTTGGGAAAGCAAGATGGGACTTATCAACTCAAGTTTGTAGTCAAAGATTCAGGGATAGGGATTGCTCCTGCTCGTCAGGCTTTAGTCTTTGAACGCTTTGCCCAAGCGGAAACTGATACTACGAGACAATTTGGTGGTACGGGCCTTGGCTTAGCGATTTGTCAAAAATTAGTAGAATTACATGCTGGGCAAATCGGGGTGGAAAGTAACAATGATCCAGCTCTTGGCCCTACTGGAACAACTTTTTGGTTTGAATTGGAATATCCTATTTCTGGTGTCGCTAGCAATCGTGAGCGAAGTCGGGTTAGTAGTTTCCCGAATCTAGTTTCCCTGAAAGGGCTAAAAGTCTTGCTTGTGGAAGACAATAGGGTCAACGTGATGGTAGCTAAACGTTTTCTGGAAAAGTGGAAAGTCCAAGTTCAAGTCGCCGAAGATGGTCTCATTGCTACTGAGATGGTCCGTGAGCAAGAGTTTGATTTGATCCTAATGGACCTAAATATGCCAGTAATGGGTGGGCTTGAAGCAACAGAAGTGATTCGGGCGACTAATAATGATATTCCGATTATTGCATTGACTGCTGACGCGACATCCGAAATCCGCGAAAAAGTGTTTACCCAAGGCATGAATGGATACTTGATGAAACCCTTTGAACCAAGTCAACTACATAAGGCTTTGCATGAATACTTACCTATAATGAAGCAATAGTTCATTATAGGTAAGTATATCAATACCCTCGAGAGTTATTGGCTCTTTTTCTGCTTTGGCTTAGGAGCTTACTTTTTCTGTACTTTGAGGGTATAAGATTTGTCTTCACCAGTCAATCGGATAAAGTAATATGACGAAGGCCAGTCAGAGGCATCTATCGAAAGGGTGCCATTGGGTTGCATTAAGGATTCTGTGTAAAGAACCTGCCCCAAGCTATTGCTTACAGACAATACCAGAGATTGTGCTTTAAGGCTGTTATAAGCTACATTTAATTGATCCTGCACAGGATTGGGATAACAACTGACATATAAGTCCAGCATCATGCCATTAAGGGCCGCTCTTACGACTGGACTATAGGTGTACTCTCCGTCTATACTTTGTTCTTTGAGACGATAGTATAAATAATATGAGTTGAGCATTGTGAGATTACGATCAACAAATTCGTAGTGAGTGGGCGTATTTGAGTTCCCCAAGGCATATACAGTACCTATCGGACTAAATATTTGTCCATCAACGGAACGCTCCACACTAAAATAGTCTGTGTTTACCTCTAGTTCTGTAATCCATTTCAGCTTAATGGTTTTTTCGTTTGGCTCTGCCCAAAAATCCCTTAATACAATCGGTAAGCTCGGGTCATATAGGCCAGCATCAAGATCTAGACGATTGCTTGTAAGGCTGAATGGGGCATAGCCCGTGGCAATGTCTGCATCGGAGTCGGTACTCAAAGTGGCCGCGCTAACTGATTTTTCGCTGAACTGATAGTTGGCCGCGGGCACAAACTCCAAGACATAGTTGCCTAAAGGGATATTACTAAACTCAAAATGGCCATCTTCCCCAAGCTGAGAATTTGAAGTTAGGCTGTCGATTGCGGCTCCGTCAGGCGTATTGTCAAGATCATTATCAGCGTAAAGTCGTACTTTCACGCCATTCATACCGCTTTCGGTACCGTCTTGAATGCCGTTGGTATTGCTGTCATTCCAAATTTTATCTCCGATGAGATAGCAATCTTTTATAACTCTTAGGGTATCTACCAAAGCACACCCATTATCATCGATAATATCGAGATAGTAATCGGTGCTACTCCCGGGATTGACCGAAATAGAGCGTTCGGCTTGGGCCGTACTCCAAAGAAAGTCATAGGCACTCTCTTCGAGAACGATCTGGTCTATCGCCATATCGCTGGTATAAGAAGAACCTGTTAGACCGATAAAGCGAAAATATACTTCATTTTCGCCTTCATAGGCATTCATATCGATAATTGCCTCGGACCATTGATCGCCTTGGTTACCGCTCTCGCTCCATATCGCACTCCAATTGCTACTATCGATACTGGCTTCTAGGCTCATGCTCCCCATACTCCCTCCGTACATATGGTAGCTAAAGCGTAAGCGAGAATGGCTTCTAGCACTAAAATCTATTGCATCACTACTGAGCCAGGCTGATTTATTATAATTGGATGAGGACTCAGTGTAAAGGTACCAATCGCTATTGTCTGCGGCATTGCTAGGCCCCGTATTGCCACTCCCCGTACTACCGCTAAAGCGCGTCCAATCCATTTCATCATCTGTAGCGTTGAGACCTTGAGTCCAAATACCTAGGTCGGTTTCAAAATCTTCGGAATAAAAGGCAGAATAATTTTCCATGCTTAGGGTGGGGCTGAGGTTATAAGGCCCTGCTTCGCAACCGTTGATATCCTCTCCTAATGATAGTATGGCAACAGAAAGCACATTAGCTGTAAATGTATCTACATTACTACAAGCATTGTCATCGGTGAGGGTCAGATAGTAGGCGGTGGTAGTAGTGGGCGAAACATCTAATGTTGGGGTCGTTTCTCCTCCCTCCCACAGAAATGTATAAGGGGCAAGTCCTCCGCTTACAATTGGAATAAGCGTAGTAGTTACCTCTGGGCATAATCCATTAATGGTATTGGTACTAAGTAATGGACCATCACTATTGATCAAAACGAAACTACTATCTACGCTACAGCCTTCGCTATGATTGAGCGTTACCGAATAGGTCGCTGCTACTAGACTACTAAGATCTTCGCTGGTCGCTCCTGTATTCCAGAAATAGCTAATGGGACTCGTATTCAAACTGCCTAAACTCAGATCAATGCTGCCGTCGGCATTGCCACAATTAGCATCTGTAAGGCTAGCATCAATAATTTGTGGACGTAATCGTTGGGCCAATAGTTCGTCATAACTGCTACAAGCGCCATCTGTAATAGTGTAGCGAAATACGTATAAATCATCACTGAGCGTACCGTAACTCGTATTGGCAAGATTTTCATCTCCAAAGCTACCACTATTGGTTCCCAAAACGAGGCTCCACATGCTGGTAGCACCGCCTCCAGGGCTGGTACCGCTGAGATTCAAACTTTGGTTCGGACAAAAGATGATATCATCACCTACATTAACGTTTGGCGCAGCCTCGATCTCA
>JBGCFA010000111.1:0-60015 GCA_045106675.1 Bacteroidia bacterium
CTCTAAGGTTGCTTGTTGAGCTTCATCTGGTGCGTGGTCAAGAGGCAGGATACTCTCTAGATTGTCCAGCAAAATGAGAGTAGGAAAATCCTCTAAGGCCCGTTCGATGGGTTGGAGGGCTTTGGAGAGATCATCGCCATAGATACTAACTGTATATTCCTTACCGACCAACTGCCGCCCAAGATGATCGAGCATACCACGGGCATCGCTATACTCCTCTAAACTAACAAAGGCACAGCGTGCAAAGCGTCCACTTTGCACGAGCCAGCGACAGGTTTCTACTGCTAGGGTGGTTTTACCCGCGCCGCCTTGACCGCGGATCACGGCCCAAGATTTTTGCAGGAGTAGACGTTCAAGGGCTAAAAGTTGGCGGCTACGGCCGATGAAGCTTTGAGGCGGAGGGGCAGGTAAAGCACCGAGTTTCAGTTGGCGAGCTTTTTGTTGGAGCGTTTGGCTTTGCTGACTGACGCGTTTGCGAATCAGGTAGGGATCTTCCTTTTCTTGATAGAGTACGGGTACAAACCAGTCTTTGAGATGTAGCTCGCCTTTGCCCATGATCTCGCCGCGAAAGTCATCAAAATAGAGATACTGCTGTCCGACCAACATGGCTTCGCCGATGCGTTTGCCATTGGCTAAAGCCTTATAAAAAGCGCCGGTAAATCGCCGAGCCGTTTCAACTAATACACTATGCGTCATGGCTACGACTGAGCTAACACCTGCTTGTAGCAGCCTACCCGCTACGGATGCTGTTGGGTCGGTATCAACTTGAGCGGTTTGACAAGCCTCCAAAAAGACCAGAGGAATACGGTTTTTGTCTAGTAGTTCAACCATCTGATCTGCATAGATCAATTCCATTGCACGACCGTGAAGCTTGCTTTGTTCTTCGACTTTGGCTGATTCGAAGCAGAGGGCTCCTAAGCCACGCTGTTTATCGAAGACACCATGCCCATCAAAATGCAGTACATCATAGGGTTGGTCTGCATCTTGAGCTTTTTCGATCTCAGCTTTGAGGGCAAGGAAGGTGGGTGTCGTTAACACCTTGACTTGGATCAAATCGCCCAAATCAGCCGTAGCAGCCAAAAGCGGCTTGGCACTCATGCGGTGGTCCAAATAGCCGACGCCTTTTTGTTCGGGGCGTGGACTGATCAGCAGGATACGGATCGGTAATTTGCTGACTCTGGTCGGCAGATGTTCGCGATTGGGTAGGCGTCGTCGTACTTGGACAGACTGTTTGCTCCCACGAAACATAAAACCCTTGCCATCGTGCATCAATTCCCAGGGGATGCTAAAAAGGCCGGAGGCGGCTTCATAATAGGCTTTTTGCTTGCTCTCATTGCTACCTTCAGGCGGTTCTCCATCAATACGGATCGAAAAGCGTCTTCGGCTTTCGCCATTGCTATGCTGCCAAGCGGCCATCACATCGCGAGCCGAATCACTTTTGCGGATTGAGCGAAACAGTTCTTCGCCCCATTTGGGGAGATTGGCTTCGATGGTGCGGGCCCTTTGCTGAAAAAGCTCAGTCGGCCAGAGATAATATTCTTCCAAATACCAACGGAGGTCTTCGCTTTCGAGTAGGCCAATAGGGGCGGTGAAGTCAAAGCGTTTGCTTTCTACCTTGAGACTGCCAGACTCGGCTGGATAGTATTCCATTATTGCGGTAGCATTGACGCGGTCTTGTCCGGTCTCAATCCGTTCGATCTTGGGATCGCTGAGACTGAGCATCAACTCGGAGACGGGAAGCTGTGGTGGTAAGGGTTCTAGTATATCGTCATTGGGGAGGCGTTCGCCAAGGGCGGCCAAAATACGAGGCAACTCAGCTTGCAAAGCCCCCTCCTGCTCAGGAATCCTAATAGTAACGGGTTCCTCCGCAAAAATGCGCTTGATCAGGCCACTATTTTGTTGGCCGTTGATAAGCACAGGGATCAATTTGTAATCAGCTCCTTTAAGCTTTTTTACTTCTTCCGCCATTTCGATCTCGCGTAGTACCCATTCGGAGTTCAGCGCAGCGGGGCTGAGTACGACCATAAAATGCTTGGCTTCATCAATGGCTTTGTTGACTTCGACATTGATCTCATCTCCGCCACTCATATTGCGGGAATCGATGAAGGTCTTGATGCCGTGAGATTGTAAAGCAAAGTTGAGCTCACGGATAAAGGAGTCGTCCGCAGTAGTATGGGAAATGAAAATATGCGACATAGTAATTACTTGGAGGCCTAGTAATATATACGGACTTATAGGATAACGTTATACCCAAAAAGTGGTATTTATCGCTTTTGGGAAGCCTGTTTCCTGCCCTACGACTCTAAAAAGGATGAACTATTCTGATTCCGATTTCTAAAATTGGATATAGCGGTGAGTCCGACAGGGGGATTTCACCAGAGCTTTGCCTTCAAACTATCCTATCTTGCTGAGCATAGCCGAAGCATCTTACAAACTCTAGCGTTCGGCGAAGCAGGAGATATACTAAAGGCTCTTCGCTCCGCGAAAGCTATCGAGACTCGGAGTACCACATGAGAATTAGTAGGCAATGTAGAAGGTAAATTTGCTACGGACTGAAAAGAGACCCACTTACGAGCTACTCCAAATCCGCCCCTGGCAATACTTCTAGCTTTATGGCGATGATGCGAGTAGCGGTGGATTTTTGAACGGTAACGAGATAACGTTCATCAATGCTGATCTGAGCATCTTTGGCGGGAATATTTTCAGCTACATAGGTTACTAGCCCGCCGAGCGTAGTATAATACTCTTCTGAGGGTAGCTCTAGGTCAAGGTCTTCGTTTAGAAAGTCGATCTCATGACGTGCTCCCAGTAGATAGCTACCGTCATCATAGGAGACTTTGACAAGGTCTTCTTCGAGCTCTTCTTCGTAGTACTCATCTTCAATCTCACCAAATACTTCCTCGATCAAGTCTTCGATCGTAAGGATACCCGCGGTTCCACCGAACTCATCCACCACTAAGCCGACACTACGTTGGTTTTCGGTCAGTTCGATCATCAACATATTAGCAGGCATCGTTTCGGGAACGACTGTCATAGGCTGAATGAGTTCCTGCCAAGTGTTGGGCATATCAAATAAGCTACTGGAATGCACATAGCCTTTGATTTCGTCGATGCTTTCACCATAAATGATAAGCCGTGAGAGCTGGGTGTCGATAAACTTATCCAATAACTCATCAAAACTCGCCTCTATTGAAACTGCTTCAATCTCCGTACGAGGGATCATACACTCACGAGCCTTGGTTTCTCGAAAAGCCAAGGCATTGTTGAGCATATCGGTATCAAGGTCCGGAATATTATCACTGTCGGGTGTATTGATCAGTTCGTGGAGATAGTGATCAAGATCCTTTTTGCCTAAAGTTAGATCATCGCTATCACTTTCGTTGCTGGAGCGAAAAAATGCTTTGTGAAGAAGGGAGCGAAAGCCTTCAACAATCTTGACGATTGGCCACAGCAACACATAAAAGAAGGTCAACAAATAGGTGGCAGGAAATACGATCCGATCCGAGTTCGATCGAAATATCGCCTTGGGAATATACTCAGCCAATACGAGGACGATCAGGGTGCCGATGATGGTTTGAAGTAGTGTCTTGAGGAGAAAAAAACTTTGTCCTCCGAGACCGAGCGTATCGTCCATCAAGGGCGTAAGCAAGCGTTCCAGCATCATGGTGAAAATCACGAGCGAGAAATTGTTGCCAATCAAAATAGTGATAATGGCCTCAGACTCCCATTTACGGATAAAAAGAGAAAGGGTAGTTGCCGCCCAGCCTCCTTGAGCTGCTCGCAATTCGATCTTGAGTCGACTCGATGAATAAAATGCAATCTCCATCCCTGAAAAGTAGAAAGAGAGACACAAAGTCAGAATGAGGATGATCCACGCCATTTAATTATCCTCTTCTTCTACGGGACTAAAATCTTCCTCTTCTTCGATAGGGCTAAAATCATCATCTTCTTCCAAGTCGCGCATCTTATCATCCATATATTTGTCTAGCTGCTGGCGTTGAGAGCGGCGAAATACGTACATAAATGCAAACAGTGCCGTGGCGATCAAAATAGGGTAAAGCGTACCTGATTTCAAGAGTTCATCAAACTCTGTCGCCAAAAAGATGACCGCCATGATCATCAAGATGAGATATAAATATTCGATATAAAATCGCATTCCTTATTCTAATTCTTTGTCTGTTTCGATTTCGCCTTGGATACCAAAAATGGTATAACTAGAGAAATCGGAAGTAGCCTTTAGGCCTTTACTGCCCGTGATGATCTTATCGGCAGTCTCAATCCGTACATATTTATCGGTATATACGGAATCCTTTTTTTCATCCCAAAACAATTGTTCAGTTTCTAGCTTTTCGCCTTTATAATTATTGAGCATTACATTGCCCAATAACTCCGCAATACCTCCATCTCGTTCATATACTGCCGACTCCGACACGATGGTACTACTAGTCTGTCCATATGCATTGAGAACAATGATTTTGACGCCGCCATCGAGATAATGAACCATGCGTTTTTTGGTTTCCTCTCCTTCTTGCTCCTCTTTTTCAGTAACGTGTGCCGACATCAAATTTGCCGTTACGCGCGCGGAATCCGAAAAAACATAAGTTACCCCATAAGATTCAGAATCAACCCCTTCTTCAATTGGCGGCAGTGGCCTACTCGGTCGCTCCTCTTCCTCACCACTGCAACTACTCAGAAAAATCATCCCCAATAAGCATAAGCCAATCAAGCTAAAGGCATGTTTTCGCTGCCAAAAAGTTGAATTTATTACATTTTGCGACATTCTGCGAGAATAAGAATTAAACAAAAATCCTTTATATTTAGATTCTTTAAAACCTTATCGCCAGCAATTTGAGAAAATTGCTACTAATTCCCTCCTCAAGGTTCAATTACTGAGCGGGAGGGTTGTATGGTTTTGACATTATGACCCAATAAGGCACTTGCTTTACATGAATTTTAAAGATTATAGATATTATTTCAACCGAGAGTTGAGTTGGTTAAAGTTCAATGAGCGCGTTCTTGAAGAGGCCGAAGATACGATCCATCCCTTACTGGAGCGTCTAAAATTCATTTCCATATTCAGTTCAAATCTCGATGAGTTTTATATGATACGCGTAGCTGGTCTAAAAGATCAGATCGCTGCGGGTATCCAAGATGTGGCGGCTGATGGATATCTTCCTCAGGAAGTAATAGAGCGTATTTCTTATCAACTTCACAATGCCGTAAAGCGTCAAGCAGAAGCATTGAGTGAGGATATATTGCCTAAACTACACCGCAAAGGCATCCGACTGCGCAAAATCAGTAGCTTGCGCAAGCACCAAAAACATTATCTACAAAAGTTTTTTAAGGATAATGTATATCCGGTATTGACGCCTCTTGCGATTGATCCGACGCATCCTTTTCCTCAACTCAAAAGTCTCGGTCTCAATCTTATGGTTGAGATGCGAACACCCTATAAATCCGATCACAAGGTTGCGGTTATTCACATTCCGTCATCGCTGCCTCGTTTTATCTCTCTTCCTCCGGACAACGGCAAAAGTGATTTTGTATTGATTGAGGACTTGATTCGCAATCATACCGACATGCTCTTTCCGGGTATGAAGATTGTCAACCTTTCCGAGTTCCGCATCACGCGGAACGCTGACCTCGATCTCTCAGAAGCTGAAGCGGACGATTTGCTCAAACTGATTGAGCGCGAACTTCGCAAACGGCGACTCGGTACAGTCATTCGTCTCGAAATCAGTACGGACACCAGTGCGGCAAATCGTCGACTGCTGATGGAGTTAACCGGATTGACGGAATTGGATGTCTATGATATCCCTACCTACCTGGATCTTTCGGCCTTTATGCAGTTTTTGAAGCTGCCGTATCCAGAACTCAAGGACAAACCTTTTAGTCCGGCCCTTGACCAACGCTTTATCAAAAACGGACAAGTATTTCGGACCTTACGTCAAGGCGATGTTGTCTTGCATCACCCTTACGATAGTTTTAATCATGTAGTTGATTTCGTCGAAGAAGCTGCGGTCGATCCCAAGGTATTGGCGATCAAACAAACCTTGTATCGCACAAGTGGCGATTCTCGTATCGTAAAAGCCCTGAAAACTGCCGTCAATAACGGCAAGCAAGTAACAGCTCTGATCGAGCTGAAAGCACGTTTTGATGAGCAAAACAACATTGATTGGGCCAAGGAGCTCGACCGTTATGGAGTCAATGTAGTTTATGGCGTTCTTGGACTCAAGACCCACTGCAAAATCTGTATGGTAGTCAGACGAGAAGAAGATAAAATCCGTCGCTATCTACATCTTGGGACAGGTAACTACAATGAAAATACCGCGAAGGTTTATACTGACTTCTCTCTTATGACCTGCTCTGAGGAAATGGGAGAAGACGCTTCTGGTTTTTTCAATCTTTTGACCGGATACTCTCAGCAAAAGAAGTGGAATAAGTTTCTCATTGCACCCGCGACCCTACGCAAAGGGATCACGACTCTAATCAGGGAATGCACCGACAATCATAGCGAAAAGCAGCCCGCTCGTATCATCATGGCCATGAACTCCTTGGTCGATCCAGAGATGATCCAAGAGTTATATAAAGCCTCTAATGCTGGGGTCAAAGTCGATCTCATCGTCAGAGGTATCTGTTGTCTTCGTCCCGGTATCAAAGGCGTCAGTGAAAACATCATGGTCAAGAGTATTGTTGGCCGCTTTTTGGAGCATACTCGGATATACTATTTTAAAAATAAAGGCAGTTCTCAGATTTTTCTGGGGAGTGCAGACTTGATGCAGCGTAACCTCAACCGTCGGGTGGAGCTAGTCTTTCCCGTTGAGGATGGCAGTAGCAAACGCCAAGTAAGAGGCGTTTTACAGCATATGATCGACGATGATCTCAAATCTCGCTATCTCAACAAGGATGGAGATTATAAACGTCGTGAATCGGAGCAGCATTTCAATATTCAGGAATTCTTGTTAGGCCAAGCGGTAGAGCGGCAGCGAGAAACTGATACTATCACTAACCTATAACGTTAATGAAAACGGTCGTTTTTTGTCGCCATGCGAAGTCTGATTGGCCAGACGGTACTTCTGATATTGAGCGTCCGCTCAAAAAGAGAGGTATTGAAAATGCCAAACAAATGGGGAGCTTACTAGCTGATCATCAGTTTCTACCTGATCGTATCATCAGCTCTCCGGCCAAACGCGCCATGACTACAGCCAATTTAGTGGCCGAAAAACTCAACTATCCGAGCGAGATATCCATCATCCCTTCTATTTATCATGAGGGAGCGGGTAACTTGATGTCTCTCGTGCAAGAGTTAGATCCGGCATGGGATACGGTGATGTTCTTTGGCCACAATCCAACGATGGAGCAAACTGTCCGTTTTCTCCTGCAAGCAGATAAGCATTATGAGATGCCCACAGGCGGTATGGCTTGCTTTGAAAGCTATGCCGGTTGGGAGCAGTTTGTCAATACTTGCCAGTTGAGATGGTTGCTCGTTCCGCGACTGCGGCGCAAAGATGAATAGCTCTTTCTAAGGCTCAAAAACTGCCTCGGGATCAAAGCTTAGTTTCGTCAATTGGATATTTTCGGGTAATGGACTGCTCATGATCGCAGTCCAAAGCTTCGCCTCGTCCTCTTCCCAGCGACCCGAAATCATGGTTTTTCCACCGGTGATTGAACTCTGGACTCGAGGGACTGACCATGCCTTGCCGTCGATCAACATGGCGATAAAATCAGAAACCCTATCCTCAGTCATTTCAGCCCAAGCTTCCGAGCCTGCGTCATCAAAACTTAGCAAAATCGCCCATTTCCCAGTCTGGTCGGGCTCTGTTTTTACTTCCGTGATCATGTCTCCCCGCAAACCTTGATATTGCCCATCGCTCTGTCTGATGGCATAAAGCTCTAGCATATTTGCGTTTTCGCCACCACTTATCATTGGCACCTGCCCCCATGCAATCGTTAAGTCGCTTTTAATGATCCCTAGCCGCTCTGCTTCCGCTATTGCATTTGAGATGCGAGCTGTATCGCGAGGAAATGCATAACCGATGATCGGAGAGTTTTCTTGGAAGTGGTTCGCTTCCATATTGAGTTTGCCTGCGAGTTTTTCTTCTAGGCCCGCTAAGCGGAACGATTGGCTAGCTGCTTTGCCCGCTGAAGTCTCTGCAAAAAACAATCGACCAGGTGTCTCAACTAGAGCGCTGATCATGCTTTCATCGATTAATCCCGGCACTTTGATCTCAAACTGGTTTTTTCCTAGTTTTTGTATTTTGACGGGCTGAGGATAATATGCTTCAAATCTCCTCTCCAGCGCCTTAATCAGCGCGGCTTCCTTTTTAGGAAAGTTGGCGTTCTGCAAAGCAGCAAAACTAAACTCTATCGTCTGTACTCCCTTGGGCAAAGGAGAGGAACAAGCGTTGATCGTTAGACCGAACAAAATCGAAAGGAAAAATTTCATCATCGTGTCTTTGCTCAAATATATCATTTTCAAACAATTCGAAAATATATAAGCTCACGCTCTCTCAAGCACTATTCCGAACTCCGAATAGTATACTACATAAAATTGGCCTAATCCAAACGCGATCTTTTTCGTACATTGATAAGACATACACACATACCGAATTCTATTCTGCTTTTTATTGTCTCTGGAAAACCTCTTTCCCATGCCTCGCTGCCTAAAACGCTTCGCTGAATGAAATTCATAACCACTCTGATGATCTTATGGGGCCTTTGGAGCTCCGTACTCCCAGCTCAAGACTCTAGTTATTGGCAACGCTATGCCACGCCACTTGAAGTCGCTGGAACCTATGAAGGCTTTGCTGCGATTGACTCAGTGCTACCCAATTATCGATTCTTTTTTACGGCTGAGGAGCATTGGCAATCGATCAATACTCAGATCCAATTTGCCTTCCTTTCTTATCTCCATCAAAAAGCAGGCGTCCGCAATTTCATCGTCGAAGGTGGCTATAGTTATGGTTTTTTGCTTAATCGCTTCCTCAAAACTGGAGATGAACGCCTCCTCGACAAAGTAGTCAATGACATCCCCGTTTGTCCGGAGAACCAATTAGCCTTATTCAAAGAAATTTACACCTACAACCAGACCTTGCCTGAGGCAGATCGAATTCAAGTAACGGGTATAGATTTAGAACATTCTGCCGAGCTATCGCTACAATGTTTACATACGATTTTACCAGATAAAACACCACATCGTAAGATTTCTCGCAAGATCAATCGTTTACGGGAGTTACATCGTTCGGATGTCTTCGTAGAACGCGAGGTCAAAAGCTACTTCCGTAGCCTCAACAAAGATATCGCCAAACGCAAGCAGCATTATCGCAATTATTGGGGGGAAGATTTTCCTCGTTTTCAGATGATCGTTGAGAACACCCTGCAAGGCTTTGGATTTGACTTTGTGCGTTTGATGTTGTTTCCGCAAAAGTGGCAAGAACGTGAAGCACGGATGTACAAAAACTTTATGATTCTCCAGCCCTATATGAAAAAAGGCACTTACTACGCCCAGTTTGGTGCTTTGCATACAGATATCAAAGAGTCTTTTCGCTGGGAATTTCCTTCCTTAGCGCATCGCCTCAATTATAATGACTCTTCTCCTGTGGATGGCCAAGTGCTGACGATCTCGCGTTATTTTCGAGATATGAAGCCCAACTATGACCGCCTCGGTGAAAGCGATCGTCTGCACGGCATGATGGATCAGATTGAAAAGAAGTTTAAGAATGAAGAGATCGTATTGCTCAATCTCATGGGTCAGGAAACTCCTTTTCCGCGGCTCAGTCAGACTTTTCAGTTTATCATGCTACTAGATGAGGAGCTAGAAGAGGATCGTTGTGAGTAAGACGGCCTTGCCGAACGCTAGGAATCCCCAAAAACGCATACAGACTTATAGGCAGATTGCTTATAAGTCTGTATGCGTTTATAGATTTCCGATCAAGCGTTCTGCGAAGCAGCTTATAAACCAGTCGCCTTATCAGCAAAAAACAAATAAATCACCATCGCAAAGACGACCACTCCAATCATCCCATACATAAAGATATTGTAGGAAAAGCGGAGTAACCTAAACTTCTTGGCCAGTACTACTCCAAGGAAGTAAATGTCTTTGGACATGGTCCCATAGAGATATTCGCTATCTCTCATCATTTCATTGATTCCCCACTGATAGTCGCTGAGGCTCATATTGTGAAAATTACCAAAGAACAATAGGTTTGTCTTTTTTTGTGCGATGTCTTCGCGGCTAAAGCTCAATGAACTGACTTTGGGACGGGTGGAGAGAATGGCAAAAACCATGGTTCCTAAACTGACTCCCAGCATCAAGAAGCCAGACCATTCTACATAATTAGGATTGTCCGAGTCTCCTAAGATGCTACCAAATACGACCGATATGATGATGGCGTTGATTGACAGCAAGATGTTGGCCTTATTATCTGCGATGGAGGAAAGGTTGATATGAGTACGATAGGTAACCCGAAACATGGTCTCAATACCTCGATCTGGAACTTGTCCTTTTAGTTTTTTGAGCTTTTTGGTGAGCTTTTCGATCTTTTCAGCCTGCGTAGCTAGCTGAAGTTGGGTTTTGATACGGGCTTGTTTATTGGCTTTGTTCTCGGTTTTACGGAGACGTTTTTTTAGTTTTTTAACATTTTGGTCTTTGCTAGGCTGCAAAACATCTCTACCGTAGGTAGTAAAGTATATATACTCCTTGAAGAAGCGATAGTTAAATTGGTTCCACCCCTCGTCAGTAAAGGTGCGGTTGAGAAAAATCATCCATTCGTTGCGGATCTTCTCGGAGTTTTCGAGCGCATCGGGCGTCGCGAGATTGGAGAGATCGGCATCCTTGATTACTTCTTCGAGTAAATTACGGGGAGGTTGATCGAGGCGAGTAGCTTCGATGATAGACTCAATCTGATGGATGATCGTTTCGGGAACATTTTTTTCGCCTAGGTACTTTCTAGCGATCTTCATTCCGATTTCTTCATGCCCTACATATTGGTCTCTATAACCAAGATCATGTAGCCAACCAGCCATCTTGAGTATGAGTCGATCTTCCTCAGAGAGTTGCAAATAATTAGCAATCGTTTCAATCGCTTGTAAAACTTCAAGCGTATGATCGAGGGTATGATAGGTATAACCAGCAGGAAGCTGGTTTTCCAGAATATCTCGGGCAAATGCCTCAGTTTCTGCTAAGAGTTGTGGAGTGAGCGCCATATTATTCAATATTAACCGAGAATTTCATTTGTTTCAAGGAAAATGGGGAGAAACTGAATTCTTTGCGTTAATTTGCTGAGCGGAGTCTTATCGTCAACCTAATTTTGAACTCTTTCTTATGCTCAAAAACTTCTGTACCAGCCTCCTACCCGCATTCTTATTATTGGCAGCCTGTGGTACCGAATCGCCTTCGTCTAAGCTTTTGACCACTCAAAATGATAGCCTTTCTTATCTAGTCGGCATGGACATTGCCCGGGTATATTCAGGCTATGAAATCGAGCTTGATCCAGCGATTATCTATCAGGCATATCAAGATGTATTAGACTCTAGTTCGATCGCTCTTGATCAAGAAACAGCCAATCGTCTCTCTACGGTCCTGAATCAACGGATCGCTATGCAGCAACAATTGCTTGCACAAAAACAAGCTGCTGAGAATTCAATCAAAAGCCAAATGTTTTTGCAAGAGAATAGCCAAAAAGATGAGGTAAAAAGCCTCGCTAGTGGCCTTCAATACCATGTAGTTGCTGAAGGTACTGGTGTTCCGCCAACGATCGAAAACGAAGTACGTGTTTCTTTTAAGGGTGAACTCTTAGATGGCACTACCTTTTCGACTACTTATACGGATACCGATAGTACCAGTGTAGTAGCCGTAGAGCGAGTCCTACCAGGTCTTACCGAGGCTTTGTTGATGATGAAGCCTGGAGCCCGTTGGGAACTCTATTTACCCGCTGAACTCGGATATGGTAGTCGAGGCAAAGAACTTGTCCCCCCCAATGCAGTATTGGTCTTTGACCTGAGTCTGCATGAAATTGTTCGTTAATCATTCTGCATAAAACATACGCACATGCAAAAATCAGTCGTAATACTCTGTGCCGGTGGACCCGCGCCCGGTATCAACACAGTTGTTAGTACCGTCTCTAAAGTATTTCTTAAAGACGGCTTTAAAGTCATTGGTCTTCATGATGGCTACAAAAATCTTTTTACAGGCAAAGCCGAATACGTAGATGTAGATTTCGAATTCGCCGATCGTATCTTCAATAAAGGAGGTTCTGCGCTTCGTATGAGTCGCCATAAGCCCAAAGATGATGAATTTCGCGCTGAGTTTTTTGAAGAGAATAATGTCAAACTACTCGTTACTGTAGGAGGAGACGATACTGCTTCTACTGCTAATCGGATTGCGAAGTTTTTGACCAACAATAATCTTTCTATCCAAAATATTCACGTCCCTAAGACCATCGACAACGATCTGCCGATGCCCGAAGGGATGCCTACTTTTGGTTTTAATTCTGCCAAAAACGAAGGTGTACGTATCGGTAACACAGTCTATGAAGACGCTCGTACTAGTGGAAACTGGTTCGTAATCTCGGCTATGGGCCGCTCTGCGGGACACCTCGCCTTTGAAATTGCAGCAAGTTGTCATTTCCCAGTTATTGTAATCCCTGAGATGTTTGCCAACACTGAGATTACGATTGATCGGATCGTGAAGGTGATTGTCTCTTCGATGATCAAACGCTCCATTGATGGTATCGGCTATGGTGTTGCAATGATTAGTGAAGGCGTTTTTCACTCGTTGAGTGATGACGAAATCAATAACTGTGGCGTCAACTTTACTTATGACGATCACGGTCACCCTGAACTCGGCAATGTATCCAAAGCACACATCTTCAATATGCTCGTACAACGCGAGTTGAAAAAGATTGGCTTGAAGATCAAGAGTCGCCCTGTAGAGCTTGGCTATGAGATCCGCTGTAGTGATCCGGTCGCCTACGATTTGACTTATTGTACGCTATTGGGACTGGGAGTCAATAAGCTCTATCACCAAGGTGTAAGTGGTGCGATTGTTTCTACCACTCCGCGGAACGATATACGTCCTGTCTTCCTAAGTGATATCGAAGACAAGGCTACTGGTAAAATCCCACCACGTTTGGTTGACATTGATGGCCCTTTGGCGCAGATTTTCTTGCATGATCTACATGTACTTTGCGAGACTGATTATGAAGCAGCTAAAGCTATCGTACCAAATCCAGAAGATTATGACTTCTACAAGATCCTAAACTGGGATTTTGACCCTAAGACGGCTCGTCCTTCTAAATAGTAGGGAAGAATCAATATTGAATTACAATGTCCAATGTCGAAGAGAGGTCTTCAACATTGGACATTTTTTATTGCGCGATTTCTGTGATTACTGCTTCGCAGAACGCGAAGTTTACGACAAACTACCGAGCTTCCTAACTCCCCAACTTAATTCCCCACATTACCTAGCGCATTGTCAGAAAAAGTATTGCCTCCATCATCTATATAATCAGACCTATCACCCTGATTTTGTACGCCATAACCAGCACTACCGCTGATTTCTGAATTTCCTATGCGGCAATAAGAATTATCGATCAAAGTAACCAGCCCCTTATAAGTGCCACTGCTACCACCATCTGAAATCACACAGTGTTCAAAGCGATTGTTTGTAGTATTTGATGCGATAAAACTAATGTATCCCCAAGATCCGCTCGTCCAATTGTCGGACAGAAATCTGATCTTTTCGTTCTCTGTACCTACACAATTCAATGAGCCACTATTAACCTTGATGTTGGAGCCGCTAGCCATGAAGATACTCGTACCTGCTTCTACCGTAACATCATCGATGATACTCAAAGAACCGTCTAGATAGTAGGGAATCGGTGATTTTCTCCAAGTTGTGGGCTCGTTTAGTTGTGATGCATAGACGTAGATTTTGTCATACGTATTTCCTCCTCCAGTATTAGTAGATTCGATATTCTTAAGATGCTTGGCATCAATTCTTATGGGATAGAGTTCACAAACGGAAATATCCGTATTGCTAATCCCACCTAATCGACCTTCACGCAGACATTTGATGCCGTTACTTTGGCTAAAGTTGATGGTACAATGATCGATTTTGGCATATCCATTGAAGTTGATAAAAACCATTGCATCATAAGTATTATCGCTTCCTCCTCCGGTGATATTAGTGTACTCCAATCGGTTGTTGGGATCATCAGTGCTAAAGCGAATAAATTCCCACTGCCCACTAGTCAAGAGAGCTTCCCCTTTGATAGTGATATTTTCATCTTCGGTGCCGACACTGGTAAAAGAGCCACCTGCCTCAACACTGATCCTAGCACCATTTTTCATCAAAATAGTAACGCCAGGTTCTACAATGACCTCAGAGCGAATCTGAAAATTGCCGTCAATACAATAATCAGGGGCATTGGGGATATCGACATGATTGGTCAGGGTCAGCGGAGTATCTAATAAACCGCTTAGCTCAATACAGGCCGATTCAGGGGGTATCGGTTCTGTCGGTTCACAGCTTGTCAAGGCAAAAATCAGAGCGAAAAGGGTAAGGGAAATGCTGATTGCTTTCATTTTAGTCATTGTTTATTACTCATTCGATCAAGTATGAGAGAGAGGGAAAGGCTATCTCAACCATTTAAGATTGTTGGGGAGCTTGATCTTTTGAATAGACGGTTGAAAGCAATACTCTACATTTCTGAGTGGGAATTAGATTGAGTTTTTTTTAAGGGTCGTTTCCTTATTGCTGCTTCGCAGAACGCGAGAATCCTACCTCCCCTAGCGGGAGCCTGCCTTCGAACCGAAGGGAGAAGTCTCAGATTTGGGTGAGAAATCTCAGGCTTTGGACAATCGGAGATTTCTCACCCTAAAGGGATTCGAAATGGCGCGTTCCGCGCAGCGGTAATAAAAAACAGCCAATGCAAAAGGATCTCTCTTCTGCATTGGCTGTTAAATATTTAGTATTTGGCCTTGCCTAGCTGAGCACTTCGCGCCAGCTCAGTTTACGGCGGATATAATCGTCAATCTCTGTGATGGGAATACGTTCCTGCTTCATCGTATCGCGATCACGGATGGTAACCTTTGCATCTTCCTTAGTGTCATGATCAACCGTGATACAGTAAGGCGTACCGATAGCGTCATGTCTACGATAACGCTTACCCACAGAGTCCTTTTCGTCATACATCACTTGGAAGTCATACTTCAAGCTATCGATGATCTCACGGGCGATTTCAGGGAGACCATCTTTTTTGACCAAGGGGAAGATTGCCGCTTTATAAGGAGCCAAGAGAGGATGGAGTTTCAACACGACTCGCGTATCCATGCCGCCTTTTGAATTGGGGACTTCCTCTTCCTGATATGCGTTGCTTAGATGCGCTAAGAAGGTCCGGTCCAGCCCTACTGAAGTCTCTAGTACGTAAGGCACATAGGACTCATTGGTCTCCGGATCAAAATAAGTAATCTTCTTGCCAGAGAACTCTTGATGTTGCTTAAGGTCAAAATCAGTACGAGAGTGAATCCCTTCCAATTCTTTGATTCCAAAGGGGAAGTTGAATTGGATATCCTCGGCAGCATCGGCGTAGTGAGCGAGCTTTTCGTGAGTATGGAAATGAAGATAATCCTCACGCAAGCCCAAATCCTCATGCCATTTACGGCGCGCTTTTTTCCAGTATTTGAACCACTCCATCTGCGTACCCGGCTTGATAAAAAATTGCATCTCCATCTGCTCAAACTCCCGCATACGGAAGATAAACTGACGGGCTACAATCTCATTGCGAAAAGCCTTACCAATCTGAGCAATACCGAATGGTAATTTTTGACGAGAGGTCTTTTGAACATTGAGATAATTGACAAAGATCCCTTGTGCCGTCTCCGGACGAAGGAAAATGTCCATTGCGCTATCAGCAGTAGCACCGACCTGCGTCTTGAACATCATATTGAACTGGCGTACTTCGGACCAATCCTTGGTGCCAGAAACTGGACATACGATACCTTCATCGACGATGATATCGCGTAGCATAGTGAGGTCATCGTTCTGCAAGGCAGTCTCAAACCGACCTTGTAGCTCTTTGGCCTTTTGTCCGTAGCGTCCGTTTTCAAGGAACGCTTGAAATTTTTCGTCGCCGACTTCCCAGCCTTCTTTACGCGCTTTTTTATTGGCGTCTTTGCGAGAACGGGCTTTGTGCTTAGCGATTTGATCTTCGATCAACACATCGGCTCGATAACGCTTTTTGGAGTCTTTGTTGTCGATCAAAGGATCATTGAAAGCATCAACGTGGCCCGATGCCTTCCATACAGTAGGATGCATCAATATAGCGGAGTCCAAACCGACGATATTTTCGTGCATTTGGACCATGGCTTTCCACCATGCAGCTTTGATATTGTTTTTGAGTTCTACCCCTAGTTGGGCGTAGTCATAGACGGCACCAAGGCCATCGTAGATCTCGCTCGACTGGAATATAAACCCATACTCCTTGGCGTGGGCCGTGATTTTTGGGAAAATCTCGTCGTAATTCATGTATGCTCAATTTTTCGAGCCGCAAGATAGAGAATTTAGTAGGTAGTAGAAAGTATCGAGTACTTAGATTTTAGATACTCGATACTAACTACTTTATACTCTCTACTTGGATGAATTAGCGCATGATATACATCTTGCCCCAGCCATTGTTGAAGAATTGGCTAGTACCTTCAGTCCGTAACTCTGTATCTACTCCCGGTGTCTTATAGACCACACGATAGAGATAGACACCATTGGCCAGTTGTTGACCATATTCATCGGTACCATCCCAAGCATAATTGGTAACGTGGCGACCGACTCCGGCTTCGCCTAACTCCATCAAGTCAACCACTTTGACTTGTTTGCCTGTGATCGTATAGATGTGAATCTGGAATACGTCTGGCATCTCAGAGCCCGTGATGGTATACACAAAACGAGTAGAGCTAGAGAATGGATTCGGATAGTTGAGCACTTGAGTGATCGACTGTTGATTCTCAACTCGGAAGGTAATTTCGTAAAAGTTCTCTCCGGCACCCGAGGCGTTTCCTTTTTGGTCACGACCTTGTACTCTGATGGTATATTCTCCATCTGGGAGTTTGAAGTTTTTGCCTGGATAGAAATATAAGCGCGCTTTATTATCTGGCATTTGAGCAGGAATATGCTCTATGCGATTGTCAGAGATAAATATGCGTTCAAAGCTAGTTGCAGCAGTAGTGCCGCGTTTGAAGTATAGTTCAAATGCATTGGAGTCTTCTACTGCGATAAAGGGATTTTCATCGTTTACCTCTATCACTATCTCAGGACGTGGTGAGACGTAGTCTCCATCAATAATATGCTTGCCATCAAAAGTTACGTCCATGATCGGATTGAGACGATCCACAAAGACATAAAATGGCTGCACATAAAGATTGTTAAAGAAATGCTGCTCAGGCTGATCCTCCTCTGGGTTGAGTTCGACAATCAAAAGAGTATTTCCATCTAGCTCTTTGTTGAGTGTATTAAATCCATATTCAAATTCAATAGAGGGCGCATTAGGTATTAGAGGAGCAATGCGCAGCGTATCTAAAATCAAGCGAGAACGATCTGTGCGTTCTAATGAAATTAGGACATCCATACTATCTAGCTGAACATTGGAAATGTTTTTGGCAGCCATATGGAGGAAAACATCTTGGCCTTCATATAGTGTATCCGACTGAAAGTCAAAATTAGTAATTGGGTCCACGACTGCATCTCCGGCTTGGGTATAGACTACATGCCAGTTGTCAAGCTGAGGAGGCGTTCGGCGAGCCGAATCTTTTACTTGAGCCTCAAGACGTAAGTAAGGGAATCGTTTGGCATCTAGGCTACTGAGATCAAAGGTCCCAACGGAGAGGTCTTGCAAGAAGAGAGAATCAACACCATCAGAACGGACGGCATAAATAGAAACTTGGGCGTCCTCTTCTGGTAATGGATCTATGGTTTCCCATCCCCAAAACATTTCATCCCACTCCAAAGCAGGGCCAATACGCGGAGAAGTAATTTCTCCTTCGGCAAAGTTGGCGAGAAGGACATTGTTGATGATGAGTTTGTCATCAGAGTTGGGCGAATAGACCTCAGTTGCTGAGTTTGGATAGCCCTTTCGACCAAACATGATAAAAGGATCTCCATCCTGTAAAAGCTTGATGTTTTCGGATGCTCCGATAGTAGCTAAGGAGGTAAACACATCATCTGCCCATAGTTGTACCCGAGGGTTAAAGTGACTACTGACAATGATGTAATCTCCTTGTTTCATATTGCCGATGGCATCTTTGAGCTGATAGAGATTATTGGGACTAGCGGCAAAGCCAACGCGTCCAAAGTTTTGCTGGACAAAGGTTGGCTGTAAGGTGAATTGATCTATGATCACCCAGGCGACCCCATTGCCACTGACATTATTGAGGGCAAGGTCCGCTTCCAGCGAACCATTGATTGAATAGACAAAGGTCTGATTGGCGCGAGTAAAGGCTTCATACTCTACTCCAAAGTTATTGAAGCTCCATTGCCTTTGAATCTTATCAATCGATACAGACTGACTTTCGTTTTTCTCGAACTGAGGCAGCCTAGCTTGCGCCCATCCAGTTCGATTGGCAATATATTTGAACGAGGATTCCCCCCATACTTTAGGACTGACGTCACTCAAACGGACTCGCCAGAAATAAACGGTACTGTCCAATAAGGTAAATGGAACCTCCCAAGAGGCAAAAGTGGCAGTCCCTTGTAGAATACCCGAAGAGGCCTTTAGTGGAGAGTTGAAAAAATCGGTGGTGTCAATTTCAAAGACGTATCCTACATTTTCGTCTCGGGTCATAAAAAAGGCCGAAGCCTGCAATGAAACTTGCGACTCTCCGACAATAGAAAACTCTAAAGGAGAAAGGATCGCTGGGATATTGCCTGGGACTACTCGGTTGATCGTAACGCGATTATTGTCCTCGCGATACTCATCTATGGCACCTTTGGCGTCAACAAATACTTCGAAGAAGTTTTGCCCAGTAAGCTGATTGCCCACCGGATTATTGAGCGTTACCGTCAAGGTATCCTTGAAACGCACCATCGGATAATCATTATCAGGATGGTAGAAGTAATTGCCGTTGGGGAGACGTTGGCGGATCGTCATCCGAAAGCTATCCTCTGTTACCAAACCTAGGTTCTCGACGATCACATTGATTTTGAAGGAGTCATCTTGGGCGGTGAAGTTTTCAGGCGTGAAATAAATCCCACTCTCTTCGATTTGAAGATCTACTTTCTCCGGGAAGTATATTATCACAGCAGGATCACCTTGTAGGTTGAGCTGACGACCGTGATTACGATATTGGATACCAATTAGTGAATCTGTGTATGTCGTCAATGACGAACGCAAAATATCACCGATTGGAACACCCAACATTGAGTTATAAACTTTTGGATATAGGATGCGAGAATAATCTCTCAAAGGATTGAGGTAACCAGCACTTGAGTTAGCGAGATAGCCAATACAGCCACGTTGTTTTGCCACGAGCCAGCGTTCCCCAAAGCTGGGGCCTCCTACCGTAAAGTCGCCACCATAACAGCCCATCGCAACCATCAATGGATAACGTGAGACATTGGTATACTCAGGGGCTTCCCTAATGGAGATATCTTGAATGTTGCTAGTGGAGTGGCCAAAGAAATGAATCACTGATACGCCACCAGAAATTTGATCATGATAAGAGGCTGTCGTCGGATCAAGTAAAACAGAGGAACTACGTTTTTGAAAATAATGGGCTTCTCCTCCAAAGGGATTGTCTCCAAAGACATCGATCATATAATTAAATGCCCCTGAAATAGCATTTTGTTCTCCTTCAGTACCACCACCACCTAAGAATACACCCTCTTTCATCCAAGATTCCCAAGGTGAATGTTCATGCTCGTTGACTTTGGCTAGATAGTCGAAGCCTGAGTCGTTGTCAAAAAGATTGACTCGCCCAATGGATGCTTCTGGTTTGACCTGAGTACTATTTTGGTTGAAGTGAGATACAAACTCATAATCGGTGGCAGGATAGCCATATGTTGGAACAAATGGGACACTCCCTGCTTTCCGAGTACGATTGTAGCCTTTGCCCCATAGCAAAAAGTAACGAGGCTTTACAGTCCAATTGTCTAGGGCATCTTTACAAAAACGCTTAATCGCCCAAGGAGTGATAGAACCATAGCCATATTCGTCATAAATCTCATCAGTATATATTACCCGCACACTCAAAGGAGTGACAGTAGCGGTATCGCGATAGAAGCCATAAGCTTCAGCCGAAGCACTCAAGTCTCTATGCGCAATAATTACGAATTCAGCGCCACCAGCAGGGTCATGTAATTGACCTAAATTAGCTGCTGCAATTTCTGGAGTGCGAATAGCTTTATCAGTAGTAAAAAACAGGTCCCTTTCTCCGGGGAAGTTTTGAACGATTACTCGACCACTACCTTGGTCCATCAAACCGATATTACGGAATTGATTTTTGAAGTCATAAATCCAGACGGAGTCTTGACCATCTACATTATCCATACGAAAAAAGGCTTTGCTACCCTTGCCAAAATCTTGGATCCAAGCACTGCTATCCCCGTCAAATTGTGTCAGGCGATCATATTCAATCGAGGCCCAGCAGATGTTGTTGTTATCCACGGGAGAACGTAAAGCTTCAAATGTAAGGTCAGTATCATCGGTGATCACTTTGCTATAATCACGCGAGTAAGTACGAACATAAACAGAACTGACATTGACAGTAGTATCAACTACTGGGTTGCCAATATCGCCGTCTAGCGAAAGCCGAAAGAAGTGGGGAGAATTACTGCGGCCAAATACACGAGTATTTATCTTGTGTGGATTGCCAGTATTCGCGGGGTTGGGAGTTGGTACTGTTACGGTAACTGGATCTGAAAAGGCAAAGCTTTCGTTGCTCATATAACCTTCGCCAGTAACGTAATCTGAATTCAGTGTATAAAACGAATCAAACTGACCACCGCCGCCACGGATATATTCTGATTTGACAGATTCTGGCTCATAATCTAAGCGAGATTCGTAGCGAAAGTATTGCTCCGGAGAGTATAAAGAATAAGTCGGGTCAAAATTACTAAAGAAACGTGCCCCTGAAGGCTGATTGCCCCAAGTCAAAAAATAAGCTGACTCTGCTGTAAAAATACTAAAGTTGTCATCAGGCTGGAGATTAGGCTTGTGTAAGCCCGTTACGGGATCACGATACATAATCGAATCCACAGCACCATCATTGTGCTCTCCGTAAAACTCAAAATAGCCTAGGCTACTCCCAGATTTACTGACATAGATTGGAATCTCACTGCCACGGTAGTAAACTCTCAAAAAATCCGCATTGACTCCAGATAGATCAAAGCCGGCATTGGAGAGATCCTGCAAAGTAACGCGATAGATACCATCTTCGGTTACCGTGAGCTTGATATAGGTACGATTAGGATCCGCTTTGTACCAGTCATTGCCATAGTCAAATGACTGACTCAAACCATATAATGGTAAGAGAAAAAGTCCAAAAGCGATTGCGATATATTTTTTCATACGTTCAGCCAAAAATGCTTGATGTAGTGAAGTTGATAAAAATAGAGGACTGCCAACGTCTGCCAGATTACTGAACGTGAAATTTCAGCGACACAACATGCGTATAAAGTGATCCCGTAATGCTGCCAATATTGGCAAGCGCATAATCAATTTGAAAGTTCTTGACTAAGAAACCAATCCCTGCTGTAGGGAAGATGCCTAGTGATTCTTGTCCGTCTTCGTTAGTGAGATTCTGAATGTTATAAAAACCACCACGAACAAAAGCTACCTTCCGGTAATTGCGATTGAGCCAAGCCAGTTCTAAGCCCCCTCTCGGTTCTAGACTGACGCCTCCTCCTGCTACCAGTGCACTGGAACGATTACCATCAAAATAGATATCCCCGTCCAACGCAAGGAGAAGAGACATACGTTTGGCGAGTTTAAGATCATATCCTAAACCTGTTCTGATCGAAGGACGCGTCAATTCGATAGAATTTTGCGGTACTCGGTTACCCGTTTTGATAAATGCATCTTCAAAAGTCTCGGTATTGAAGGTCCAAGCATTGATGGTATTAGTTATATCGGTAACATTGATACCGGCAGAAAAGTTTTTGACCTTATAGCGAGCGGCGAGATCTAGCCCAAAGCCCCAAGCGTTCGCGAAGCGGCCTACGCCACGATAGATGATCTTAAAATTGGTCCCTAGACTCAGCCCCGGCACCGCATCGGGTACCCAAGCATAAGAAAAGAGCGCCGCGAAGCTAGACTCCGAGAAGCTCTCAAGATTGTCATAGTTGATCGTGCCATCAGGCTCAATCAAATTGAGAGTATTGGGAATTTCATCTACGCCCAATCTGATCAGAGTAGCACTGAAATAACGCTTGGCGGACGAGTCCACCGGCATTGAAAAACCCAAATAACTATACTGAGCCACATTGGCAAAGTAGGAGGCGTGCATCAATGATACCTCCGGATATTGGATGGCGTTCGGCGAAGCCAGACCAGCAGGATTCCAGTAGCCTGCGGTAACGTCATCGGCAATTGCTACTTGAGCATTACCCATACCAAAGGCACGAGCGCCGACACCAATCCGCAAAAATTCATTGCTATACTTAGGGGCATTGGTTTCCTGGGATGGCTCTACAATGGGATCTTGTGCAAACAAGCCCGAAGAGATTGCCACCAAGGCAAGGAGCATAAGAAACCTATACGTCATATTCATACGTCAAAATTAGCGAGTATCGCCCGAATTCGAAGATTTAAATAGGGTCTCCTATAACATCAAATGGCTTTGAGGAGACGAGGAATGTTTAAGAAAGAACGTTAGTAGATGTGATTCGATATTACCACTACAAAAATGATTCCATTAGGTAAACGAAAAAGGAGAGAAAAAAATACCCCCACTCAAACAGGAGTTTTGACCGTTGGAGAGCCTATTTGGATCGTAGAGTCTTTTGGAAGGCATCAAAGGCTTCAAAGCAATGACTTGTAAGTTCTGCTTCATATTCATGCGCAAACTGCAGAAAACGAGGGCTATGCAGGTATTCAAAACGATGAATACTTACCCGCATCAAAATCCGGCGTAAGACGATAATTACCTCCTGCCAATCGGCATAATGATAGAGATATTTGCGGTCCATATAGCGCGAAAAGAAGCCTTCATAACGAGGCAAATCCTGCTTTACCGCCCACTGCGTAAGCTCAGAAACTTGCTTAATACCGACCTCCTCCAAATGACGATAATAAGTATCGGCAAGGCTAGGGTCATGTTCTAAGAGAATTTTGTCCAGCAATAATTCCAAAAGAATATGTGCCACAAAAAAACCACGACTGATGCGTTCCGCTCCAAAGATATCGGTAAGGCGCTTGGAGATCAACTGGGTCTCAGTATGAAAAAAATCTGAAGTGTGAAAAATTCGATCCACTTCGAAATGCTGGTGGATACCATTGTAAAAAGCGACTTGCTCAGGACTTACGGCTCCGCTCTTGATATCAGGCATGCGGTTGGCTTTCAGCCGAACGCGTCGGTTAAAAATAGAGACCAAATCAGGCGTGCTCGCTCCTACAGTAAAGTAGGGATTACTGATGTCTCGATCTAGATAAAAATGTGAGAGAAAATTCATGCCGGCTGCAAATGTGTCAAATATCTCTACAAAATCCTATCGACTTCCCACACACCTCTAAGTCAAGGATACGGATGATAATCGCAACTTTTCTAAACAATAGATTTTTTCATTTTTGGTACAAAAGGTCTATTTTCAGCGATACTATTTAAAGCTATCGGAATTTAAACTATTGCTATGACTGAAAATGCACTCAGAAATCAGCGCGAACTCTTCGGGCATCCCGTGGGTTTATACGTGCTGTTTTTCACAGAGATGTGGGAACGCTTCTCCTACTACGGGATGCGCGCCATTCTCTCCTTATACATGGCCGCCTCTCTAGCTGATGCCGACCCCGGTTTAGGATATGATGCGGGTAAAACCTTAGCTGTTTACGGCTGGTACACCATGCTCGTCTATATAGTCTCTATCCCCGGAGGTATTTTAGCCGATAAATTTATCGGCCAAAAACGCAGTGTAATGATCGGAGGATTGATTCTAGTAGCGGGTCATAGCGTTCTCGCAATTAATGCTATTTGGGCCTTCTACACTGGACTTGCTCTGATTATTTTGGGAGTTGGTGCCTTGAAACCCAATATATCAACTATGGTTGGTGGGCTCTATAAACAAGGAGATATAAGACGAGATCAAGGCTTCACCGTATTTTATATTGGTATTAACGTAGGCGCCTTTTTGGCCTCTATCATTGTTGGGGTTGTCGCCAAAGTATATGGCTGGCACGCAGGCTTCGGCCTCGCTGGTTTTGGTATGCTACTCGGACAACTAGTATTTATGTGGGGGCAAAAATTCCTCGTAGGAATCGGCGACCCACCTGAAAAGAATAGCCTAGCCTCTAAAGAAAATGACAGTACCTCCCTTGGAGAACTCTATGGCCGTTTACTACGTAATCCGCTGCATTTAGCTATCACGGCGCTGATCGCCTTAGGAGGCTCAGCCCTAAGTTTCATGTATTCTGCAGAAAGTCAGGTTATTCCTTATGTATTACTTAGTCTCTTTTTAGCTGCAGTAGGAGGTCTTTTAATGTCTATCTACACAGATATTGACAAAGTCGAAAAAGATAAATATATCGTACTCTTACTTTCCTTTTTGATCGTGATCGTCTTTTGGGGCGCATTCGAGCAAGCAGGAGGTTTGATGAGCCTATACACACAAAGTAAGATTGATCGCGACGTTTCCCTTTGGGTGATTGATGCATTGTTCTTGGGTGGAGCCGCTTTCTTATTGGTAAGAGGCATCATGGGCAGCATGAAGAAAAAAGATACTGGTTATCTTTTCTTAGCCTTAGGAGGAGTCGTACTCCTTTCATATTTAGGGATTCGCTTTGGTTCGGACCTCATGGCCTTCAATCCTTACGAAGTACCTACCGCAGTATTCCAAGCAGTAAATGCCTTCTTCATTATGATCTTCGCTACCATAGTGGGCGGATTTTGGATTTGGGCCAAACGTAAAGGATGGGAAGCTTCCTCTCTTTTCAAGATGGCTATGGGTACCATCATCATGGGTGTTGGCTTTTTGTTTATGGCTAAAGCATCTATGGACATCGAGCAGTATGGTGATAAAGCAGCCTTGATGTTACTCATCTTAGCTTATCTTTTTCACACCATCGGTGAACTCTGCGCCTCACCTGTAGCACTTTCCTTCATTACCAAATTGGCTCCGATCAAATATGTATCCTTCATGATGGGGATCTATTTTGCTGCTACTGGGCTTGGTAATAAAGTAGCCGGTTCTATTGGAGAATTAACCCAAGCAGAACCCGTCAAAGTAGAATTAGCGGCTGCCAATACGAATATGCAACAACTCACCGCATATACACATGCTGATAGTCTGCGCAAAGGCGCATCCTTTGAGATCCTGGGAGAGGTTATGATGAATGGAGATCAAGTCTCTATCCAAAAAGATGGCGTCAACCTCCAAGACTTTGTTACCCTAGACGCTGATAATTTGGGGATACTAAAAAAACAATTGCTTGAATTCGAGCCAGAAAACCCGCGGGCATTGACCGCAGTAGTCAGGCTCGAAAACCAAGAAAAACCAGAAGAAGGCCAAGCCGCTAATTTAGATGATTATCAAGGCACCGTAGAGGTATTTGAAATCCAAGACGCGAAGGAACTCAAAACCTTCATCGGTATTTTCATCTTCACCGGTCTATTTGGACTGCTATTGATTTTATTCCTCAAACGCCTCAAAAAGCTCACTCACGGAGTGGAAGAAAGAGAGCAGTAAACAAAGCATTTACCAATAAATACTACTTCTATGAGTGCTTCTTTAATATTAATGCTCTGTGGTTGGCTTTTCGTCGCTATTTGGGTTCCACTAGTAATCCTTAGCAATCGAAAAGTCCATCCCAAAGCCTTATTTATTCTGTTTTTTGCAGAAATGTGGGAACGCTTCTCCTACTACGGGATGCGTGCCCTACTGACCTTATATATGACCTACGAGCTATTTAGCTATATGGATGATACTGAGGCCAGAACGGCGGCTCTGGGAGTTTATGGCTCCTATACTTCCATGGCCTATTTATTCCCAGTAGTTGGCGGCATCATTGCCGATAAGATTTTTGGGTTCCGCAAGGCGGTACTCGTTGGAGGAATCCTGATGATGCTCGGTCATTTCGCCCTTGCACTAGAAGGAATGGTCTTTGCCGGCAATCAAAATTTATTTTTTGGTTCACTTGCCTTGATCATTATTGGTAATGGTTATTTCAAACCCAATATTTCAAGTTTCGTAGGCAAGTTTTATGACATCGATGATCCTCGAAAAGATGGAGCTTTCTCTATCTTTTATATGGGTGTTAATATCGGCTCACTGCTCTCAATATTGACTTGTGGATATGTCGGACAAGAGATTAGCTGGCACTATGGCTTTGGCTTAGCCGGTATCGGGATGGCAATTGGACTACTCGTATTCTGGTTTTTAGGTCCTAAGGCTTTTGGCGACAAAGGATTAGAGCCAGATCCCGAGGGAGTGCGGAAACCGTTTTTGGGACCATTATCTCTCAATAATATCGTGCTGGTTGGTACTATATTATTGCTCCCCATTTGTGCCGCCCTTCTCAATTTGGATGCGCTTATGACTTCGGTCTTGCTCATCATCAGTGCTGGCATTATCCTCTATTTGATCATCACAGGTATCAGAGCCAAGGAAAAAATTGAGGGCAGTCGACTTTGGGTGATTGTGGTGCTGTTTTTCTTCCATGCCGTATTCTGGGCGCTATTTGAGCAAGCGGGTGGTTCTTTGACCTTATTCGCAGAGACTAATGTCGATCGAAGCCTATTTGGCGGAGAGATTCAAGCTGCACAATTGTCCTTCCTTAATCCACTATTTGTCATGTTGCTGGCTCCAGTCTTCTCATGGCTTTGGATTAAATTGCGTAAGAACAAACGAGAGCCTTCTACTCCGATGAAGTTCGTGCTGGGATTGGTTCAACTAGCCATTGGTTTTGGTGCGATTGTCATCGGAGCCAAGATGTTTGCCAATGATGAAGGCATGATTTCTATGGTCTTTTTGGTTGTGATGTATTTCTTTCACACCTCCGGTGAACTCAGCCTCTCTCCTGTTGGCCTTTCTATGATTACCAAGCTTTCTCCACAACGGATTGTAGGTTTTGTGATGGGAGCATGGTTCTTGTCTATAGCACTCGGTAATAAGCTTGCAGGTGTGATTGGACAGTTAACCACTGGCGAAGTCGAAGAAGGCACTGAAGAAGTTGCATTAACGGCCATAGAGTCTCTTAATCTTTATTCAGACACCTATTTGATTTGGGGTGTAGGCGTGGTAACAAGCGTTGCCTTGGTACTATTGTTGATGGTGCCTACCCTCCGCAAGTGGATGGGCGATATTCACTAGGGAATTGCCAATAATAAATTTCAATGTCCAATGCAGAGGCGTAACATTTTACGCCTTTACATTGGACATTTTTTATTGGGCTATTTTAGGGATAGCTGCTTCGCAGAACACGAGAATCCGACCTCTTCGAACCGAAGGGAGAAGGGAGAAGGGAGAAGGGAGAAGGCTAATATTTAAATAGAACGTAGTCTGCGACTTGAATAAAGCTTAGTCTCCGATTTGAGCAAAGTGTAATATCCAACTTAAACAAAGTGTAAGCTCCGACTTGAGTATTAGAAGTCTCTGACTTTCATCAGTCTGAGATTTCTCACCCTAAAGGGATTCGAAAGCGCGTTCCGCGCAGCGGCCATAAAAAAGTGCCTCTAAGCATAGCTCAAAGGCACTCTATATTTTACACAAAAGAGCTTAAAAATCAGCCAGTATCCGAAGAACTTGACCTTCGCTGATATAGTCGTTTTCGAGCTTATTGATCTGCTTGATGATTTCCACTTTAGTGCCGTAAAGTTGAGAGATCGCCCAAAGGGTTTCTCCTGGCTTTACCGTATGTTGTACCCAACGCTTAGCAGGCATTTCTCCACTGTTGTTTGCAGCATTTGCGGCCGCTAATTCAGTTTCGGTTACGCCTTCAGGACGAGTTGTCTGTGTTGGCGTGGGACGAGGAGTAGCTTTTGCCAAGTCAGAAATCTTGGTGAGCGAGCTATTATCCTCGGCACTTGGAGTCGAAGGAGTATTCGGATTAGTTTGCTCTAGGGGATTGACATTGCTGCTACTCGCCGTAGGCGCCGGAATCGGACTCTCTTTTTGAGGCGTTAGAATGATCATTTTCTCGGCCCGTGGCTTTTTCTCTTTGAGATAGAGTTTTTGGCCAACGTAGATCGTATAATCACGCTTATCGATACGATTGAGTTTCTGTAATTTTTTAACTGTACTAAGATGTAAAGCTGCGATGTCAAAGAGACTTTCGCCTGGGCGAACGATATGATAGTCCAAACGAGAAGGCTTATCTAAATAGACCATATTGCCTTTTACGGGCTCTTCTCCAGGGATCAAACCATTCCAAACCAATAGATCGGTCAAACGAGTCTCGAATTTATTGGCGAGTTCTACAAGGTAGAAACTTCCATCATATAGCACATATTGGCGGCCATAATGCAAATCCGCTTGCAAAGAAAACTCTACATAAGTAAATGAATTGAGTCCTGATGTAGGTAGCGCTTTGGGAAGCTGTACGTTCCCCCCACGGACCTGTGGCTGAGCGGGACTAGTCCAAGCATTCTCATCCGTTGGTAATGAGCTTGTCATACCTTGATCCACAATCTTAGGCTGTGCTCGCTCTGCAATCGTTGGCTGTGGATTAGTCGGATTGAGTTGGATGGGTTCAGTTTGGGTAGTTTCTACTGGCGGTGGATTGGAGCTTTGACTACTCGCAGTATTGGCCAATTGCGTCAATTGATCAAATACTGGCATACCTCCTCCCGACACCTTGTTTGGGTCAGGCACATGGCCAGTGTATAGATCCGCATTCAACGGAATGTAATAAGTAAAAAGTTCATTTTTGGGTAGCTTTTTGCCATCTAACATCCACTTATTGTAGTCCGCAAACTCCTGTGGATCACTATCACTCTGTTCGATGAGTTTTGCAACATTATGCTCACCAAAATTAGACGTTGGGCGCAGCACCAAAGGCGGCACCTTACGAGTACTAAGAGGGCCTTCATAAGCAATTTTGTGAGCAATCGCCTTCAATACGTACCAATGCAATGACTCCGTAACAGTCATCTTGGGATTGCTATAGTATGCCGGATCAGTATGCTTGACGGCCCCAGTCGGCCCCTCATAATAAGCGAGAACTGCATAAATCCAGTTATCAAAGTCGCGATTATTGGCTTTCAAATAAGCGGCGGCAGCTTCGGATGCACGATAAATATGCTGACGCTCGTCCACTTTATCATTGACCCGTAGGCCATATTCTTTGGCGGTAGGCGCTTTGAACTGCCAAAAGCCCACAGCATTGGAAGATGACACCACATCAGGACGCAGCGCACTTTCTTGGATGGCGAGATATTTGAGATCTTGTGGTACACCGACATTGTCGAACGCTTCCTCGATAAAGGGCACATAGATCATCGCCCGCTTTACCATCTGATTGAAGTAGCGTGGACTCTCGTAGATCTTGGCTACATAATCTTCAATTATTCTCTGGGCTCCGGGGGTGATCGTCAGATCCATGCCGCAATAAGTCATGCGTTTAGGAACGGGTACTTGGGCCTGAAGGCTCAAGCTAAGCGTTCCAGCAAGAATCATGAAGACTAAAAGTTTGCGCATCGTAGGTTAATGTTTGTAGGGATTGTTTGGTGTCTCAAAATAACTCATTAGCCACTAATATGCAGCCCCAGCTGCTTGAATGTGAAGGATTTAGGGGTGAACGGCTAAAAATGACATGTAAGATTTTGTATCGAAAATTATAGTTTTTGAATCCACATGATACCATCGCCTAGTGGTAGTAGTAGACAGCTTACGCGTGGGTCTTGACTTACAAAATCATTGAATGCTTTGATTCCAAGGCTTTCTTTGTCTTGTGCCAGAGGGTCTACAACTTTGCCATACCAGAGTACATTGTCGGTCAAAATCATACCTCCTTTACGTAATTTGGGAAGAACTGCTTCGTAATATGCTTGGTAGTTTTGTTTGTCGGCATCGATAAAAACTAGGTCAAAAGGACCCGATAACTCAGGTAGCAAATCCAATGCCGGACCACATTTGAAGTTTACTTTGTCCCAGATACCCGCTTCAGTCCAATACTTTTTATACACAAATTCGCGTTCAGGGTTACGGTCTAGAGTCGTAATCTGTCCACCTTCGGCCAATCCCTCGGCCATGCATAGCGTACCATAACCCGTAAAGGTGCCGATCTCCAAAATGTGATCAGGCTGCAACATCCGAGAAATCAAAGCGAGCAATCGACCTTGCACTGGACTCGTCAGCATACGCGCATAGAGGACTTTGAGGTGGGTTTCACGCCTTAAGCGAACGAGTAGTTCGGGCTCAGCTGCTGAGTGTGTAGTGATATATTCTTGTAGAGCGGTAGAAATGATCGACATGTGGGCAATTTTTTTCCCGAACTTTGGGAAGAATTTACTAGATTTGTTGTGTAAGCAATTCTCTTACGGACACGCCTTTCGAGGCATATAGGTGCTAGCCTAATTATCCTTTTGTTATGAACTTTATTGTCTCTTCTGCTGCCCTTCACCGGCAACTTAGTCGTATATCCGGAGCCATCCCAACGCGTTCGGTCTTGCCGATTATCGAAAACTTTTTGTTTGAGATAAGCGATAACTCATTGACGGTTTCGACGACTAATCTAGAGACCTCTATGCAAACTCGATTAGCGATTGAGTCTCGTGGAGAATCCATCAAAGTGGCCGTTCCGGCACGGATTCTCTTAGATATACTCAAAGCGCTACCTGAGCAGCCGATCACATTCATCGTAGATGAAGAGAGCTTTGGCGTGGAAATTAGTTCGGAGAATGGCAAATACAAAATCAGTGGCGAGAATGGAGACGACTTCCCGCTGATTCCTCGTCCAGAAGGTACCGAATCTTTCCATCTGCCGATGCATACGATGCTCAAAGCGATTGGACGTACTCTCTTTGCGGCTTCTACTGATGAGGACAAAGCTGCGCTTAACGGTATCTTTTTTGACCTAGGAGAGCATAGCGCTACTTTTGTAGCTACTGATGCACATAGATTGGTGCGTTACCGCAGGCTAGACGTGACGATACCCGTTCCAACGAGCTTTATCGTACCACAAAAGGCACTCAATCTTCTCAAAAATTCTCTCGATCCTAGTGATATTCGCGATGTGCTCGTTCACTACAACGACAACAATGCGTTTTTTCAGACTGACGACTTACTGTTGGTTTGCCGCTTGATCGACCAAAAATATCCCGATTACGAAAATGTAATCCCGACTGAGAATCCTAATAAGTTATTTATCTCTCGCCAAGAATTGATCGGTACATTACGCCGTGTCAATATCTTTGCCAACAAGAGCACTCACCAAGTGCGCTTTGCACTCAAAGGCAGCGAGCTAGAAATATCTTCTGAAGATCCAGATTTTGCCAATGAGGCTCGTGAAAATCTAAAGTGTCATTACGAAGGTTCTGATATCGAGATTGGCTTCAACGCAGCTTTATTACTTGACGTGATTTCCAATATTGATACTGAGGAGATTACAATTGAGCTTTCGGAGCCGAATCGCGCCGGGATCATCTTACCCAACGTACAAGAAGAAGGCGAAAATGTATTGATGCTGATCATGCCGATCATGCTAAATAGTTACGCGCTTTAGCATATTCAATAAAAAATTGAAATGTCCAATGTCGAAGGGTTTCCTTCAGCATTGGACATTTTTCATTAGTGTTATTTCAGGGACTACTGCTTCGCAGAACGCTTTGGCTCATGTTTAGCTCCCTCCAAAAGGAGACCGATTATTTCAGGCTAAATTCTCCAACGGCTTGTTCGCAACCAAGCCAGTTGACCTGAACATTTGCATCATCATACAATAATTCTTCTGGAGTCAATAAATCAGGAAAACCTTTCCAACCAGCACTTGGGCCATAGAAGTTGCCAGATTGAGCTTCTGGATCCATGGCGGCTCTGATGATACCTGTCGCCCCATCCTCTGCGGATTGTGCTCGACTCATAAAATCACCGCCAGTAGTCATTCCGCCATCAGCTACGGTAGTTACTTGTAGATTGGTCAATGCCAATCCAGGATGTGCCAGTAGCGCAATCACGTTGTCAATGTTCGCTTCGTCCAATTTCTTTTTCAAGCCATATGTGAAAGCAGCATTTGCCAACTTGGTCTGGTGGTAGCGTGCCCAACGTGGACCTTGGAAGCTCATACTTTCTTCCTCTGTCCCATTTCCACCTAGATTACCGCCTCTTGCTTCAAAATACTGAGGCTCTAGAGGCCCACCCAAACGAGCCATTGAGCTATGGTTGACAATTCTTGCTTGCTTACTTTTAGCGAGCAGCGGAAATAATGCTTTGGTAATGAGAAAGTGAGACAGCACGTTGGTTTGCATCTGCACATCATAGCCGTCTGTGGTAGCTTTATCAACTATCGCCATCACTCCTGCATTGTTAATCAAAACATCGATTACTTCATATTTTGATTGAATCGTTGTTATCGCCTCAGCTACACTTTCAAAGCTTTGTAGATCACAATCTATTGCATCGAAAGTTCCTTCTGGAACGTCTTTCTGTAACTGAATCAAGGCTTTTGCAGACCTTTCACTCTTACGATTGAGTAGAATCAGCGTCCCGCCCTTTTTAGCGACTTCTCTAGCACAGATAAAGCCAGTTCCACTAGTAGTACCAGTAATGGCAACCACTTTGCCTGTCATGTCTTGTGAGTGGTTTTTGATAACTGTATCGAGATGGAGAGTTGGTACTTGCATAGCGTATGTTTATAGTAAAAAATAGAGTGAATCTAAAGATACTCTGCTTGTGTCGAACTATTACTAGTAGTGTATTCTTATTAGTAGCGTTCCGCGAAGCGAGAAAGAGGAAGAATGTCCAATATCCAAAACCAATCTAGAATCTCGAAGAAATTGCTTGGACATTGATTATTGAACTTCAACATTGAATATTTCAGAGCGTTCCAATTACGAATTCCCAGTCTTTCCCTCATCTATCCCCAAAAAGCGATAACCCAACTTATCATAATGTGCGAGTACGCGAGGGAGTACTTCTTTGAGTCTCGGCCAAGCCTTGCCCGTATCGTGAAATAGTACGATAGAGCCAGATTTGGCATTTTGAACTATGTTTTGGAAGCAAGTTTCGGCTGAGATATTCTCATCAAAATCGCCGCTCATGATATCCAGCATGATGATCTCATGGGAACGCATGATATGCTGGGCTTGTCCTCGGCTAATGCGGGTGAAAGGAGGCCGAAAATAGACCGTATGATAGCCTGTATATTCTTTAATGGTCTGATGTCCTTGGAGAAAATCCCGTAGATAGAGTTTGTTTTCTGTTTTCCAGCCGTCTTTATGGGCAAAGGTATGATTGCCGATGCAGTGGCCTCCATCAATAACTTGATGAGCGAGTTCAGGAAACAATTGGACTTGACGACCTAAAAGGAAGAAGGTTGCCCGAGCTTGGTAGGCATGCAATTGTTCCAGAACCCAATTGGTAACCTCTGGAACAGGGCCATCATCAAAAGTCAGGAATAAAACCTTGTCTTTACGCTTTATCCGCCAAGTATAGTCCGAATAAAATTGCCGGACGACTTTTGGTATTTTGGGGAAGTATAACACTGTTGCTTATTGGGCGGTCTTTAAAAACACTTCCCTAGCTATGGCTTGTGCCTCCGAAAAGGCTTCCATATTTAGTTCTAGGTCAATCGATAGAGACTCACAAAACGATAAGACGCTTTCCGTCGCAATATTGCCGACAAGCTCATCATGAGCAAAAGGACAACCCCCAAAGCCCATCATCGCACTATCAAAGCGGCGACAACCATGATCCCAAGCTGCTTGTAATTTTTCATGTCGCTTTTCAGCGTGAGAATGAAAGTGAGCCCCCCATTCTAGATCTGGAAAGCGAGGGATTAAGTTGCTATATAGATATTTGATGGAAGCAGGATCAGCACTGCCTGCGGTATCGGCCAAGGAAAGGCGTTTGATCCCGAGCGTTGACATTTGCTCAGCCCATTCTTCTACAATTTCAACATTCCACGGATCACCGTAGGGATTGCCAAAGGCCATCGAAAGATAGAGGAGGAGTTCTTTCCCTTCGCGAACGCACAACTCTTGTATCTGTTTGACGATCTCGACAGATTGAGCGATAGACTTATGAGTATTGCGTTGCTCAAAGGTCTCCGATATCGAAAAAGGATAGCCTAAATACTTCACCTCTTTAAACCGAGCTGCGTCTTGGGCACCTCTTAGGTTGACCACTATCGCCAGTAAGTCCGTATTGCTCTTGGAAGTATCTAAACCAGCCAAAACTTCCGCGGTGTCCTTCAATTGCGGTATCGCTTTAGGAGAAACGAAGCTACCAAAGTCAAGCCGATCAAAGCCTACGGCTAAGAGGGCCTGGAGGTAGCGAGTTTTGAGTTCGCTAGGAATCCATTCCTTGATACCTTGCATGGCATCTCGAGGACATTCGGTGAGTTTCAAACTAGTCATAGAATGAATTGAATACGAATAGAAAAGGCGCGAAGTTTCGCGCCCTTAAATATCTTTGAAATAGCTAATAATTAGTCTTCTGCAAGGCGATTGATCTCGTCGCGAATCCGCGCGGCTTCTTCATAATCCTCGCCTATCAGCGCATCATCTAACTTCTTTTGCAAATCTTTGAGGCTGGATTTGCTTGACTTACTAGAAGTCCGTGGGCGACGCACTGGTTTCGGTTCTTCCTCTTCTTCTATCGGATCAGATTTTTCGATTTCAGCGAGAGATAAGCCGCTGGCATCATCCCCATAACTAGCAGCGCTTTCATCATCATCATCGATGATAATACCCGCTTCTTCTAGTACGCTTTCATAGCTATAAATCGGCACCTTAAAACGGACACCAATCGCGACAGCATCACTAGGGCGGCTATCTATTTCGTGGATTTCGCCATCAACTTCCATCACGAGCAAAGCATAAAAAATCCCCTCACTCAAATCGTTGATGATGATCTCTACCAAATTGATTTCAAAGTGGCGCGCCAAATTAAAAATCAAATCGTGAGTCATGGGCCGGTTGGTCTTAATATTTTCCAACTCTAAGGCGATCGCCTGTGCTTCGGCACCTCCAATAATGATCGGGAGGCGACGATTACCAGTAACCTCTCCTAATACTAGTGCATAATGTCCCACTTGGGATTGACTAGAAGAAAGGCCAATGATGTCAAGGCGTATCTTTTTATTACTCATACTAAAAACCTAATCCGGTCCTTTCCAATTAAGGTAATATAAAATCAGGAAAAAATCCTAGCTATCGCAGGCTAGATTTAACCAGCTACTTTTGCTTGCTTGATCGCTTCTAGCATCTTCGGTACAACGTCAAACAGATCGCCTACAATACCAAAGTCAGCTATCTTGAAGAAAGGTGCTTCAGGATCTTTATTGATCACAACAATGTTCTTAGAAGAGCTAACACCCGCTAAATGCTGGATGGCACCAGAGATACCAATTGCAATGTAAAGGGTAGGACTGATTTGAATACCCGTCTGACCGACATGCTCATGGTGAGGACGCCAGCCCATATCTGCGGTTGGCTTAGAACATGCGGTAGCGGCGCCAATAAGACTCGCTAACTCTTCAATCATAGCCCAATTTTCAGGCCCTTTCATGCCACGTCCGGCAGAGACAACATTATCTGCTTCAGTAAGAGAAATACCCTCACTGGCTTTGATGATCTCCTTGACAACTCCGTCAACACCAAAGCTACCTTTGAAGTTAACTTCTTCTACGCTTACAGATACTGGGTTCTCAGCGACTTTATAACCGTTAGATTTGACCGTAACGACAATAGTCTCGCGATTGGCTTGCAGTTCCTGAACGCCTTTGCCAGAAAACGCGATGCGTTTTGCGTCAAAATGGCTCGCTGGATCAACTAAGCTGACCAAGCTATTGAGTGGAGAGGCATCAAGCTTTACCGTTACGCGAGGCGCAACTGCACGACCGCTATAAGTTTCGGTCATCACTACTGCTTTGGCACCAGTCTCTTTGGCAACTTGCACGACTGCTGCAGCATAGGCAGAGTTGATAAATGAATCAGGATTAGTATCACTGACTCTATATACTTTGGATACCCCGTAGGTACCTAATTTTTGAATTTCGGCATCATCAGCAGCGCCGACAACTACTGCTTCTAGACTAGCCCCCATTTTTTGGGCCATATCATATCCATAAGTAGCGGCCTCTAAAACAGCCTTCTTAAAACTACCTTCTGATTGTTCAGCGAATAGGAGTACGTTAGACATACTATGTTAAAATTGATGAAAAAATAATAAGAGGACATTTGCGCTGTCTCCAGCTTTGGACTGAATTAGATCAATCCTTTGTCAACCAATGCGTTTACCAAGGCGTTTGTTTGCTCGACCTCAAAATACTGACAATCCTGTTTGGCAGGAGGGTAGTTATACTTGACAGTATTGACATACGGCTCAACATTTGAAGGGCTCACTGAAGAAAGAGGCTTCTTTCTTGCAGCCATAATACCTCGCATATTGGGGATACGCCATTCGGACATCCCTTTTTGGCAACTCACCACCAATGGCATATTGGCTTCGATCACTTCAGTACCACCGGCGATTTCGCGGTGAACTGTTACGGATTCGATTTCACCCAACTCCAAGCTAGTAGCCGAAGGAATGCAAACCCAACCAAGATGCTCGGCAATCATACCAGGCACCATACCGCCATTGAAGTCAATGGACTCTTTGCCAGTAAAAATGATATCAAACTCTTTACCTTCAGCATAGTCTGCAATTTGCTTTGCAACATAAGCAGGGTCATTGGGTTGAGTATTGATCATCACCGCATCGTCGGCGCCGATAGCGAGAGCTTTACGCAAGGTGGGCTGTACTTCAGGGCCGCCAACACAACAAACCGTGATTTGCACGGATTTACCAGACTCTTTGAGATCGAGGGCCTTCGAAAGACCATACTCACAATAAGGGTTGATGACGAAAGTAACGCCCGATCTATTCAAGCCGCTATTGTCCTCCTCGAACTGAATCTTGGTGGTTGTATCGGGTACATGACTGATACATACTAAAATCTTCATACTTTAGCAGGATTTCTTAATGGATGTGCAAAATTACAAACTAATTAGCATTGTTAAAAGCTATGGACAATCCACGTTTGCAGCGCTTGTTTGATTTTCTCCAAAAAGCGCCTAATGATGCCTTTACGCTCTATTCTATCGCCTATGAGTACCAGCAAATGGAACAATGGGCCGAGGCACAAAAATATTTTGAGCAACTAAAAGATCAACAGCCCGATTATATCGGTCTATATTATCATTTAGGAGCCGTATTTGAGCGGCAAGGAGAGACTGACTCTGCCATTACAGTCTATAAAGAAGGTATTGCCCTCGCTCAGCAAAAACGCGAAAGACATGCGCTTAGTGAGTTAGAACGGGCTTTAAGCACAGTTTTGGGGGTAGACGATGATGACGATTGGTAGGCAGCCTGCGGGGAACGCTTAGTTCTAACTTGCCTAGCTCTCGAGATCTATGGTAGCCAATTCCGCTAAAACGGCATGTAAGATAATTGTTAGCTTTTGTCGTTTTTCTTGAATCAACATATGCCCTCCGTCTAATATATGCAGTTGGGTTTGGGGGAGGATTTTCAAAAAATCCTGCGCTAGACTAGCATCTAAGATTTTATCACTTTTTCCCCAGATTAGTAGCCATCGAGTTTGTTTTTGGGCTTTAAGGGCCGCAAAATCAACATTGAGGGGAGCATATAGACGCAGTTGCCGACTCTTGCGTTCGCGACCCGCCTCAGTCTCATAACTCAGTTTGACGACCCGATAAGAGAGCGGGTCGAGCAATCTAAGTTTGCGTAAGCAAGTCGAGGGAGTCAGTACCCACTGAGGATGACGATCTAGCCAATCATTGAGCCTGAGTCCTAAGGGAGAGCTGATCACTCGATGCCAAAAGTTGGAGCGTATTCCGTCCGGAGCCATCAAACTTACACTTAGGGCTCCTCGCCGAACGCTTGATTGCAGCGATAGCGCGACCTTGCCTCCCATACTAAATCCAAATAGATGCAATCGCGATCCAGCATAGCGTTCGGCGAAGGCGGCCCAAAAATCCGCCAAAAAATCCGCGGTCATTGTCTGCTGATAGTCATACCATTGCGTCTGCCCGTATAGCGGCAAGTCTAGCAAGACTATCTGCCAGCCTGTGGGGATCTGCTCGAAGAGGGGCAAAAAGAGCTCTTTTCGCTGCTCGTAACCATGTAAGCATAATAAGACATTGGAGCCTTCACCCGCTTCTAGCAAAGCCAAGCGAGCTTGCGGTAAGTCGATATGAAAGGGGCGCCACTTCATGATAGTGCCAAAGCCTCCTCCAAAGCGCTTCGCAAACTTGCCGAGTCTGTTTCGATCGCTTCAAAACCTGTATAAGACTTTATCATCTGCAAAGCCTTCACGAGCTTAAAGTTGGATTGATTTACGCACAAAGCGATCTCTTGCTCATCCAAGCCTTTGGCTAAATACTGCTGCTCCGTCTGACCCGGCGTAGGGATGAGCACCACTTGTCGCAAGCCCAATACAGCATAATCCATGATACTTGAATAGCCTGGGCGGGAAATTACCACCTCAGCATTTTGCAATGCCCACTGCAAATCCTCTGTCTCCAAAAAGCTGATCAAATGATGCGAATTACAAATTTCGTAATTCTCAGTTTCGGTTTTTCCCTGTACCAACCAAATAGTCTCTTTTACGCGATGCCATTGCTCCCTGATTTTTTGCTCTAAGTAAGTTCTTTGAGGTTCAGGACCGGATAATATGATGAGCACCGAGGGAGCTTGCGGAGGGAGTTTACGGCCGGGCCGAACGCTTGGGTCCGAGGCCTTTTCGAAGCGAGAAAGCGGCCCTATAAAGCGAGCGTTCTCCGGAGGAGCAAAACGATGAGAAAGCCTACCGGATAGGTTCGCTTGCGTCGCAAAATCGGGTATCCAAATGCTCGAAAAGGGCTTAAACCAAAGACGATGTAATCTATAAATTAGCCAATGAAGACTTCGCCAGTTTGGCCATGGCAATGGCGCTAATTGATGGCAAATAAACACTGAGGGCACCCCTTTTAAGTGTAATCCATAGCGATTATCTGATATAAGGAGCTGAAAATGATACTGTTGCTGAAATTGAGATAATTGATACCTTTCATTCTCAATCACCCGCAAAAGACGAGGAACCTGGGCAATAAGGCCCAATAAAAGGAAGTAACTTTTAGAGTACCTTACTTTATAGGGAGATAAATTCAGAAAAGGGAGGCTAGGATAACGAAGCCGCAAAAGACGAGCACTCCTACCGGCTCCAGCTAAGTAAACCTGAGCACCAGACTCTAGTAGTTGATCAATGATCGGCATGCATCGAGTGGCATGGCCTAGCCCCCAGTCTAGCGCTGCTATTAAGACTCGTTTGGGAGCTTGCGGCATCTCGTCAAATTAAGGATTTGCTGTAAAAGCACGAAACCCGGCCTAGGCCGGGTTTTCAAAAATTTCAGTAGTAGTCCTTTCTTATCAGTCCCGATTGTTAAAAACATTGCAATTCTACTAGTAGCGCAGATAGATTGAATATCAGAAGGTTAGTAGAAAAGCGCGCAGCAATCTGACTTGTTAATACCAAGATAGGATTTTTTTTTGAAATATTTATAATTCTTACTCGATTTCTTTCAATAATGGAAAAATCCCAGTCTGCGAGCAGAACTGGGATTTTGTAAACATTTTATTATCAGGCAATTAAAGCTTTGCCAATAATTCAGTCTTCTTCGCGGCAAATTCTTCGTCGGTCAAAATACCCGCTTCTTTGAGTTCTCCGAGTTGCTTGAGCAGCGACATGATGTCCTCTTTCGATTCACCGGCAGGTGCAGCATTACCACTAGGGGCAGAGGCTTGGCCCATTTGATTCATCATCATCTGGCCCATTGCCATACCAGCTCCCATATCCATACCGGCATTACCACCACCTGGATTTTCGGCTGATTTCTCCATAGAGGTACCCATCTGAAACTTCATGAAGCGATCCATATCGCCAACCATGTTCATCTGAGTATTTTTGCGGAGGTACTCTTGTAGTTCTGGTGGAAGCGTGATACTCTGAATAGAGAAATCAGTCAACTCTAAGCCAAACTGAGTAAAGTAATCAGAAATGCGAGGCTTGAGCGCATCAATAAACTCTGTTTTGTTGGCTTGCATCTGGACGAAGGAGAAATCATTCTCAGCCATTTCTGCAACGATCTCCGTAAAGCGATCTACCAATTTGCCTCTGAGGGTGCCTTCGATCTCTGAAAGCTTTACCAAAGGATCAGAACCCGCAAACTCTTTGAAAAAAGTCTCAAAGTCGTTGATGCGGAAGTTGTAAGTACCAAAAGAGCGGAACTCCACTTGGCCAAATTTGCTGTCTGGGATGGTTACCGGACTCGGTGTACCCCATTTGTTGTCAGTAAACTGGCGTGTATTGAAATAGTATATATCTACCTTGAAAGGCGATTCGAAGCCGTACTTCCACGAATTGATCGTGGTCATGACTGGCATATTGCGTGTTGTCAACTCATAGCGGCCTGGCTCAAATACATCAGCCATTTTACCTTCGTTGATTAAAATCGCTGCCTGTGACTCACGTACAGTCAGCTGAGCGCCCATTTTTACTTCTTTGTCTTGATCGGGAAACTTCCACACGAGTACGTCGCGCTTATAGTCAACCCACTCGATGACATCTATAAATTGGCCTTTGATGAAGTCAAACAATCCCATTTGTGCTAAATTTTTAGGTTAAGTTGTATTGTTGTTGTGGTAGAATTTACGTTTTACAAACTAGCTTTTCAACGTTTCTTCCAGATTGGGACGGTAGAACATGGCTCTCCGTAACTTATTTTTTTTGCAAAAGGCATCAAACGCTTAGTCGTTTCCATATAGATAGCGGCTGGTACCTCGATCGTACTACAGCCTTTGACGACTATCGGGCGGTCTGACATTTCGCTAAAATCAATCTGATCTAATGTTTCGTGCCATAGCTGTAATTCCAAGTCTTCCAGCGTACCAAAGACGATAGATTTGGCATAAGGTTGGAGCCGAGAAGCCAAAAGCATATAAGCCCAAACTTGAATAATAGCATCAACACTGCAAGTAATCGCAACATGCTTGTCTTGATACTGAGCCCAATCTTGCTCCTTGATCCATGTCCTAAAATCTTTTTCTTTGAGGATCATACCCATGAATAACTGATCCTTTATATCTATAAGCACACGTTCTCCCTCTGGATAATGCTCTTCGAGTTTGAAGGTCATTATAGGGCTCTGTGCGATACGATTTATAATTGGTTCTTCCATAATGTTGCTTACGCAAATGCGAAAATGTGTTGCGAGTAGAGACACAAAATCTTGTGTCTCTACTCGTAAAATTAATTATTGTGCAAATACATCAAAATAATAAGTCAAGCCAATCTTGACGAATATATAAGCATCGTTGGCACCAGGATTACCTCTTTGTGGTCCGGTACCATTAGGATCAAAAGCACGCTTGGATAGCTGCTTAGCGATAAGGTTTTGTTCGCCAAGGGCATCAAGGTCTGGATAGCGATTACTGACATCATCCAAATAGTCAGTATAAGTCTTATGATAGCTTACTTCAGCAAAAATTCCTAAAAATGGGCTAAAACGTACATTGAGCCCCATGCCGGAAGGGATTTGCAAAGCTTGTAATGCATAAGGTTCATCATAATCTCCTTCCAGGAACTGCCCCTCTGTACCCAAGGACTGGAGTGCATACCATTGACCTTGATACTCTGCTTGTGGATTGAAGCTCATCAAACCTACGCCTGCAAAGAAGTATGGAGTGATAAAAAATTGCTTCACCCAGCGCTTGCCAAAATTTTTGTCCGCTAAATGGATAACCGCCATGAGACTGGCATCTCCTAATGAAGATTTGAACGACAGATTACGATTGTTGCGAGCAGGGTCGATAGCATTTTTGTCGTCTGCTCCCACCATCGAAAAAGACGCATTGGCCCTTAGACTCAGATTGGGGTGCAGATAAATCTGGTAATGCAAAGATGCATTGGGCAAGATGAGATTGTTTTGCCAACGATCACTCAAATCACCAGCATATAAAGTCGTGCCGGTCCCTATGGACAATGAGTGGGAGCGTTGGGCGAGGCCCAGATACGGTAATAGAAAAAGCAATAGGCAGGATAAAAAGAGACTACGGGGCATTTTGTCGGGTTTGTTGTACTGGAAAATAAAAAATATAGACATTATGTCATGTATATTCTTAGAAAACGGACACAATGGCAGTAAAAATGCATTGGCACATGCATTGATCTAAATCGGTTGTATTCAAATTTAAAAAATCAACCACAAAGATATTATGTCAACTGTCAAGTATTACCACCCTAATTTGCGCTTCAACAGTCTTCTCAACAATTTTTTTCAGCAAGACTTCTCACATCCACTTAATGGAGAGCAATTGCAGCATTCACCTAAGGCAAATATTCTCGAACAGGAAGATCACTTTTTGCTCGAACTAGCAGCCCCTGGATTGAGCAAAACGGACTTCAGATTAAGTTTAGATAAAAACCAATTGACAATCAAGGTAGAAAACTCCCCCGCAGAAGGTGAGGAGCAGCCTCGTTATACACGTCGTGAATTTAACTATCAGGCATTCAGTCGCCAGTTTCACCTGCCTGATACCATCGATATTGAAGCCATCGGGGCTCAGTACGAAAATGGTATCCTATTGGTCAAGCTGCCTAAGAAAGAGGCTGTATTGCCCAGAAAAATCGAAATAGCAGAGTAAGTAGTGATTAACATAGGTGTGGATAAAAGGGTAGGATTCGTCCTGCCCTTTTTCTATTTGTGCAACTCAAACCTAAGCTTGTATTTGCAGGCCAAGCGATTGTGGCTGTAAATTGAGGTCCTTATTGATAAACGAGCATATGCGCAAAAATCTGATTCTGCTGGCAATTATACTTTTGGGCCTTGGGGCTTACTTTTTATTTATCTCTGGCCGAGAGCAAAGTTCTGTCGATCTAGAAAACATTCAGTTTGCAATTGAAGATACGAGCGCTGTTTATACCATCCACCTGAGCCAATACAACAAAGGAGAGATCACTCAGTCCTTGGCCCTTTTGCGGACTCAGGATGGCAGCTGGTCGCTGAACGATCAATATTCCGTCTTTCAGCCTCGCATCAATCAACTATTGCGCGTCATGCACCTGATTCGCGTCAAAGAACTTTTGGCTCCCAAAGGACAAGTCACTGGAGAAAGCTTGCTCGCAGACGCCAATCTCCATGTAGAAGCATTTAACCGCTCCGGCAATAGCATTCGCTCCTATTATATCGGCTCTCCCGCCAAAAACGGACACGGCAACCTCATGAAGTTGGAAGATGCTGAGATGCCCGTTATCGTTGAAATGCCCGGTCTACAAGGCTTTGTGACAAACTATTTTAGCCTGGAGCCGCTTTTTTGGCGTGAAAACTTACTCTTTGATGGTAGTATCGATGCGCTACAGTCCATATCAATCCAATACAATGATGGACGGACATCTTTTGGGCTCACTCGCAACATCAATGGCATTGATTGGGACTTCGCTTTGGATAATCGCAAGCCAGAGCCCGCTGCCTTGAAACAGTATTTGGACAACTTCCAAGGGAAGGTCTATGCTGAGAGTTTTGCCTTCGAAAACTATCCCGGTCTCTTCGAGGAACTCTCTACTCGCAATCCTGATGTTAGCGTTCTGGTACAGACTAATATCGGAGAGCCAAGGCAAGTAAATCTATATAAGCGTAGCGATAATCCTAATAATTACTTTGGTTGGATTGAAGGGCAAAACGAATTGCTGACGATTCAAACCTATGTGATTGACAAATACCTCAAGACATTAGAAGATTTATTAGGCCGCCCCTCATAAGCAAAAGTCGCATACGACATATAGGATTTTCCATATAAATAAAACAACTTAAGCTTCGCCAAGGTTTAGATAGGGAATTTATTTACAATCTGTCTATGCGCAAGTACCAATCCCGCAATCTCAAGAAAGAATACGATCTCGGACAATATGCCCCGCTCTATCGTAGCCAATTGCTGGGCAAGCTCAAACAGATTCGTCCAGAGGGTGATCGCCTTACGCCAATTGAACTGAATTTTGGCCCCATTCGCTTTATGGTTGCTAGGCATTTTGGCTTCTGTAAAGGAGTTGAAAATGCGATCGAAGTAGCTTACGAAACCCTCGAAAAGCATCAAAACCGCCGAGTATTTATGATCAGTGAGTTGATTCACAACTCATTTGTCAATGCAGATCTCCAAGAGAGAGGGCTACGTTTTATCAAGACCGCCAAGGGCGAACAGCTGATTCCTTGGGAAGAAATTCGAGCGGATGATGTGGTGATTACGCCTGCTTTTGGCGCCTCAGTAGAAGATATCGCCCGCCTGCAAACGATCGGTGTTGATTTCCAGCAATGGAACGCGACTTGCCGCTTCGTGGAAAATGTATGGTTTCGTGCCAAAGAATTAGGAGAACAGGGTTATACCGTGATCATTCATGGCAAATTTAGGCATGAAGAGACGCAGGCTACCTTTTCGCATAGTCGAGTATTTACGCCGACCGTGGTGGTAAAAGACATGGCGGAATCTCAGATATTGAGTGATATAATCTTGGGCCGTCGTTCAATCGCGGACTTTGAACAATATTTCTCCGAAAGAGCTACTCCCGACTTTGATCCCAGCAAGGATCTTGAAAAAATCGCAGTTGTCAATCAGACTACGATGTTAGCTACGGAGACAGCGGCTATTTCGGCGCACTTTGCTCAGATCATGGAGGAGCGATTCGGCCCTGCCGAACGCGAGGACAGAGTCGCCAATACGCGAGACACCCTCTGCTACGCTACAAAAAACAATCAATCTGCCACTACCAAGCTCCTAGAAGAGCAAGCCGATCTTGCGATCGTGATTGGTGGCCATAATAGTTCTAATACTTCTCACTTAGTGGAGCTATGTGAGGAGAAGTTGCCTACTTATTTTATCGAATCTGAAAGTGATATTCTCTCTGCTGAGAAAATTCGTCACTACGCGTTCCGCGAAGCGGAAGAACAAGTGATCGCAGGCTATCTCCCCAACAAAGAATCGCTCACAGTATTGATCACTAGCGGGGCCTCTTGTCCCGATGCAATCGTAGAGAAGGTTCTGGATCGTTTGATTTCGTTTTTTCCTCGCAGCAAAACCATCTTAGAACTCATGGAAGAGACGCAAGAGGACAAAAAAAAGGGAGGCGAGATAAGTCCCGCCTCCACTTCAATATCTAAAATCGTTTGATTGCTTAATCAAACTGAATTTTCTGTGTTACGGTTCCACCTTTAACATTGACTTGCAGGACATAAATGCCAGCAGGTAAATTGTTGCGGTCTAAGCTCACTTTCGTTTGCTGTAGGCCTGTCTCGGTGTAAACGTTGCGTCCAGTGATGTCCATCAGACGAACCTCTTGGATCGGATGAGTAGCATCAGCCACTTGTAGTGTCAACTGCTGGTTAGCAGGATTAGGGAAGGCCTGAAAACCAATTTCCTGACCCAATTCCTTTTCGATGCTTACCGTAGTTTGTAGATCCAATGCAATCGCCAAGCGAGGCGAAAGATATCCCACGATAGAATCGATATACATTCTAGCTAGGGCAGCATCGTTTGGCGCGGCTAATTGAGCACGGCAAAGCGCTTCTGCACCATTAATAGGCTGACCAGGAATTGAGTTCCAAGCTGCCTCATACCATACTGGATTGAACCAAGACCATGGAGAAGTCCAGTTAGCAAAAGAGTCAGCGGGGAAAGGAATCGAAGTAACACAAGCGGTATCGTTCATCGAAGGTGCTGGCGTAACGAAAGAAAAAAGACCATCGAGACCACTGTTTTCAGGATTAGCCTGTTGGGCAGTAGTATAAGGGTCGTTCCAAGCAACTGAGGTGAAGATGTCTTGATTGCCTTTAGCGTTGGATTGGAACATAGTAGCACCTCCACCAGAAGCTTGAGCGATCACGATATCATCATTGACGGGTTCGACAACGTCGCCTACTCCATAAGGAGCCAATGGATCTCTATAACAATGGAAAGCCACAAAAGGAGCGTCACCAGCTTCTACCCAGCTACTATCACCAAGAGCACCACCTAGGGCAAAACCCATATTAAAGTCAGAGCTATAAGTAGGATTGTTAGCGATATTGAGGGGGGCTGTTTCAAGACCATATGGTTGACCGAGTAGAGTCGTATCAACGTATGGTGCAGGATTCATCGGATCAGTAAAATCAATGAACTTGGTGATGAAGACCTGCTCAAAACGCTTGAGGTAAGTCGCACCATAGGTTACATATCCACCTGTACCATCACCACCCATGGCGATCTTGTCAGGGTTTACACGCCAACCATTGCCATCTTCAGCGACATTTGCGCGGAAGTAGCGTACACAAGCACGCGCATCTTGTATACCACGGTATGCTGCTTCAAGGATCGTTTTACGCTTGACTTCAGCACTAGCTGAGGTCGCATTCCAGCCTTTACGATAAGTAAATACTGCAACTACATAGCCTTGCTTAGCCATACGAGTAGCAAATTCAACACAGATACTATCTGTACGAAGGCCAGAAGCACCACCATTGATAATCGGAGGAAAAAAGGTTCCTGTATGAGCAAAAAGGATTAGGGGCCTCATGCTAGCAGTATCACCTGTTGGTTCATACACGTCCATTTGCAATGGAACGGGTATAGGAGTTGTTGATTGGCCAGCAATGATCGGGAAAATACTAATGTTGGTGGCATAGGTCGTATCAGAAGTTACCGTGACGTCTGTGAAGACTTCATCTAGATAACGTTCCTGAGCCTGCCCATACAACACTAGTCCACAGATCAGGGCTAGGGAAAATAGAGTACGCAAATGATTCATAGTAGTCTAAAGGTTAATTATGGTTAGAAAAAATGTAGCGTTTAAGAAGGGCATTTTACTTACGGGCTACGTCAACCACAATAGAAGCATAGGCAAGACGGCCAACACGAGGGCCACCATAAACCGTAAATACCTGATTGTTCAGGATATTGGAAGCTCCTATTTTGAGAGTAGACTTCAAGTCTGGAAAATAGCGATTGAGTTGCACATCAAGCAAGAAGAAAGTTGGTACTTCTCCCGTAAATTGAGGCGAGCCCTCAAATAGAAAGCCCTGTACCCATTTGTAGTTCACGTTGAAACCTAGCTTATCGATAGGGCCGACCTCAATATTTCTTCCTGAGAAGCTCAGATTGAACTTATGCTCAGGCGTATTGAACGCTGGAATGATGGGATCGTCAGTTGCCGTATTGAGTCGATTCCATGAGTAGTTGCCACTTATTGCATACCCTTTGTCAAAAAAGTAGTTAGCTCCTAGCGAAAAGCCTTGTGTGGTTACGGCATCTTGAGCATTAGCCGCGATGCGGAACACCTGCCCGACTGGGCGGCCTAGCACCACTCCTCCATCAAAACCCAAGCGATAGCCAATAAAGTCTCGATAAAGACTAAAGTAATAGCCTGCATCAATATAAAGTCGCTTGGCGATCGTCGTCCGATAACCGACTTCAAAGGTACGGACCCGTTCTGGCTGGATCGGGTCAAGGTTAAAGTATTCTAGTTGGGTGAGGTCATTGGTGTCAAAGAAATCATCAAGTGAAGGCAATGTCAGTAAACTATCTCGTCCATCGATATTACCGATCAGAGTCGCACGTCCTACATTATAATATAGGTATTGATCTGAGAGGGTTGGATTACGGATGGCTGCACTAAAGGAGGCGCGGATGACATCTTGTTTATTCGTTCGCCAAACGGCGGTAACAGCAGGAGACAACAGATGGCGGAAGTTTTGATTTTTGTCCATCCGTAAAGTAGCCGTAGCGGTCAAGCGATCATTAGCGAGGCGTTTTCTCAAGCCAGCATAGAGTCCATACTCAAAGTTGGTAATCGGATTGCCGACAGTATCTGCGAAGATGGTGCCTTCGGTAACGGGCGTATAAAGGCGAGCATTGCCCCCTACGGTGATTTCAGCCCACTGTGGTTTGAATTTATACTCTCCATGTCCATGATAAAGCGCTGAACGATCCACAAATCGGGTTCCAAAATTAGCGTTGAGTGGCTGGGAAGTGATAGAATCAAATAATGTTTGAAACTCTGGAGTGCCAGGGGCAAGAAAAAACTCATCTGCGACCTCTCGCGTTTGCTGGTGCCATTGAGTAACTTTATCTCGATTGGCATCTAGGATTTGCGCTTGCTGGTCAAAATCAAAGATAAAACCATTTTGTGGGGTAGGGTCCGCTGGATATCCTTCTAGGCTTTTGACATCATCGACCAAGCTATTGCGCCAGTAGTTACGATATCGCTGATCCCAAGCTTGATCGCTAAAGCCTATTTCTTGCATACGAAAAGCCGTAAAGACTGGATCATAAGAGTTACCAGCGTTTTCGTGGGTCATATAAGCCCGGAAAAAGAATTTATCCTTTTCACGCAATTCTACTTTATGTTGAAAAAACTGGATGTCTTTGAGACTGATCCGGTTGACTCCTTGAAAGACTGTCGTACCATTGCTATAACTCGTAGAGGCGATGAGATCGACCTTCGGTCTCACTTTATAGTGCAGGGCCAGTGATCCTTTAAAATTGTTAGTATTATAATCTACGAGGTCCCGCTCTTCGTAGCCAGTACGATGCCAACGGCCGAGGCCTGGTAATAAAATCTGTTCACTGCCTGAGGTAGCAGAATTTTGACCTGTTTTGAGATTTTCGTCGCCATAACGATTGACGGCATCATAACCACCGGGATTGTCTTCTCCTACGTAAGGGATAGCGCGTCGCTCAGTGGTGTCTCGATAGGCCTCATCCATATTGTCCGCTTCCCAATCATCCGCTTGGAGATAAAAGAGGTTAAGTTTGAAGGCAAACTTCTCATTTCCCTTAGTACCGCCAAAGGCTTGCGCTACGCGAATACCTCCTTCGATCCAGTTACGTTCTCCAAACTTGACTGAAGCTGTAACCCCTTGATGTATAAATGGATCTTTGGTGGTCATTGATATAACACCATTGAAAGCATTGGGTCCATAAAACGCAGAGCTTGCTCCGACAACTAAATCTACCGACTCAATATCTATTTCAGATGCACCTAGAAAATTACCGAGTGAAAAATTGAAACCGGGGGATTGGTTATCCACTCCGTCGATCAATTGTAGCGAGCGCACGGGCTGGGTACTATTAAATCCTCTGGTGTTGACCACTTTGAAACCAAAGCTCGCATCGGTAAGATCGACTCCTTTGAGGTGACTCAGACCTTCATAGAAGTTAGCCGCAGGCGTCTCTTTGATCGCCGTGATACTCATGGTTTCAAGCGTAAGGTCAGCTTGTTTTTGCTTTTCTAAGGCAGCATTGGCAAATATCTTGACCTCTCCAAGGGTGACGTAGTTCTCTGTCATATTTAGGGTAAACGACTCTAAAAGAGAATTGACTTCAACTCTCAATGTATCGTAACCCAAAAAAGTGGCTAATAAAACAAAGGGCGGAGGCGTTCCGGGACGGAAAGAGAAACTCCCATCCTCTCGACTCATCCCACCAATACGAGTTCCTTCGACGATCACACGGGCTCCCACTAAGGGATCTCCGCTATCATCATTGTTGACCTGCCCTCGCACTAAATCCTGCCCATAGAGTCCTATAGGGAGAGAAAGGAGAATAAATATTAGAGGTAGCAGATTTTTAAAGGCAAAACGTGCGTTTGTCTTTTTAGCTTCGTTATTCATGAGTAGTAGTCAAGTAATAGTCCATTCTAAAAGTACCCAAAAAATTTAATTGTTAGTCAACTTTTTTGCCTAGAGGCCTAATCCTAATTTTTGAAATGCGAATTTTGGCTAGATTTGCAATTCTTCCAGACGAGAAAAAACAGCATAATGAATTACCTCAAAATCAGATACTTACTGAGTCTAAGCTTCTTGATCCTTAGTCTTCAAGCCCAAGCTCAGTACTATGGTGTCAATCCAAGTGTGGTAGGAGAGTGGGCCGTGGGGCTGCAATTAGGTTCCAATTATCTACGAGGAGATGTGCCTCAAGTGCTGCCTGGATATGAGATTGGGGTTTATGCGCAAAATGCATTTTCGAGGACAATGGACCTCAAAATCATGATTGGCGGCGGGATTTCCCAAGGTTTGGGAACGGAACAATCTGGAGGCTTCCGTAACAATACCGCTCTCAATGGGGTGCAGGATAGTGTTTATTTTTACGACTCTACTCAGCAGATTTTTCACAATTACCAGACCCAGCATTTCTCTCTCTCTGGGGCGATAAAGATTAATCTCAACCGTTTACTCGCACCAAATAGTGGTGACAGCTGGGATTTGTACCTCATGGCTGGGCTCAACTTTATGCTGTACGAGACTCGGCTCAATGTTTACAACGAAAGTACTTTTGAGACTTACGATTATACCCAGATCACCGCCAGCGATCCTGTTGAGTTACGAAGCCAACTCAATGAAATCCTAGACGGCACCTACGAAACACTGGCTCAACAAGATGTCCTCAACAATACCCAAATCGGTAATCGGACTTTTCGATCATGCTTTTTAGGGGGAGCCGGTTTTCGGATTAGAGCGACCGATCATTTCGCGATTGGGCTAGAAGGTCGCTATCATTTTATCCTTGATGACCTGCTCGATGGCCAACAGTGGAATGACGATAATTCTGCTTCGATAGACAATGACCATATGATTACTGCAGGCTTGACCTTGGATTATATTTTTTAGGCTAGAGTTGAGAAGCCCGGGAGTCCATAGCAAATTTCGATTTCGATATTCTTCCTCTCCGCTTCGCGGAACGCTTAATTAACTGCTTAGCAGTTGATCGAATACATACTCGGCACTTTGCACAGCTCCATCCATATAGCCGGGAAAATCTGCGGCGGTTTCTGAGCCTGCTATATATAGATTGCCATCCCAATAGGACTGACGATAGACTTCATGCCCATTATGAAGGTGTGGGAGCATCGGGCTTTGATAGGGCTCAAAAGTATGCTTTTCATCTCGCCAAACAGTCTCTTCATACGCTAGATAATCATGCACCGCTTCGCCATAGTATTTGCTGAGTTGGCGCAGCACGACTGCCAAGCGCTCCTCTTTGCTTGCGGCATGATAAGCGCCATTAAGGAAACCCTTTAAGGCAAAGCGTTCGTCAAGGACGTCGGCGTGATCATACATCTCCGGTATCGGTCCGACATTGCTCATGATCGTACCACTCAGATGGTCAGCCCGCCAAAATGGTTCAGCAAATGTCAATGCAACCTTGATCGAATCCCCCATCCAAGTATGAGTTTGAGCTGCGATAGCCATCAGAGATTCCGGCAAAGCGGGCGTATGTGCGATGCGCTGGCTAAACAAATAAGGGGGTAACGTTGAAACTAGCTTTTGAGCCTCAAATGTGTCTGTATCAGTTTCGATCAGGATTTTATCAGACTGCTGAGAGATATTTTTCACCTCCTGCTGGAGAACGATTTGCTCCGGGTCTAAGCTCGCGGCTAGGGCTTCGATCAAACGAGAGCTACCGCCAGCGATTCGATAACTCGGTATGTCATTGGGGGGCAGTCGCACTACTTGAGGAGGACTAGTTGAGATCGGTTCATAGATCGCTTTATCTCCTAATATTTGTTCAAAAACCTTGATATCTAGCTCATCCAATAATCCGGTCAAGTTTTCATGCTTGCGACCTAACCAAGTTGCCCCCAGCTCGATGGGAGCGACGGCATCGCCATATTTGGTCAAAATACGTCCCCCAATACGTGGACGTGCTTCCAAAATCAGGGCTTTTTCGCCTTGTTGTTTGAGCTTATGGGCGAGGGCGAGGCCCGTGAGGCCGGCTCCAATGATGATAATCCTTGCTTTGGACATAAGTTTGTGAAAATCAGGCTTTAGCTTCGACTTTTGGAGGCATTTTTTATCCTTCTGCGGCTTGTTGTCGCTGTTTGTGAAGGCTAAATTTGCGGCACAAAACTCCTCACGATATGAAATCAATATTCGGGCTACTTGCCTTTGCCCTCATACTATTTGCTTGCAATCCGACCGTAAGCACCGAAAAAACCGATTCAGAAGCAAATATCCCAAATCAGGACAGCCTCCGATATCCAGCTGAATCGCACCTCAAAAACATCCGTCAATTGACTTTTGGCGGCGACAACGCCGAGGGGTATTTTTCTTACGACGATCAGTATCTAACCCTGCAACGTACTTCCCCTAAGGATGGCATTCCTTGTGATCAGATTTATTATGGCAAATTGCCTACTAGCGCTGAAGAGCCTTTTGAGATGAAGTTGGTGAGTACCGGCACTGGCCGAACGACTTGTTCCTTTTTCATGCCCGGCGATAAGGAGATCATATTCGCTTCTACTCACAAAGACAGTGAGGAATGCCCTCCAGCCCCAGATCGCGCCAAAACTGGCGGCAAGTATCTCTGGCCGATCTATTCAAGCTTCGAAATTTATGTCTCCGACCTAGAAGGCAACGTTCTGCGCCAGCTGACAGACAATGACTACTATGATGCAGAAGCGACCCTATCTCCAACAGGGGACAAAATCGTCTTTACCTCTACTCGTGATGGCGACCTCGATCTCTATACTATGGATATCGACGGTAGCAATGTGCAGCGGATTACCGATGGCTTAGGCTATGATGGTGGCGCTTTCTTCTCTCCCGATGGGACAAAATTGATTTTCCGTGCTTCTCGCTTTGAGACGGCAGAGGCCAGAAAAGAGTACAATGACTTCTTAGCACAGGACCTAGTCGCACCGACCAATATGGAGCTTTACATTTGCAATGTAGATGGTAGCGACCTCAAAAAAATCACCTCTCTCGGCAAAGCCAATTGGGCGCCTTATTTCCACCCTTCAGGTGAAAAGGTAATATTTTCGACCAATCATGCTTCTGCTACCGGCCGTAGTTTCAACCTTTTCATGGTCAATTTAGATGGGACTGGCTTAGAGCAAATCACCCACGATACAGAGTTCGATGCTTTTGCCATGTTCTCTTATGACGGCAGCAAGTTGATCTTTGCCTCTAACCGTAACAATGGCGATACCCGTGAAACGAATCTTTTTCTCGCGGATTGGGTAGATTAGAGGATGAACAAAATTGCGATCCTGATGGGTAGCGCGCGCAGCGACGGCAATACCCATAAAGTGATATCCCAGCTGATGAGTCAAATTGAGGCCGATCTTTACGATCTCAATGACTATGAGGTGGGATATTATGATTATGAACATCGCCAAAACGATGACTTTCCTCAACTGATAGCCAAATTGGTGCAATACGATTATCTAATATTTGCCACTCCGGTCTATTGGTATAGTATGAGTGCCCAGATGAAAACCTTTTTTGATCGGCTGACGGATGTCTTTGAGATTCATAAAACTCTCTACGATAGCTGGGCAGGCAAAACATGGCTAACGTTGAGTTGTGGCCCTGATGATGATGTGCCGGACTATTTTGCAAAGCCCTTTGCCGCCTCCGCCGAATATCTAAACCTTCAATATGCAGGTTGGGTACATAGTTGGCTAGAAAACGGTGTGTTGTCCGAAGGACGAAAAAAAGCAATCGAGAATTGGCTCAAGCAAGCAGGTCTAAACTAGTTGGTATAAAATGTGCTCAATTTTGGAATTGTAGTATTGTTGATTTTCCTTGCTGATTCAAACAATCAATAAATTAGATATCTCAACACTTTTCAACTTTAATTGAAAACCCTCGAACCCGACTGGCAACGACAACAGCCCAACGAAGATGCAGTGCGCACAATGTGGAGTAAAATCCGCTTTGAAAACATCCCTATCACCCATCCAGAGATATTGCACTTCATCCATGACCTCAAGGTAGCTTATCCAAGAGGAGGCGCATTGTTGTATCATTTTCAGGTGGCGGAGAATATCACTTTTGATTGGTTTGCCTACAACAATCGCTTAGAAGAGATTGATTTTGTAAACCATGCGATCGGTAGTGGGGATATTATTTCGGCAGCTGCCGAACTCAGCATTGATGCAAGCCTCCTACCTATCGAATCTTTGGTGCACCTACCGGATAGCTTTGATATGGCCGGCCGTCTCGCGAGGCATTTATATCATGGAGGCCCTCATGCAGACCAAAACTTGGAACCCAATGAAGCGCTCCAAAAGGCCGGAGAATTTGTCGATCAAATTATTCAAAACCGATATGCAGAAGTCAGTGTCATCTTGTTTGATACTGCTTGGGCTGATTGGTTTTATGATGAATACTGGGACATCACTTACTTGCTCTATGATCGTGAGCATAGACAGATATGGTTGTTGTGTTTGACGGACACGCAATAATGCTTTAATTGCCTGTATGCAGCTAAGGGCAAAAAACGACACCGAATTTTGGTCAAAAGCCGACTCAAGTTCTGGACTAGCTCGCGCCAAACTCTATAAAGGCCAAGTTTGGCCCATCCTCAAAGAAGTCAAAGGCAAAGCTATCGACGGTAACGATCGTTGGTATCAAGATGCTTTGGGCAATTTTTTATGGAGCGGTGATTTAGAGGTAGTAGATATTGCTACGCAGAACGCTGCCAATGCTCGCAAGCGCCTACCAAAGCCTAGCGTACACCCGGGCGGAGTCAAACTCCCTCAGTTTAAGATGGATTGGCCAATTGTACAATTGGATATTGATCGTATTTGGCCCTATTCGATGGGAGAAGGCGTTCGCATAGCGATACTCGACTCAGGACTCTTTGAAGGACATATCGAGATCAATTCTAAGTTCATCGCCGCCCGCAAATGCTTCATCAGTAATAGTCAAAACGTAACAGATACCGAAGGGCACGGGACTCAATGTGCGGGTTTGATCACCGCCCAAGGCAAACGCTTATTTGGGGTTGCTCCCGGAGCCAATCTCTTGATCGGAAAAGTCATCAATAATCAGCTCGTCAAAGAAGAAAAATTGCTCGCAGGTATAGAATGGGCCATAGAGCAAGGAGCGCATATCATTTCGATTAGTTTGTTTATCACAGAGGCCTCGGTCAGTGAAGACTTCAAGACTCGCGTGAGTCAATTGATCAAAGAAAATGGCGTCCTGATATTTGCCGCCGTTGGTAATAATACTGCCCGCAAAGAAATCAACAATATCCCTGCTTGTATCGAAGGGGTCGTCGGAGTCGGTTCCTATGGCAAAGATGGCAAACTTGATAGCTTTACCACTCGCACTCCCAATCTTGACTTTTTTGTCCCAGGCAAAGACGTTTTTTCACTTGGTCTCAAAAAACATGCATACCGTCAAGTGAGAGGGACTTCAATGGCGACCGCAATTGCCAGTGGATTGAGTGCTCTTTTGCTATCTCCTCTCCTGCAACAAAACCCACAATACAAACCTCTGGATATTTTGCCTATCCTCCGTCAAAATACATTCGGGAACCTGGCCTTTGAACCTAACTCACTGCCCAGCGACAGCCCCAAACCAAAGCCCAATCCTCTGTTAGCTTTTCAAAAAACATTCCCCACCCATGTCACGTAACAGCCTAATCTTATTAGCCTTCTCTTTTCCCTTTCTCTTAAATGCCCAAACATATCTTGATGCAATCACGCTTGACTCTGTCATCAGTGATGGTGCTGGCCAATTTGACTTAAGCAAAAGTAAAAATGTTGAAATGGTGGCCCAACTGTTAAGTGCCTACCTGCCTGCCAATACGATCCCTGAGGACGATGTCCTACCCGCACCCGTGATTTTTGATATTCTGGACGATCCCAATGATCCGGGCTACAACCCCATATTAGCAGATCTCATCCCAGATGATCGGAGTGGTACTTCTAGTAGTGCGATGATAAGCGGGAAAAAAGACAAAATGGAAAGTCTAGGTGGTGGTGGTCTTGGAGGTTTGCCGATCACCAATTTGGTAGACGGTGTAGCTAAATTTTTGGTACAACGGACCAAACAAGAAGTCAACCTGACGTTTTTTCGACACTTTTATGAAGCTTTACAAGATCCTCGATTTTTAGAGTTAAAGACTTTATATCCGCAGACTTATACTGTTTTCAATACGATAGACCAAGACGTATATCGCTATTCCTACTTTACAGAGAGCATGCAAGAAGCGTTTCGCCAAGATTTAGAAACAATACCGCTTAGCCTCAACAATCTGATTCACCTTCCCAAATATGATTCTCTCTTTGCCAAGCCTTACCACCAATCCTTGGCCTCATTGGCCTTGACGACTTCGCAAGAGATGGTTTCGGGTGCCGACCCGAGAGAAATGATCCATAACATTGCCTACTCAGCCGATTGGCAGGCGGACTCCTCAGTCTATAATCTGCGTTCTTCCTTTCAGGTACTTGACCTACTCGCAAGTGGCATGCAAGACGGTCAACGCTGGCTCAAGCGAGAAAACCTAAGAGCCTTACTGAGTACAGACAAACGCTTTGCGCTCAAGATCTTTTTGGGCTTGCTCTACGCGGGTGCAGAAGGCATAAGTTTCCAAATAGAAGGTGGTGAAAAAAAGATGTTGAGGCAGGTATTAGTAGACATCGATAATAAAGAAGATTCGACGCTCTTTTTCCGTCGTTATGTACGCAACTTTGGTGAATTTGCAGTGGACTTGCAAGACCAAATCGATAAGTTACGTGCTAGTCGCGAACAAGGTATCGAAGTTACTGATGGCTATTATCGCTTTTCTACGGCCTTTTTGGGTGCTTTGACCGAAGGAGTGGCTTTCAAAAATAATGCGCTCGGCCTAGAAGGCAGTTATGATCAGACCTTCTTGCAAGTGATCGGCCATGTCAATAGCATGAACATCGATCTCAAGCTCAAAAACTATAATTCAGCAGTAGTCAATCTGGTGCAAGTCTTACAAACTTCACTCGTGGGGATAGAACTCAACCAGAAGCAAGACCTTATGCGATATAGTAGTTTTATTGCAACGGTGGCTTCGGCCACTACCTCTGACGAAATTGCCTACGCCATCGAAGCAGTCGCCTTACCAGTAGGTAGTGCTTCGATCAAGAAATACTCACAATGGAACATTTCCCTCAATGCTTATGTTGGCGGATTTTATGGCATTGAAAATCTAGAAGGTTTGCCTACCAACAATGGACAAATCTATGGCATAGCGGCTCCTATCGGGATTGCGATCAGTAAAGCCGTCAATCCGAGGCAAGATCATGGTTCCTTTACGCTATTTGCGTCTCTGGTAGATATCGGTGCAGTAACAGCTTTTCGCTTTCAGGATCCCTTTACGGATCAATTGCCCGAAATAAAGCTAGAAAACATCGTTGCGCCCGGCGCCTATCTGATTTATGGCTTTCCCAAATGGCCGATGTCGATTGGGGCTGGTTACCAAAAAGGGCCGCAACTCCGCATGGTCACGGATACCCAAAACACCTTGATCGAAGCTAATGGTTATCGGGTTTCCGCCTTTTTGGCGGTTGACATCCCTATTTTCAATTTTTATACCAGCTCGCTTTAGCGACACAAGATTTTGTGTCACCACGGTATCAATATTAAATGGTTTAAAATCATTCTGGGTTCTCATCCCATGTGGCGACGCAAGATTTATTGGAAATTTGATTCAATACTATGTGGCGACGCAAGATTTTGCGTCGCTACGGGTACATCAATTTGATGGTTTCGATTCCAGTGTTCGTCTGCAGACGAACGACATAAATCCCCGAGGCAAGATCGCTGGGAAGCTCAAAAACGATTCTATGGATACCTGCGGGCATCTCTTCCTTGCGGATTATTTGCAACACTCGCCCTGCCTGGTCTGCTAGACTGAGGTGGACGCGTTCCGCAAAGGGGAGAATAAACATAATCTCTAGCTGCTCCTGGGCGGGATTGGGACTAAGCCTTAGCTTGAATTGAGAGTTAGTAAGACGCTGGATGCCCATCCCCTCCACTATGGTGATCGTCTGATTGAGATCCGGAGCCGCGAAAGCTTGCAGATTGCCATTGGGCCAGCGAACGTACATACTATCTAGGCTGTTCAAACTTCCCAAGCCAATGTGTAAGGTGGCAGCGTTCTGCGAAGCATAACCACTACCCGCCACCAAATCTGTAGTCCAAAGTCTCTCTCCGCTTTTGAGGCTCAGGCTAGCCCCGATCGCATCACGATTAGCACGCGTACCAACTAGATTGACCGCCAACCAATTTTGCGGATTGGGAGATTGATTGTGAAAAAGACGGACGCCTTCTTCGCTAATATTGGCGAGAGCTAGGTCGAGCAAACCATCACCATCTATATCTGCCTTGGCCGTAGCATAACCCGCTCCCATTGAGCTGATGGGATCATTGATGGCGACCTTGTCGAACGTTAAATTACCGAGGTTACGGTATAGGACGTTCGCATAAGGGCTAAATTTACTATCGTTGGCCACATAAATATCGAGCCGACCGTCATTGTCAAAATCAAGGAAACAAGTTCCCCAGCCCATGCCGCGATCAGAAATTTTGGCGAGACCAGTAATATTTTGAAAACTGCCGTCGCCTTGATTGAGTAGGAGGATATTGTCGGATAGATTGGTGATATAAAGGTCCGGCCAGCCATCATTGTTGACATCGCCTGCGTCAACGCCCATACCGTAACCTGCATAATTGGTCCCTGAAGCTACTGACACATCTGTGAATTGGCCGGTGCCATCGTTTTGAAGCAAGATGTTAGGCTGCTTATTGTCGTGAGTGAGATAAAGGTCCTGATCACCGTCCCGATCATAATCCAAGAATATCGCCCCAAGATTGAGTTGCGCATCATGGGTGCCCGAACTCTCCGTGATATCTCGAAACTGTAGATTACCCAGATTACGATAGAGCCGATTGGGACCGAGTAGATTGACTACGTAAATGTCTAAAAGGCCATCTTGATCAATATCTGCTAACAAAAGAGCCCTCACCCGCCCACTGTCACCGACTTTGGCGCTACTCGTAATATCAACAAACTGCCCCTCGTCATTACGGTATAAGCGATTGGCTTCACTTTCATTGCCAAGGTAGAGATCAAGATCACCATCATTGTCAAGATCTCCCCAGACGGCGGTAGTGGTTTTGCCGACAAAGTCCAGTCCTACTTTTTCGGCAACTCCTTTGAAGCCTAAGTCTCCTTGGTTTTGGTAAAGCAGATTAGGAGCAGAGTGCCGAGAAACGTATAAATCAGGATCTCCATCGGCATCATAATCTCCCCAAGCTAAACCATAGCAGCGCCCTTTAGCCTGATTGAGGCCAGCATTGACGGTGATGTCGACAAAGCTCTGAGCATCGAGGCTGAGCGTTCTCCAGAGGAGCAGCAAAAGTATCAGCAATCGCATGCCCAAAATTACAGAAAAATATAACTCGACTCATCCCTGCTACTGCTTGACAAATTTGCCAGTATAAGAGCCTTGATCCGTGGCTAGGCGTAGATAGTATAAACCGACTGGCAGCGCTTCAATCGGAATGCTATATCGTTGATTAGCCATTTGAGTAGATAAACCTCTTCTGGAAATGAGTCTCCCAGCGCTATCAAAGAGCATCAGTTGTATCGTATTACCTTGCGGAGCAGGAAGGCTAAAATAAAGCTGATTAGAAGCAGGATTGGGATAAAGGATTAGTTGATTGGATAGATCATCTTCTATCCCGACTGTTTCCATCGCTTGGATGAAAAAGGAGTCCTCTTGAGCGAGATTTTGAGAAGAGGCGTATCGCAAATAGTAATTCGAATCTGCTTTTAGCCCAGAAATAACACTATCGCCTGAGAAGCAAATAATCTGACTACCTCCACAACTATCC
>JBGCFA010000112.1:0-19557 GCA_045106675.1 Bacteroidia bacterium
GGATACCAATCTGGCCCACAATTTTCAGGCGTTGCACGATCCGTCATAGTTTGCATGCCCTTGCCTTTGGCGGCAAGATCATTGCTTTGCATCAAGCCTTTTTCGTTTTTGGCAAAGCTAAGATCAGTTTGCGTAAAACCATTATTGATCGCTTTGGTATTTTTGCTGACGAGATTACCGGCAAATTCGATCCCACTGATATCGTCATAGACGGTGAAGAGTTCGGGGCGATTTTCAGAATAGAAGATGTTATCTATCACCTTGGTACTTTGCGGCGTAGCCGAACGCTCTTCATCACTGCCTGCGCATAGTTGGATATAATCGCAGTCGATAAAAGTGTTGTTAGAAGCTTCAGATTCGAGTACTTGATTGTATCGATTCATCGGCGAGTTAGGAACCCCATTCATGATCACCAAAGCTCCACGAAAACGATAACCAGTCAAGCCAACACAATAGTTGTTGATGACGCGCTGCTTTTCGTTGATGATCCGGATCCCTCCGGTATTGGCTTTACCATTACCGAAGAAATAATTGCTTTCTACCAAGGTTTCATTGCCGTGGCGCATGGTAAGGGTTCCTTGACACTCGTGAAATGTATTGAAGCGAAATGTATTTTGACATGATTTATTGGAGATGATTTCATGCTCTCCATTACAGCGATCGAAGTAATTATACTCGACGATAGTATTGGATTTGGTCAACGAATAATGACTGGTCCCAATGCGTAAGGTTTCGCCTCCGTTGGAACCCAAGATGGGGCGATAGCCAAAATAGTTGTGATCGATCTGATGATGGTTTTCCTGACTTTCCTCGCTATTGAGTCTTACTGCAAGGGTAACGCCTTGATTACTTTTTCCCGTGAGGTAGTTATGATCAAAGCGATTGTTTTTGCCATAAATACCGACCCAGTAGTCTGATTCGAATCGCTCTGGATTACTATAATTGTCTATGACACATTCCGTAACCCGACAATTATTAGCTAAGTCTTCTTTATTGCGACGAAAGGAAATCACTTCATTAGTGGGCGTATAACCATTTTTGAAGACAAGTCCTTCAACAATTAGATGTTCACCAGCGATCCGTAGATTGGACTGGCCTTCGAGCGTCACTTTGCCTTTTTCCTGCACAGTGAGGGTAATCGGAGCCGCTTCTGTTCCTTGTCCTTTGAAGACAAGTTCTACGTCTTTCCAGACGCCATTGGCGAGTACGATACGATCTCCTGCTTGGGCATTTTTCACGGCTTGCTTGAAGGCATCTAGATCACTCACCAATTGCCCGTTCGGCGCAGCCGGCTGACAAGAGAAGAGCAAAAAGAGGCTCATCAAAAACCCAGATAGTAGTAGTTTTTGCATATAAGTAGTTTGAAATCGAGGGCTAGGAAAAATTGATTAGTGGCTCACTTTCAGTTTATAATATTTGACTTTGGCAAAAGCGCCTTCATCAAGCGTAGCGAGGTAATTGTCTGCCTTGAAATAGTTTTCAAATACATTCCATTTTGGGATATGGATATCGTCGTAGACCTTGGATTCTTTTTCGTTGAGGATGATTTCCATGCGGCCATCAGAAGCGATAATCTCCAAGGTAAAAGGATCGTTGCCGACGTAGCTAAATGCAAGTACATCACCAACATTGGCGTCAATACTATATGCCCCGTTATTGTCGGTTAAAGTACCTTTTGCAGTACCTTTGAGTATTACAGTACCACCTGCAAGGGGTTTTCCCTTTTCGTTGGTCATGGTACCAGTGATCGTCTTTGCAAGCTGATCCACAGTTATAGGATCGGTTTTAGCCCAAGTTGAGAGGGGATTACAGAGAAGCAATATCATTCCCACCATCCACCAAGGCTTGATGAAAATGGTTTTTATGGGTAGCTTCATATTCATAATTCAATCATTTTGTTTATGGGCGGATTAAGACTTATGTATACCATAAGCTTATTGTCAAGAGGAAGCATCCAACCAAGATCGACAATAGGGAGCCAGCCTCTTCCGATGTGGCCGCATCAGAGTGGGGAGATAAGCAAATTATATATCGGGGATGCTATGCTTTAGGCAATAAATGGGAGGTCTACGAAAGCCGTCGCAACATATTTGCGCTCTCCCAAAGAATTGTTGTTAGTTAGTCCTTGAGTTTACTCAGTAGTCTTGTTAAAAGGTGAATAATAGTTATTTGCGTAAAGAATCACTGTATTCGGAAACGTCTTGCAAATGATTTCTCATAGCTGCAGCAGCTAATTCGGGAGATTGGTCTGCAATGTGTTTCAAGATCAGTCTATGTTCGTCCAATGCTTTGTAGATACTTGTGTTTTTACAAATCTCTAGCTTATTGAAGCTATAGATGATATCAGGAGTAATGATCAACATTAATGATTTGAGGACAGAGTTTTGAGAGGCTTCAGCAATAGCCAAATGAAACATTAAATCTTCCTCAATCGCTTGACCTCCTTCTTCAATTTTTGCTTCGTAAGCATCAAGAGCAGCTTCTATGTTTTTGAGGTCTTCCGCAGTACGTCTTTGGGCAGCCAGTTGAGCTGAGTTTTGCTCTAGTACCACACGGGTTTCAACCAAGGAAGCGAAATCCGAATCTTCTAATTTTAATACATCCGAAATCAGGCCTTCCAAAGCAGTTATGCCGATACCCGCTACCATAGTGCCATTTTGAGGCATAGTCTTGAGGATACCGTAAAACTCCAATTTCCGGATCGCTTCTCTGACATGACTTCGTCCAACGCCTAGTTTCTCTGCTAACTTCCTTTCCGAAGGTAGTTTGTCTCCCGGACTTAGTTGTCCCGAAGTAATCAAGCCCCTGATCTGTCTCATGATCTTTTCGATCGGGCTTTCAATCTTTATTTCGGTAAAATTATTTAGCAAACTTGATTTGGCCATAGTCCAGTGTGTTGTAATTTTTTTGGCCAACTGGTAATTGGTTAACCAATTTTTAATATGCTCAATTTAGCAAAAATAAGGCTGCCTCCAAACAATTATTTGGAATACCTATCAAGAAAGCATCATATTTGAAATAAGAGCTTTACTCTTTTACTACTAAACCCGACAAACTGCCATTTTCAGATACTTTTTCGACTAAACGAAACTGAACTCGCGGATTCTTGTTGAGTCGATCTAAATACATCCCGATAGGATAAGAGCTTGTTTCGCCTTGGCTTTGGGTGTTATGGGCTACCACACTTACTCTAGCTCGGCTGCGATTGGCAAATTGACTGATAATATGTTGGCGGAGCGCTGCCTTATCTTGGGGATTATAGGCTTTATTACGCATCAGGTCCATTTTTCGAGTCAAAGGCATCTGAATATAATCTGGCATACTGATATAAAGGCGTCCTGCTTCATTTATCGCCTTTTCCACTTTGGGAGATGCAGACGCAATTTCTTCTTTTATTTTTGGTTTTGCAGGATTGATTGGCACATTCACTTCCGTAACAAGGCTGTCCTCATCTAGCTTATTGAGAGAGCCAGGAGCAGAGGCAACGTTCTCCAAAGGAGTAAGAGAAATAGAGCCCGGAGCTAAAACACTCTCCTTTTTTAGTGTTTTTTGCTGATTTTCAATGCCCGAAGTAGAGATCGCGGGTATCGGTTCAGAGTAGGAGGCGGGCATCTTTGATGAACGCGCAGTCGTCAAATAGCTGATTATCAATATAGGTAAAGCCACAAGCGATAAAACAACTAAGCCGCGTTTTCGCTTTCGCTTCTTGATGTTGATGGCTATGATTTCAATTCTGCTAGTCATGGTTTTAGGTCGCTAAGAATTGAATTAACTAAACTCAGAGAGATAGGCATTTCCAATCAAATCAGAAAAGAGTTGGTGCAAACGCTCCTCGGGATCAATTTGTAGATCACTGACTTGAAAATTGAGAAACAGAATCGAATACTTTTCTTTAAAACCTAGTTTCTGCCAAATTGAGTTCGCAGGCAAAGTCCGAATCAGTATATCCTTAGGTTTGACATTATGATGAACCAAACCAAATTGTTCCTTTAGCTTTAGTACTTCTTGATATACTGCATGAACCAATTTTAAATCTTTGAGGCTAAGCTTTTGAGTCGGATTAACAAAGTAATCTCCCAAAGTGATTCCCTCCGCCTCTATTTGATCGCGATGAAAATAAAGCCCTTCCTTAGCCTGGTTTAGGGGACTGATATAGATCCGGCCGTCATAATATGCACGTAGCTTTTTATGTAGCTTAGTAAAGGCAGTATTTTCGGCCTCCCTGGCCTTAGTTAATCCACAAAGTAAACGGGCTTTTTTGTCAAGAATATATAAGCCCTTGGCCTGCCAATAAGAAGTCTCACGACTAGGCTTTGGTAGTTTTTCTTTGAGTTCAAATACGTTGTGTAGGGAAGGCAGTTCAATCTTCCGGGCGAGAGAGATTGTTCTGGACATGGGCGTTTTGTTCAGTGAGAAAAATGATACGTAATAAATAAGAACACTTGCAAGCTTCTGGCTGAAAAAGCTGCGCTGTAAAATTACAAATAAAATCCCATTTTCCGTATTATCACCCAAACATTTACCGCTCTCTTGCTGTCTTTTTATCCAACGGTATGTGGCGATGATTATTTAGCCGGCCGTGCCGAACGTTTCGTTAAGGATTTGTTAAAAATGTCCGTCTAAACAAGTTTTTGAATTTAGCGGACTCTAAGGGGTAATTTTATCAATTGTATCAATGGCGCATACGCCAACTAATCATTGAGTCATGGCCACTAATATAAAATACTGGAGCTTATTCATTTGCCTCTTTGCAACGCTAGGAAACCTCAAGGCTCATCAGCCAGATATCTCTTCTACCATGCTGATCGAACCAGAAAACAAAACTTGGTCTCTGGTAGTGAGGGCTTCTCTAAGTGCATTTGAGCAGGAAATAAAATATCATTATCCGGATCAAGCTTATGAGACACCTAAAGAGTTTGAGCAACTGATCATCAAACACCTACAAGCTAATCTTGGGCTTTTTGCCAATCAAAATGATACCATCAAACTGCAAAACGCCTTTGTAAAGCTAGGACATGAAACCAATGTCGTCTTTGAAGTTGTCGGGCTGCCCCCAACGATCAATCCTTTGGCAATACAAAATACCAGCTTCAAAGAAATCCATCACAATCAAAGCGCTTTGCTTGTGCTCAAAAAGGACTTCGAGCAAGCACAATTCATGCTCAACAATACCAATGAACATAGAGCAGATTTAGTAGTTGAGGATGCGAAATTTGCCTTACTTGAAGCACCACAACAGACTTCATGGTCATTCCTCCTCAAAGGACTAGTTGGGCTTTTGATCATAGGTTTTAGCTTAGTCGTTTTTAAGCATTTTCAGGTTCAAAGAAATCAAAGGATGCGTTCTCCGCAGGAAGAAATGCCCTCCTACGGCCAAACGATCATTAGAGATTTGCATTAAGCAATGCTACTGGGGCCAAGTAGGCTGCTGAGTTAATGATTTCCAAAAGACGACTTTGTCATCACCCGCTTCATAAAAATCACGTATTCTCGCTTCTTCCGTATAATCAGATTGCCGATAGAATTCTCTCGTACGAGAGAATTCTGGCAAGCCTGATGTCTCCACAATCAATACTCTCACCTTTCGGGCTCTGAGTTCACTTTCTATGTATGCAAGCACTTGTTTGCCCGCACCTTGCCCTTGCAGATTGGAATGGACCGCGATCAGATACAGATTCCAGGTTCCGTCGGTCATTTTTTCTGGCGCACAGTAAGCCACAAATGAGGGCGTGTCCTGCTCAGCGGTCAGCCAGATACTATCTTCTTCCCCATTGAGATAAGCTTCGACCATCTCATCAAGCAGCTCCGAAGGGAATAATTCTGCGGAATCAATTACCGCTTTGAGATTGGGGATATCGTCTCTTACTACCTTGCGAATTTGTAGTGTCTTCATACATTTTGGCGTTCCGCGTCGCGGAACGCTTATTTAAGGAGCTTAAAGTCGGCAAAATAATCTACCCAAGCATAGACAGCCTCCCCTGCATCAGATTGTCCAGGGCTAAACTGCAAATCCCATAGATATTGTTCGACCGAAAATGTCAATATATCACCGGGGCTTTCGACCAAAGTATAAGCCATCAGTTTTCCTTCCGGATTGATCAAAAGTCGAAACATGACTCTTCCTTGCATACCTTCGCTTCTCGCGATTTGTGGATATCCGATACGCCGAGAAACTTCAGCTTGATTTTGCAATTCGGGCTCAAGTTTCCAACTGATCTTATCTTCAGTCAATAGACTCAGATCGAGGACTTGGCCGAGCGTATCATAAGCGATCAGTGCTTTGATTTGCCCCTTGCTTGATTCCAGCTCGAACCAGCGATTACCATTGGGGTACCAAGCCGCTTTTTGAATATAGTATGAATTAAACTGGCTTGTAGTCCTATATTTTAGCTTTCCGTCGGGATATTCCGCTATATTTCTGGCAAAACCACTGCTGTCAGGCAAGTTTATTTCAGCCCCTAAAGGCTCTCCCTCCTCACTCCAATAATGAACACTTTTTCTTGCTCCCTCAGATTCATCATATAAGATTTCTTGCAAGACTTGTCCATTAGGCCAAAAATAGATACGACCTATAACCTCACGTGGCGACTCAAGGGATAAAATATGTGCATTGACCAATTTCTTCCCTCTTTTGGTATAAAATCGACGTTCAATACGATCGTCTTTAGTCTCATCTTTACTGTAATACACTGCTGACAGTTTACCACAACGCCTAAGAGAAGTATTCCAATATTTAGTTTGGGCCGAGACTGAAGCAAGCGATAAACAGCCAACAATGCCTAGGATGATGGTTTTATACATTGTGTTTCGAGTTAGACGTTCCGCCTCGCGGAACGATTATTTAATGAGCTTAAAGTTGAAAGGTATGTTGACCCAAAATGGAGTCGGTTCATCATTTACCGTCGCTGCGATAAATCTCAAATCCATGAGATAAAATTCGACTTCGTTGCTTAAGAGCGGAGATATCAGAGTAATGACTTTATTATCAATCGGTATCCCATCTCGACCTATTAGCATCCTGACCACTACATTGCCTTGTACTCCTGCATCACGAGCAATCACTGGATAGCCAATGAGTCTACTCACGTCCCCCATATTGACTGGTTTGGGCTCATTGATTGATTCATCAATGTAGAGAGTGTAATAGTCATCAGTACAAGGCCAGTCGAGGACTCCTACTTGTTCTCCCATTGCATTATCATTTTCTGCTAAATAGGAGATACCATCGTGTCTGTAATTGGGTACAGTCCCATTGATAATCGCAAACTGTTGCTGCTGCAAAGGGCTACCATCTCCATAATCATGAGATTCAAGCAATCCTCCCGATTCACCATAATGCTCCCATAGCCCAGTTCTCAAGCCAGCAGTCTCCATTCCTTTAGCCATGAGTACTCCTTTCGCAGACCAAAACTGGTGCAGCCCGTTTTCTTTGCCATCGACTAAAGGGACTGATTCGATCAATACTCCCGCCGAATTCCAACGAAGATAATAATGGGTACCATCACTGGCGATACTATCATTGAAAACTTGCATCTGTCCATTGGGATGGTAGATTTTATAATCCCCCTGATCGATATTTCCCTTACGGTATAGATTGCCATCAGGATAGTAAACAGTCTCAAGGCCGACTCTTTTGCCCGCTCTATATTCTCTGATATAGCGTAGCTGTCCATCAGGATACCAACTTCTGACTTCCCCAGACAAGATTCCATCTGCAAAAGTTGCCGTCATGTTTGGACTACCATTGCTATAAGTAGTCGTCTCCAAGCCATTCTTGGGACCATACTGTTCAGGCGTAGGACCTTGTTCTAAAAGGTTAAAACAACAGCCTGAAAAAATAAGAATAAATGTCCCCCATAGGAGGGATGATGATTGTGTGTACATGAGTGCGTTAATTGGTTTGTGCACTCAAATATAATAAATCTTCCGTAGCGGCTAGTTTCTCTCAGCTGCTATCAGGTTAAACGCATCAAAATATAGGATAACAAACATATCCGTCATTCCGGAAAATGTTGGGAGTTTACGGACAATATTTATCCGAAATCTTTAACCTCGGTCTATATGAGACGATAAGATTCCGGATATTTTTTCTCCATACTGTCGAAAATATTCCGGAATGACGCCTGCTGACGCTTGATGTGTTTAACCTAAGCTGCTAAGGCTTCTTCTTATTGAGGTTAAACTGTACGCTCATCATCGCGGAGAGGCTTTCTAGACCGTTCTGATTGATGGCTGCACTAAACAGATTGTTGGCGGCAAAACTCACAGGCCCCAATCTCAAGCCTAATCCCATTTGCGTCAAACTCCCATTGGGACCGCGCAATAATGATATAGGGAGACTCAGCATCACTCGCTTACTCTCAAATCGAGGCGTTAAAGCGAAGCGACTCGGGACATGAAACCCAAGCGGACTGATACTACTCCCACTTCTACGACCGATCAAAGCGACACCGCTGACATAAAAGCGTTGCGCGAGGCGATAATCAGCTTGCAATGAAAGATAGCGTGGCAAGCTCATACGCATAGTATTGCTGCCGCCATCTAGGTTAAATATCGTATTGATAAAGGTATCGATCTGACTTACAGGTCGAGGAAACAAACTATCCACCACTACCGGCAAGACCGCATTACGATTGAAGTTTTCGCTATTCGCGGAACGCTGAAACTGAATGCTTCCCATATCAAGGATCGAAACGCCAACTTTAAGCAAATAGCTCACTTCATCTTCACGCATCCGCGCTTCTTCCCATAAACCAGTACTATGTCTTACTGCATGAGGTCGATATTCGTACACAAAACCGATATCTCCCCCCCAACCTTTGCTCAAACCCAGATCACTATTCCAACCACCATTACTATCATAATATCGATCAGAATGCCCATACAATGCATCTATTTCATAGAGTCGGAGATTGCCATTGGGTGCAAATTCGTACTGATAATTATTGGCTTGAAGATATAAACCACTACCGCCCATTAGCAGTTTGTAGCGAAAGCCAAACTTCAAGGCATGAGTGGGGCTTTCCAGCAGTACTCCTCCGACACTGATGCCGATCTCGCCAAACATCAAGCTTTTCAGACGGAGGTTATTAGCATCTGTAAGTTGATTGCTCACGATACTATCGCCAGTCTGAGCGATCGAATTGAAGATATCAAGTGGTAGGTTAGCCACTTCGTGGAACGATCGAAGCCGTGAATTGAGCCCTATTCCCCAACCATTTTTGAACGATAGGCTAAAGGAAGGCCCCATGATAGATTGCTGAGCCTGAATATTGTAGCCCTGCGGGTTAAGATGGTAGCCAAGTCCTTGCCGTTGAGCCAGCGTAGTAGGTTGCAAGCGTAGCATTTTGCCTTCGATCCCACCACCAGGATTGGTATTGAAGCCTTGCAGATCACCTTGGTGATTGAAACTGAGTCCTCCCAGACTAATCTGAAACTTTAGAACCGAGCCCGCAATCTCAGCAGGTTGGAGCAACTGGCTATTGATGCCCCCATAATTGTCTATCTGGACGCCCGGAAAGTATTGGGCTTGTGCTAAGCTAAATAAGGCTAGCAAACTTGTGAGTAGGATGGCTTTTTTCATGCTTAGTTCTTACTTAATAGGGAGCCTAAAGGGCCAGTCATAGGGGCTAAGTATTGATGACGTAGCTTACGAAAGCCGCTACTGCCTTTGATATTTTTGAGCCAAGGATCTTGGCTGATTTCTAACCAATTGATTTGTTTGCTTTTAAAAGCTTCTTCCAAAAGCGGCAAGACAGTATGGGAGGTTTCACCTTCCATCAGCTTGCAAGCAGCCAGTCCATATTTTCCCCAAGCGTCATTGGGATTGTCTGTCAATACATCCTTGAAGCTCTCACGAGCCTTATCGACATCTGCAATATTGCCAGTCGAAAGTATAATCATCCCTTTGAGTGTTTGGATATCTGCCCTCATGGCAGAATTATTCTCTCCATACAAGGCCGCAGTTTCGCAATCATTGAGTGCATTATTCCAGTTGATGCGACTATCTTTTTGCTTAGGATAAAGTCGCAAAAACAAATACTGAGCATATGCTCTATAAAAAGAAGCCGTTGCCTTGGCATCCTCTACATTCATCCCGCCGACTTCAGGTTCAAAACCATCTCTATTGAAACCATTTCGCGCTGTCTCTAGCAACAAAATAGATTTCTTAAGATCGCTAGCATGACGATAAGCCAATTGACTCATTGCAGCTCCTAATTGGGCTAAGCTATAAGAGCGACGTTCTTGCATGGCTTTTTTGAAGTCAGCTTGAGCCTTGCTCAACGCTCCTGTCTTGAGATAGGTAAGCCCTCTGAAATAGTAGGCTTCGGCCATATCATTATTGTGCTTGATGGCTTTGTTGGCATATTCTAAGGCATAATCATACTTCTCCATGCGGTAGTACAATTTGCTCAGTTTATGTTCTAGCTCCGCTTTGACCGGATAGCCAGCTTCCGCATTGAGGTAGTCGCTGAGCGCCTTGAGGTAATATTCTCTAGCGATAGTTGGGAATTCATTTTCACTGCCCAATTTAAAATATACATCGCCGCGTTCAGCGTAGCTTTGAGCAGTATCTGCGCGGTGATGAGAGATCACATAAGTAAAATCTTCTAAGGCTCTCTGTCCACTATTAGCTTGAGCTTTATAGGCTAGTCCTCTTTTGTAATAGGCTTCATAATAGGCTGGATTCAAGGCTATGGCAGTAGAGTAACATTCCACGGCTCGGCTACTTTCGGTCTTTTCGTAGTGCGATTGGCCTTTCCAAAACCAAGCTACAGCATTGCGAGGGTCTAAGGTTACGACTTGCTCTAGTTTATAGATAGCTGCTTGATATTGTTTGTGTCCAAATTGCACCCTCGCTTGCGTAAAGATTTCGCCTACTCGGTTGCGCCAAGATTTGACACTGTCTCTCGACAAACCTTGTGAAGTAGCTCGTTGATAGTGCTTGGCTGCAATCTGATGATTCCCTTCTTGCAAGGCAGTCAAGGCACACATATAAAATGCATCGGAAGAACTACTATCGCGTTTTGTCGCCGCCTCAAACTGTTGATAAGCAGAGTCTCTACGTTGTAAACGATACAATAATAAGCGTCCAACTTGTAAATGAATCTCCGCAGCGGTAGGATCATCCACATCGACGAGTGCTTTGTTATAGCTTTTGCGAGCCGTCTGATAATCGCCCATCTGCTCATGCATCTGGCCAATCTTATAATGATAAACCGTAGAGCTGGTATCAAATACTTGTAAGGTGGTATAAGCTTCTATCGCCTTAGCATAGTCTTGCTGAGTTTCATAGATTTTGGCACTTAATTGCACTCCATTTGAATAGCGGGGCGAAAGTCTCAATGCAGCATCTATACTCTCGCGCGCTTCGTCCAAGTAGCGATCTCGAGGATCTTGTAAGTACTTTTGCAGATAGCAACGGGCAATCCCTTCTTTGGGCTCGGGAGCCTGCGGATTTTGCGTCTCTATCGCTTTGAAAAGTTTGATCGCTTCATCAAAATGGCCACTATCAAAAGTTGCTTCCGCCGTAACCATAGGCCCAACAATACGAGCAATCTGGTCCAACTGACGCTGAGGATAGGTTTCCCGTGGCCTCAAGGCAGCAGCTTGTTCATAGCTCTTTTGGGCTTTGCGGTAGTCTCGCACTTGATAAGCCAAGTCGCCCTGAGCAATCAATTGTCGAAAACGTTCTTCTCGACTATCAAATTCTACTTCTTTGATTCGACGATCCAAAGCTTCTGCTCTAGGGTGAATCCTGCGAGCAGTCTCAAGATGTTGTAAGGCTAACTGATATTTGCCTTCACTGGCCAAGCGTTCGCCTAGGCGTACCTCCTTATCAACTTGGGTCAATAAATCACGGACTCGCACCAGACGTTCTTGTACGACCGTAGATCGTGGCACGATCGCCAATGCTTGCTTAAAAAAGGCTTGAGAGAAATCTAAAGCACCCGCTTGTAAGTTTTCATCCCCTTGGATCAAATAGGCGTTGTATTGTGCAATCTTTTGATTCACAGTCTCTCCCTGACGTTTGCTGTCGGCAGTGCTGCAACCATTATCATCGATATATTTTAATAAGTCTTGTGCCTTGAAAAAATCACGAAGGGTCACCGCGGCATCTACTTGACCGATTGCTTGTTCGCAAAGGGCTCTGCCTTGGGTTTCGGCTTCAATTTTTGAGATTTGTTCAGGACTCGCATAGCGAACGCCAGCGATATAAATTTGCCAGCTACCGTTTTCTTTGACAGGGCGCAATTCTAATAAGCGAGGAAGTTCCTCATAGGCGACATCGGGAAAGACGGTATGATGGCTGTCGTATTTGCGATTGAAGAGAACATGCAGATAAAGCGCATCTCCTTCATTGAGGTTACCAACGCCAGTTTGGGTCAAAAAGACTGACGCTTTGGGCTGCTTGGCATATTCGAGATTAAACTTGCGTAGATATTCACTGAGTTGGACATCTCGATCTGCTTTAGGATCTGCCGCACGCGGAACGAGGTCATTCTCGATGATGACTTTTTCACTAAGGAATAGGCGCTGAGGATTTTCAGGATCGAAACTAGATTCCATCTTTTTTTCAATCCTTGCCTGTTCGTTTTGGCGGCGCGCATCTGCGAGCAAACGCAACAAACTCTGATAACGACGCAGCATAAAATCGGCTTTCCGATAGATCTCCAAACGATCATTGAATTCCAATCCCTGAGCCTGAGTCAAAGTAGGTGGCAACAGCATGATGGCCAATAGTACAGTTAGTATGTGTCGGTTCATGGTAGGTTCAGGTTTTCATTGAGGTATCGTTCTTTGTCGGTCGGGCTGGCAGGAATAATATTGGAAATCAGCCATCCAGCGTTCCACTCTTTACGGTTGAAGTTTTCGACAGTAATGATCCAATTGTCGATCTGCATGAAGTGGTATTTGATACCGCGTACAAACTCTATTTTTAAGTCTCCAGACTTGACGGCTTCTTCTAAAAAGAATAAGCTACCGGAGGTAAATCGGTTACTAAAGTAATGTGAGATATGGGTACTATCTCGAAACACGCGCCCCAAGCCAGCGAAGTTGGGCACATGATTGGTCGGTCGAATCAATTTGTTGCGATCGGCCAAATGATAGATCGGATAAGGAAAACGGCCGATGATACTATCTGGGACAAAATCTGCTTTCAGGCTAGAAATCACCCACTTAGAGGCATAGTTTTCATCTGCTTGAATGTGCAGGATTAGCTTGCCTACTTGGCGCACGCCTTGATAGACAAATTGACACTCCAACTCGGCGAACCATACTCGATCATAAAAACTCATATAGGCCGGTGATTGCGTATCACAGACATCATTTAAAAACTGATCTCTGAGTAGCGAATCCCAAGTCATACCATGATCCATCAACCACCAAAGGTGCTGGGCTCTAGGTATCGGGAGGCGATCCGGATAATGTTCGGCCAAATAATCTTGGGCCAAGCTGGGTTCCCCATTAAATCTTTCAAAAAACTCATCTATTTGCTTTACTCTTAGAGCAAAGCGTAGCTCTTGGTTACGATCCGTCTGGATCACCCCTCGTTGCTGGCCTAATAAGATGAAAGTAGCAGGTAGTTGGAGTAAAGAGAACAAAGTTAGCCTAAGCCATATTTCCCGCATGCATTAAAAGGTTTCTTGCACCCCGATGTCGCCTAGGAGTACGTCCCATTGTTTGACGGATTTACCGGCGATAATTTTCTCGTATGTTTTGAGAACGATTTCAATATTCTTGATCGTCGTATCTTCATAAATCGCTCTCTCACCAAGGTAGCCAGTGAATTTTTGCTCGATGGAGATTGTACCGTAATAGTTTCCATCAGCGCCTAATCGCAACTTACTGATATACTTGATGTTAGCCCAAGAGATTTCGACTTTGTCGTATTTCATCTCCATTAAGTGCTCCAAGTACTCCCGTATGGTATAGCTAATGACGTTTTCTTGACTGATGCTAGAAACCTCTACTGCTGACTCTTCATCAATAAACAATAGACAAGCCAAGTCAATGGTATTGAGGGCTCTTTCGTAGGCGGTGCCTGATTGAGAGATGGTGATGACATATCGCTCAAGTTCAGCGGTCATTTTGAGCGCTTTATCTTGAAAGATATCCAATACTGCACTATCGAGCTGGAGTTCACCAGAACGGGTACTCTTAAAGATCCCCGTACTATCTGGATGCAAACTCCCTTGAGCAAAAAGTCCCGTCAGACTAGTAAATAAAATTAGGCAAGTGAGTGTGAGTTGTTTTTTCATTGGAGCTTGTGATTGATGCTTATTCTTTGACGATCAAAGCGCTCAGACGGCCTCCTTCTTGGACTTTTTCGAGCGAACGAACTCGGATAGAAGGATTTTGCTCCAAGCGTAGCAAATAGAGTCGGATAGGATATGATTTGGTAAACTTTTGCCCTCCGGCTTCAAGGTAAACCGCCTCTACTTGTGCATTTGGGTTAGCAAAAAGGCCGACAATATGTTTGTGTAATCGTTCTTTATCACTAGGACTATATGCATCACTACCGATCAGTCCTAGTTTGTACTTTAAGGTGGCACTTTCGTAATCTGGAATCTTCATATAAGTAGGAGCCACTACTTCAGGGACCTTCTTAGTCTCAGTAGTAGGAGCACCAAGTACAGCTTCAGGGCTTGAAAACTGGACGTTAGGTACGCTACTTTGCTGCGGCTGACTTGTGTTTGTGTTTGTTTTGTCCCTTTCAGGGGAACGACTCCCTCCCTCAACATCCGAGTCTGGATTGCTTGGGATTGTTTGAGTCTCTGGCAAACTAGGACTGGTCTCAATCGAGGCTTCCGCGACTTGCTTGAGACTATCTACCTTCGGTTCTGGTTTATCGTTTTGGGCCAACGAATCAACATTTGTCAGCTTTGGTATATCCGTCTCCTGCGTTTTGACATCTAGCGTCGGCTCTTCAAGTGGTATTTCGGGAGTCTCGCGTTCGGCAATGCCGCCAGTACCAGAAGTCGCCTCTGGCATGAAGATAAAAAAAGTGGCGGCGCATAAAGCAATAGCGGTAATCCCTCCACGCATCATCATCACTTTACGCTTTTTAGCTTGAAATCGCGCTTTGATATGTTTTGCTCTACTCATGATTGGGGCGTGTATTTGGTAAACTCTTTTTCGTAAGCACTACCGATGGTCTCACTGAGGATACCATGTACTACGGATTCCATATCTACTTTTTCGGCCTTAGGCGGAAAGTTCAAAAACAATACCTCCCAACGCTTGCCCATCCCAAAAACTTTGTGAAGTAGTTTACGTGGTCGAGGTAAAATCAAAATATCATCTGCTCTCAATGAGGCATGGTAGATTTGGAGATCGTTGACCATGCGTTCAGCTTCGCTGTATACCTCAGCGACCATCTCAAGTTGTTCTAAATTGAGACTAGAAGGCTGCTGTGGAAAAAAGTCCGCCAATAATTTGCCGCCGATCTCTGCAAAATCGCGGTGATAGTACATCCCCTCTTGCGCACGATTGATGGCGCTGACAAAGACTCTTTCACCGTAATAGCGTTTTTCGAGTCTATGTACTGATTCAAAGGCCAATTGCTGGCTTTGTTGAGGATGACTAAGACCATGTAGGATCTTGGGTTGCTGGCCTAGCGTATAAAGCCCTTCCAGTCTCCAAAATGATGGCTGACCATTTTGAGGAGGGATTGGCTGGCGTAATTCAAATACATCCTTGATAGAAGGAAGACTGAGCTCGGTTTGTACAATTGTAGAAGCCATAGTATCAGATAGGTCGCTTTGTGTATGCATTGCATCAACACTTGTCGTAAGACTTGACGGATCATCTGCTGGGATTACATCTACTGGGGGCTTCCATTGGAGCCCGAGTAGTCTTGCTCTTTCCAACCAAAAATCCATTTCTTCGCCTTCCTCCAACTTAGTTTGTATCTCTTCTCGAGCTAATCCAAGTATGGAATGCAATTGTTGATGCCTTATGGATAAGACCGCTGATTTTTTCTTATCCCCTATCTCTTCCCATTCTAATTCATATGGGCTTTGATGCAGAAGATAGAAATTATTTTCCCTTAACAGGTTCAGCAGATTTTGCTTTTCTGAGGCTACAATACCTTTACCCAAGCCCAGTACCACCGGTACGGAACTATTTTGATTGTTTAAATGTGCTTGCCGGAAATGTGTCAGAATCAGTGCCATCAAATCTCCCAAATTACGCAGCGGGGCTTTCTTTTTCCCTTTCTGCTTTTTGGGAGCGATATGCTCCAATTCGTCACCGTATCCTAAAGTGGCGGCCCCAACACCGTCATCATGACATGCCAATAATAGTATCTTTCCTCCCATAAAAAGACTTATCCTAAATCTATATCTTCAAAAATAAAGCCAGAACTTACTTAATGTAAGCACTGGCTCAGTCTTTTTAGGTAAAGCAGGAGATTTTTATCCTGAAACCTAGCTTATTTGCCGTAAATCGGACTCATACAATTTTCTTTGGGCAAATATTTGCTTCCACTGGCCCAACGGATACCTCGCATCAAAATCTGTTTTGCCTCTACAACATCAAATACATCGGGCGCATGTCCTAATGAGCAATAAAATATCCGTCCTTCTCCAAAATATTTTTTCCAAGCGAGTGGCATTACTGCCCCATCGATCCAACTATCAGACTTCCCAGTAAAACGGGTCGTAGCCAAGACTTTGACATTGGGATCTATGTGCATATAATATTGCTCCGTCTTAATGCTAAAGTCCTGTAAACCCGCAGTTATCGGATCTGTCTGATCGATGATATTGACCTCATAGTTGAGCTGTCCGCCGGGATGAGCTACCCATTGTCCCCCCGTCATATATTGATACTCAGTATTGGAGCGAAATGAGTCGCCAAAGCCTCCATGAAAACCAGCGATCCCTGTACCACTCTTTATCGCTTTGAGCAAGCCTGCTGATGCTTCCTTACTGATCTCCCCCATCGTCCAAGAAGGGACAATCACATCGATACTACTCATCAAGGCAGAATCTTTATAAACACCCAATGAATCAGAAAGTATTACTTCTGCCCCTGCTTCTTTGAGCCAAGCAGCGATCTTTTCAGTAAACTCCTTGGGCTTATGGCCTGGCCAACCGCCATAAACCATCAATACCTTTTTGCCCTCAAGGCTTGGCAGTTCGGCGACTAGCGTTTCTGCTTTTTCACCCGCTTTGGCCTCGCCACAACTAGACAACAATAAAGTCCCTAAGCCTAGCATCAAGCCAAACGTCATCCCTGATAGTAGTGTCCTTTTCATATTTTATTGAGTTTGATTAATATCTGATTAGCTATGCGACCAATTCTCACTGTCGTCCGAATCATGGGGAGAGAGGCCTATGATATCACCTTCTAGTGAAACTCCTAATCCCAAGACAGTGCGGTTGGCGTAATGAAAATAGCTGATAACTTGGTTCAATTCTACGATTTCTCCCTCCGAAAAGCCAGCGTTCTGCAAAGCAATGATACTTTCACGGCTCATCTCCTGAGGAGAACGACTGAGTTGTAAAGCATAAGTTAAGCCTGCGCGATCTTTTTCAGTGAATACTGCTGCCGTCAAAACTTGCTCAAAGCCCTCTATCATCTTATGATAGCGGGCATCATCGGCCAACAATCGTTTGAGGCCAGCGGCATGATGCTGGACACAATACTCACAATGATTGAGTTGACTCACATAGACGCCGATACATTCGAGATACCATTTGGGCAAAGTATTGTCGCGATGATGCAGGACATTTTTGTAGAGATGCATATGCCCCAGCATGCTATGAGGCCGCAAACTATGGGCCATCATGATATTGTCCACATTGTCATTGGGGCCTTTGATACGGTCATAAAGTTGGCGGAGTTTGCCAGTCGCTTTTTCGTAGGGAATTTGGGTGATCCAGCTCATCTGTTTGATTTTGTGCTAGCATTATAATGCAGAGTACCACTATTTATGCAAGTCATCTGCTATATTGAATGCTATGAAGATAGACGCTCATCAGCATTTTTGGCAATATGAAGCTGAAAAACATGCTTGGATAGACGATGACATGAGACTCATTCGCCAAGATTTCATGCCAGATGATCTTTGGCCGCGATTGCAAGCTCAACAAATTGATGGCTGTGTGGCTGTACAAGCCGATCAGAGCGAGAGTGAAACCAATTTCCTACTCTCTCTCGCTACCAAACATGACTTTATCAAAGGAGTGGTAGGCTGGATTGATCTTCGGTCTCCTCGCCTAGGCGAACGCTTAGACCATTATAAGGGCGAAACCAAATTGGTGGGCTTTAGACATATCGTACAATCAGAGCTTGACGTCAATTTTTTGTTGCGAGAAGACTTTATGCGCGGCCTTGCCGAACTCCAGAAACGGGACTATACCTACGATATTTTGATCTTTCCACATCAGTTGGGCGCAGCTTTGGAGTTGACGAGGCGCTTCCCTGAGCAACAATTTGTGATCGATCACATCGCAAAACCTTATATTAAAGATGGTTTTATCGATGGTTGGGCAACTTTGATCCGCGCCCTTGGCGAACGCCCAAACGTATATTGTAAACTTTCGGGTATGCTGACCGAAGCGAATTGGCAATCGTGGACTGAGGTACATTTAGAACCCTATCTAGAATGTGTTTTAAAAGCTTTTGGGCCAAAACGCTTACTATATGGCTCAGATTGGCCAGTTTGTCTTTTGGCGGGGGATTATGAAGCGGGGCATAATGTAATAGAGCGATTTATCGCCCAGCTCAGTGCCAGCGAACAAGCTGCCATCATGGGGCAAAATGCTATAGATTTTTATCAATTGTGATATGGACTTAGGACTAGAAGGCAAAGTAATTATCGTAACGGGTGGCTCTAGCGGCATAGGTGCCGCTATCAGTCAAGGGATCGCAGCCGAAGGCGGCATACCGGTGATCGCGACCATGGATCAACCACTGACCGAAAAAATGATCGCAGCGTTCCGCGAGGCGGGCCAAGAAGCAGACGCGATCATCGTAGAACTCGGCCAAGCCCCCAATAGCAAAAAAGTCATCGACGAAACCATGCAGAAATATGGTCGCATCGATGGCATTGTCAACAATGCGGGTATCAATGATGGCGCGAGTCTCGAAAAAGGTCCAGCAGCCTTTCGACGCTCCCTCGAAATCAATCTACACCACTGCTACGATTTGGTGCATTATGCCCGAGCGTTCCTCGCAGAGAGCAAAGGCTCCATCGTCAATATCTCCTCCAAAGTGGCCCTCACGGGTCAAGGAGACACCTCTGGCTATGCTGCCGCCAAAGGAGCAATCCTCGGATTGACTCGCGAATGGGCGGTCGCATTTTTGAAAGATTCGGTGCGAGTCAATGCCATCCTCCCTGCTGAAGTGATGACCCCACTTTATCGGCAGTGGTTGGATACGCATTATGCTGAACCTGCCGTTGCAGAGCAGGCCATCGCCAATAAAATCCCGCTTGAAAAGCGTATGACCAGCCCTGAAGAAATCGCGAATACAGTACTCTTTTTACTTTCAGATAAGGCTAGCCATACTACTGGCCAATTTTTTTATGTCGATGGGGGTTAT
>JBGCFA010000113.1:0-16404 GCA_045106675.1 Bacteroidia bacterium
CACTACTAGTTTAGCCGTCATGAAAATCAATTCAGAACTAGGCTATAAACCGGTTACCTTTTCTGAGTTGACAACTGATGATTCCTTTTGGAAAGGTTGCCAAAGTTGCCCCAATTACGACGTCCTCACCCGCAATGATCGCAAGCTCTGTCTCTGTACGGGCATGTTGCATGATCCTAAAAAACATAGCGTTCCACCGAAGGAGGACCCGCTCAAACAAAAATCATCAGAATTAGAATCTCGTTGGCAGCAATACAAAGAGCATCTCCGCAAACGCAAAGCCAATCCACTCCTCCAACGCATCAAGGAACGAGTATTCAAGCTATATAGCCCTAAACCTCAGGCATAAATTATCTTTCTCTATTCGATTTTCATTATTCTATCATCCCCATGTCCAATCCCAAAGTAGTATTAGCCTTTAGTGGCGGCCTCGATACCTCTTTTTGTGTCAAATATCTCAGCGAAGACAAAGGCCTCGATGTCCACTCCGCCATCGTCAATACTGGAGGTTTTTCTCCTGACGAACTTGTCGATATCGAAGCCCGAGCCTATGAGTTAGGCGTTGTCAATCATACCGCCCTTGATCAGGTATCCGAGTACTACGACCGCTGTGTGCGTTTCTTAGTCTTTGGTAATATCCTTCGCAATCATACTTATCCTCTTTCCGTCTCTGCCGAACGCATGTTTCAAGCGCTAGCGATTGCGAAATATGCTCGCTCTATCGGGGCAGAGTATGTCGCGCATGGCTCTACCGGTGCGGGCAATGACCAAGTACGATTTGACTTAGTGTTCCAGGTACTGGCTCCCGAACTCAAGATCATCACCCCGATCCGGGAACTCCAACTCTCGCGCGAAGACGAGATCGAATACCTTAAAAAGAAAGGCGTCGAATATAGCTGGGAAAAAGCTCAATATTCTATCAATAAAGGACTTTGGGGTACTAGTGTAGGCGGCAAGGAGACGCTCAATTCTTGGGATTCTCTCCCTGAGAACGCTTTTCCTTCTCCGCTCGAAAAGGAAGGCGAAGAAATCGTCACCCTTGAGTTTGTAAAAGGTGAACTCAAAGGCGTCAATGATATTATCTACGCTCATCCTGTCAAAGCGATTGAAGCTTTGCAAGCATTGGCAGAGCCTTTTGCGATTGGACGAGATACGCATGTGGGAGATACCATCATCGGTATCAAAGGACGCGTTGGTTTTGAAGCCGCCGCTCCATTGATCATCCTCAGCGCACATCAACTGCTTGAAAAACATGTGCTCACCAAATGGCAACAATATTGGAAGGATCAACTCGGCACTTGGTATGGCATGTTGTTGCACGAAGGGCAGTTTCTTGATCCCATCATGCGCAATATCGAGACCTTCATGACGGACACACAAAAAACCGTTACGGGAACCGTCCGTGTCCGACTCCAACCTTATCGCTACGATGTATTGGGCTGTAAATCTGATCATGATCTCATGGCCGCTAAGTTTGGTACCTATGGCGAAATGAACCGTGCTTGGACCGGAGAAGACGTCAAAGGATTTACCAAGATCCTCGGCAATGCGAGTAAGATATACTTTTCAGTAAACGGTGAAGAGTAGAGGCGCAATCCCGATAGCTATCGGGAGCACCTCTACTGGCCAAAATCAATAAATCATGCAAAAAATCGGCATCATAGGTGGCGCAGGATATACGGGCGGAGAGCTCTTACGTCTCCTGATTCACCATCCAGCGGCAGAAATCGCTTTTGTGCATAGCCATTCTCAAGCAGGAAAGCATATTTGGGAGGTACATCAAGATTTGCTCGGAGAGACTGAGCTTAGGTTTAGTTCGGAGGTAAACGCAGACATTGATGTACTCTTTGCTTGTGCGGGACATGGCAAAACGCGTCCATTCCTAGCGGAGAACGCTTTCCCTGAGAGTTTGAAAATCATCGATCTGAGTCGTGATTTTCGTTTAGCCTCGGCTGAACATGACTTTGTTTATGGTTTACCGGAGTTGCAAAGAGAGGCGATTCGTCAGACCAAGCATCTCGCCAATCCGGGTTGTTTTGCGACTTGTATCCAATTGGCGCTTTTACCGTTAGCTCAGGCAGGAGAATTGAAAGATGAGGTACACGTTCATGCCTTGACCGGATCTACGGGTGCAGGCCAAAAACCAAGTGGGACCACCCATTTTAGCTGGCGCAACAATAATCTCTCGATCTACAAAGCCTTTGCGCATCAGCATCTAGCTGAGATTAAGCAGAGTTTACAACAGTTACAGCCTGGTTTTGCTCAGTCTCTCAACTTTTTGCCGATGAGAGGCGATTTTAGTCGGGGTATCTATGCCAGTGTCTATCTCAATAGCGACTTATCAGCCGAGGCTGCGACAGTGCTTTACCAGAAGTATTACGAAAGTCATCCGTTTACGCATCTGAGTGCAGAAAATCCGCACCTCAAGCAAGTCGTCAATACCAATAAAGCCATCGTTCATGTCCAAAAGCTTGATGGCAAGCTCCTGATTATTAGTATGATCGACAACCTCCTCAAAGGGGCGTCCGGCCAGGCCGTCCAAAACTTCAACCTTATGTCCGGTCTCGACGAGATGACTGGGCTTCACCTCAAAGCAATGGCCTTTTAGCGATGGATCTATTTGACGTTTATCCCCTATTTGATATTACACCTGTACGGGCAGAGGGAGCTCGGCTTTGGGATGCCAATGGGACTGAGTACCTTGATTTGTACGGTGGGCACGCCGTGATTTCGATTGGACATAGTCATCCGCATTATGTCAAACGTATCGAGAATCAGCTGCATCAGATTGGGTTTTACTCCAACTCGGTGCAAAATCCCCTACAAAAAGAACTAGCTCAGAAATTAGGCAAGATGTCGGGCTATGATGATTATAGACTCTTCTTAATCAATTCTGGAGCCGAGGCAATTGAAAACGCCTTGAAACTTGCCTCTTTTCATACGGCTAGAGAAGGGATCGTAATGGTCGATAGAGCCTTTCATGGGCGAACTTCAGCTGCGGTAGCAATCACTGATAATCCCAAGATCAAAGCGCCCATCAACTATCATCAGCATGTCACCCAAGTAGCGCTCAACGATCTTGAGACTCTTTCTAGCGTTCTGCGACAGCAGGATAAATGTGCTTTGGTACTAGAAAGCATGCAAGGGGTCGGTGGAGTATTCATGCCCACCGATCAATATTTACGAGCTGCACGGGCACTTTGTGATGAAACGGGCACTGTCCTGATTATGGACGAAATCCAGTCTGGCTATGGTCGGACCGGCAAGTTTTTTGGCCATCAATACGCTGGGATCAAAGCTGATCTCATCACCATTGCCAAGGGTATGGGCAATGGTTTCCCAGTCGGTGGTGTATTGATCGGGCCTCAATTTGAAGCTTGGTACGGTATGCTCGGCACTACTTTTGGAGGCAATCACCTTGCTTGTGCAGCGGCATTAGCCGTTTTGGAAGTGATCGAATCCGAAGCATTAATAGAAAAAGCAGCTTTGACAGGGGCTTATCTTAAGCAAGCTCTCGAAGCTATGCCAGGGATCAAAGAAGTTCGAGGAAGAGGCTTAATGCTAGGGATGGAACTCCATGGTCCAGCTAAAGCAGTCCGTAGCCACCTACTGCAGCAACATCATATTTTTACGGGATCTTCTTCCCATGCCAATACCTTACGACTCTTGCCTCCGCTCAATATAAAGCAATCCCAGGCCGATCAGTTTTTGACGGCTTTGTCAGCTAGTTTAAGCTCGCTCAACCTTGTTTAGAAAATGAAACTAGGCGTTTGTAGGCTCGGGTTCGGTCATAGTTACATTGACGGCCACTTCGATGCGTGCGCCATCTGGACGTAGCATACGAGTGACTTGAAACCAAAGCGGTGGTACATCATCTGCGCTGTTTCCCATCATGATATTGTCTGGGATACGATCAAAGGAACGTACCAAACGGCCGTTGTCACGGGCACCCGGATCATCGATTTCCATTACCCAAAGCGGACCGATAGAATTAGTCGCAAAACTAAATCCTTCGCGCTTGGCAACTAGAAATCCTCGTCGAAACGGGCGGGTAGTATCTTTGGTGCTAGAATCTTTGGGCTCAAGTGAACCTCTACCCGAACGGGCTGCTTCTCGCTCAGCAGATTCGCTGGTACTTTGCTCGGTAGTACTCATAGTCTTACAAAAATTAGGGCGTTAATTAACTCAAGATACAGGAATTTTCGATAAATTCGAATGCGTAGCAATTGCATACTTCCTCATGAGCAAACCCATTAACCGGTCACGGAAACTGCTTTTAGGTATCGGGTTGTTTCTATTTTTTGGAATTACTCCTCATCTGAAAGCCCAATCTCCGTTAGGTTTTATTCGCAACTTTTCACCCGAAGAGTATAGCGGAGAAGACTTCTCGGCTGGGCCTCAAAACTGGGGGGCTGCTCAAAATGATCAAGGCCTCATTTTTATCTCTAACACTAGCGGTGTTCTCAGCTATGATGGCGAGCGTTGGCAGATGGTGCAAAATACCGGAGGTCGAGGAGAAATGAGCCTTGGGCGCTCCGAAAGCGGGAAAATTTATCTCGCAGATGATAAAGATATCGGGCTTGTTCAAGCAGATTCTCTTGGGAGATTATACTTCCATTCTTTGACGGATCTCCTTCCTGAAATACCCCAATCCTCCAAAGTTAAGCGCATCCGAAGTCTCGGACAACAGGTCATATTTCAGACCAGCAGCACGCTTATGTTTTGGGATGAAGCCAAGCAAAGTTTTACAGTGTGGGTTAGCCCCGTTGAGATTGGGGCTATCGCTGCGCGGAACGAGCAACTTTATCTTTGGCTACCAGAAAAAGGGCTTTGTCGCTTCGATGGAGAAGATATCACGCCCATATTTTCCTTGGATTTCTCAACGCTCCAAGCGATTGCTCTTATTCCGGGGCAGACGCAAGCAGAATGGCTACTTGTCAGCAAAGAAAAAGGTGTCTTTTCGCTAAAAGCCGACAAGGCAAGCCCTTATTCGTCCATACTGAGACGCTTCCCTCAACTAATCATACGAGATGCGATCCGCTTGAAAGATGGAAATTTAGGCTTGGCGACGCATGGAAATGGAATGCTTTTGATTGACGCAAAAGGGCAGCTGTTGGAACAAATAGATACTCGATCTGGATTATCGACCAATGACCTAATCACAGTTGACCAAGATCGAGAAGGCAATCTCTGGATTGGAATGGACGTGGGGATTGACGTCGTACCCATCCCAATGTTGTTACGGCAATACTCTAATAAGCAGGGTATCAAAGGTACTGTGAGTGCCATCCAACAATGGCGTAACCAGCTTTTTATTGGGACTACATCTGGACTATTTGCCACTTCTATTGACCCTCAGGCACTTTCCAATTTACAAGTGGATTTGATCAGCAATACGATCGAAGAAGTTTGGGCCTTTGACACTTTACAAAACCAACTCCTGATCGCCACTTCAACGGGTATCAAGCTTTGGGATGGCAATCAATTGACAAGTTTAGGCCCTAGTGGTCCCAAAGAATATCGGTTTCGCTTTCATCGTTCTCGCCGCTTCGCGGAACGCATCTATGTAGGACTAGGTGATGGCTTAGGACTTCTCGAACTCAAAAATGACAAAATCGTTTGGCAAGGCCGAGTGCAAGGAATTGATCATCAAGTTCGATCTATTCAAGAAGATAGTAAGGGGATGCTGTGGGTAGCGCGTAAAGAAATTAGTGCTTTTTTGTTGACTCAAAACAGCTTACAGGCCGAGCCTAGTATTCATTTCAAAGGAGGCAAAGGCTTCGATTCCGAAATCCCAGAAGTAGAACTTGCCTATTGGAATAAGGAAGTATATTTTGGTAGTGATGGGGGCTTATTACGACTCAATGAAACCAAAGATTCGCTGATTGTAGACCCCGGTTTTGCTGCTTTACCGCTCGCACTTGAGGGCGTATATGTATTGCGCGCAGATGAGCAGCAACGATTATGGATGACGACTGCCCTCAATCCTGTCAGGCATGGCTATCTCCAAATCGAAGATGGCAAAATGGCTTGGTATGACCAACCGTTTCGGTCCATCAGGTCTGACGTATGGTCCATCTATCCACAAAACGACCAAACCATTTGGATGGGTGGGGTGCAAAATCTCTACCGAGTGGACATCAGTGCAGGCTCCAAAATTGTGGATCCATTTCTATGTTTGCTCCGAGAAGTAAGACTCAATGGAGACTCCGTCATTTTTAGTGGTAACTACGCTGATGACCAAAGAAACCTAGTCAGCGAACAGCCTGAAAGTATGCAAATGCGCTTCACCGCAGCAATTAGGGAGGTGGATTTTCGCTTTATTAGCCCACTTTACTCGGCAAGCTTACAACCACTTTATAGTTATAGACTCGAAGGCTACGATGAGCAATGGTCTGACTGGAAAAGCGAAAGACTTAAATCCTATACAGGCTTAAGAGAAGGCAAATATACTTTTCATGTAAAAGCCAAAGATAGCTATGGGCGTATCAGTGAGAAAGCAACTTATTCCTTTGTGATTTTACCGCCATGGTATCGCACTTGGTGGGCCATTTTGGGATATTTTATTCTGCTTGCCTCCTTATTGTACTTCATAGTGCTTTTGCGTTTGCGCCAGCAAAGTCGTCAACTCAAACAAAAAGAAAGAGAACTCGCTCTCGAAAAAGAAGCTACTGAAAAACTGCGTAAGCTCGATTTACTCAAGGATGAGTTTCTGGCGACAACCTCTCATGAATTGCGTACTCCCTTACAAGGGATCATTGGTTTAGCAGAATCCTTACGAGATCGTATCGAAAAACAAGACCTTCAGACCAATCGGCGTAATCTTGATCTGATCGTATCCTCCGGACAACGCCTCGCCTCTTTGGTTAATGATATATTGGACTTTTCTCGTCTCAAAACTTATACGATTGACCTTCAACTCAAAGCGGTCAATCTGCATGCATTGGGACAATTGATCGTGCAAATCAATCAAACCCTCATTGGTGGCAAAGATTTACGCTTGCACAATGAGATTCCCACGGAGCTACCTCTACTCCTCGCCGATGAAAACCGACTGCAACAGATATTACAAAACCTGATTGGCAATGCGGTCAAATTTACGGAAAAAGGCCACGTTCGCTTAGGCGTATATCATCAAGACGAGAAAGAAGTAATCATCTCGGTTACGGATACGGGCATTGGTATTTCGCATGAGATGCAGGATGTGATTTTTCAAGAATTTCAGCAAGGTGATAGTTCTATTTCGCGCCAATTTGGAGGCACAGGCCTAGGATTGAGCATCACCCGTCGTTTGGTAGAGTTGCACAAAGGCCGTATTTGGGTTGAGTCCGAAGAAGAAGGCGGCACGAGTTTTTTGTTTAGCATCCCTTTTGCTCCCACTGATATGAAGGCCAGTGAAAGCGTATTTGATCGCCAAATTGCTCGCCCAGTAGTCAGCACTCCCCTCAACCAGACTAGCGTGCCTAGCGCTTCCAAACTAAATCAAGCGCGCATATTAGTAGTAGATGACGAGCCCATCAATCGGCAAGTCCTCGAAAATCATCATTTGAATCAACCCTATCAGGTAACGATGGCCTCCAATGGCCAAGAAGCCCTCGACCTGATCGAAAAAAATGGGGCCTATGATTTAGTCCTGCTAGACGTGATGATGCCTCTTATATCAGGTTATGAGGTTTGTCAGCGTATACGCGAACGCTACCTTCCATCTGAATGTCCGGTCATCATGATCACTGCCAAAAATCAAGTGCAAGATCTATTGGAAGGTTTTGAAACAGGTGCCAATGATTATTTACCCAAACCTTTTAGCAAAGATGAACTCCTTGCGAGGATCAAAACGCATCTTAATCTTCATCGCATTCATCATCAAACCGCTCGTTTTGTACCCAAAGAATTTCTCAAAGTATTAGGACGAGATACCATTACAGAGCTTCAATTAGGAGATTCGGTCCAGAAGAGTGTGACGGTTCTCTTTAGCGATATTCGTGATTATACGGTACTCGCGGAGAGTTTGAGTCCTGAAGATACTTTTCGTTTTGTCAATGCATTTGTCGGCCGTATGGGTCCCGTAATCAGAGGCAATGATGGATTTGTTCAACAGTATTTAGGTGATGGTATCATGTCCGTCTTTCAACATAATGCCGAAGACAGTCTCAAAGCAGCAATTGAGATGCAGCAGATCCTCAATACTTATAATGAATCTCGTAGGGAGAAAAAACGCCGAGAGATTCAAATTGGGATTGGGATGCATACTGGACCCTTGATCATGGGGATCATTGGCGATGAATTGAGGGCAGATACCGCCACGATCTCTGATACGGTCAATACAGCTTCGCGTATGGAGGGGCTTTGTAAATATTTTGGCGCCTCTATCGTTTTGTCCCAAGTCTCTTATAAACAAGTCAAGCAGCCTGAGAACTTTAATTTTCGTTGGATAGGAGAGGTTCAGGTCAAAGGCAAGCTTGAACCAGTCGGTATTTATGAATGTCTGGATGGATATGGGGAAGAGAAGAAATCGTTGAAACTTGAAAGTTTAGCAGATTTTGATGCGGGCATCAAAGCCTTTATCAATAAGGATTTTGAAACAGCCGTCAAGCTTTTTGAAAAAATCTACGCCTTCAACCCCACTGACCTTGCAGCACGTAACTACCTGCAACGCGCCACCCAATATCTCGACTATCCCCCCAAAGCAGGCTGGGAAGGGATTTGGATGCTGACAGGAAAGTAATCATGAGAAGTAAGAGTACCGATTAGCTAGCTGTGTAAAGGCTCAAAATCTTGCGCCTCAACACTGTAACAACTTAAGCGTTCCGCGAAGTGGGGAGGAAAAGTGGAAAATCAGCACAAAGAATGGACGAACTAGGGCAAAGTAAAAAGCCTAAGCACACCAGGGAGGCAAAGGGATTGAGATACTGCCTTTTGCTTGTTTTTACTTGCTCCATTTCCACTGTTTGGGCCCAAAACATCAGCAGCAAAACCTTTTATCGCTTTGACGAGCAAAAGGCCGAAATGATCCCTGATCAAGAGCTTCGCTGGTACTATGATGCAAACGATCAAGATACAATCAATGAAGGGTGGATTTGGGAGGAGGAACTCAATAGTTTTCAGCTCAGTTTTCGTCGTCGGACTACTTATGGCTCCTCCGGAGAACGCTTAGTCGAATCAACGAGTTTTTGGGAGCGTTCCGGAATACGGATCACCCAAAAAGAATGGGAATATGATAATACAGGCCGTAATATCAGCTTTAGCGAGTATCGAAAAAACGCCAGCGAGATGGAGATTAGAGGCTTTAGTCGCTGGGAAAAAAGCTACAATAGTCAAGGCTGCCTAGACGCGCAAACGTACTTTCAAGGCGGAACTATTTGGCGTCCTCTACGGCGAACGCGCTATTTTTATCGCGATAACTGCCAAGTCGATTCAACTTTGGATGAATCCTTTAGCGAAGAGGATTGGCAAGCCACTGGCAGGAGTCTATTTCTCTATCAGGATACAGTCATAAGCACTACGGCCAGCCTTTGGCAAAACGAGAGTTGGGTCTTCAATCGAAAACTGACAGCCCGCTACGATGCCCAAGGCTATCTTTTGGAAAGCAAAATACTGTATCCCGATTCGAGTCAATTTAGGCAGGAAAATCGCTATGATGCGCTTGGCAATCAAAGCTATTATGCAGAGTCCTTATTGGCCGCCAATGACAGTATTTGGGAATACTTTTTGGCGGAAGCAAAGACCTATGATCCACAGAATAGAGTCCTCACTCAGAGCAATTTATTTGATTATAGCCGGGCTTTGCAACAGTTTATGAGTCGTAATGAGCGGACTCGATTTTATGATGAAAAGGGACGTATCATCGCCGAAAATAGCCTCTTGATCGACCTCAACTTGGCAGATTCGCTGGTTTCTGAAACGCTTTTCAGTTTTGAGTATGAGGAATATTGCGATGGCTTGCTTCGAGGAGAAGAAGCGTTCCGCGAAGCGGCTAGCCCTAAAGAGCGTATCAGTAGGATCGAATATGGCTATGAAAATGCCGCAGTCTGTGAAGAAGAGGCGATAGGACTGACGATCGCGCCTAATCCGGTGAGTGATGAATTGAGTTTTTATGCGGAAGCTTTGATGGAGGCCAATACGCAAATCAGCATCTATGATATGCAGCAGCGTTTAGTTCAGGCCGAGAGAGTTCCTTATCGTACTATGCATTATATCGTGCCAGTGCAGGCCTTGACGGCGGGCTATTATTATCTGCGAGTCGGCGCTGCCGAACGCTCCCTATATGCCAAGTTTGTAAAATTGCCTTAAGCGCAAGCAGCGGCGAATGCTATTTATCTATTTAGGATATGCACTATGTTAGCAATCCCGCAGAGTCAGCGAATGATCTGTTGACTCAATAAATAATTTACGAAATTGGGGCTATGAATCTCTTTGAGCCGAATAGCCCCTCTTCTTCTAATCACCTCCCTCCTCTCGCCGAACGCGTTCGCCCGCAGGCGCTCTCAGAAGTAATCGGCCAAAAACATCTGCTAGAAATCGACTCGCCCTTCATGCGAGCGGTGGAAAACAAACGGATCCCCTCGATGATATTTTGGGGCCCTCCGGGAATTGGCAAGACGACCTTGGCTCAGATCATTGCCAAATCCGCGCAACGGCCTTTTAAACAGCTTAGTGCCGTCGGTTCAGGAGTTAAGGATGTACGCGAAGTATTACGGTTTGCAGAGGGCCGTCCCGGAACGATTCTCTTCATTGATGAGATTCATCGTTTCAATAAAGCGCAGCAAGATTCTTTGCTGGGAGCAGTCGAAAAAGGGCGGATCACGCTGATCGGAGCCACGACTGAAAACCCTTCTTTTGAGGTCAATGCGGCCTTGCTTTCCCGCTCGCAAGTCTATGTGCTTAAAGCCTTGACCTTAGAAGAAGTACGCGAACTGCTCACCTACGCCATCGAAAAAGACGAATTTCTCTCCACGCTCAATATCGAGCTCAAGGAGCTTGAGGCGATTTTCCGGATTGCGGGGGGCGATGCACGTAAGAGTTTGACGCTGCTGGAGATATTTGTCAATGTCCACGAAAACGAAGATCCAATCGTTCTGACGGACAAAGACCTCATGGCGGCGGCGCAAGAAAACGTGGCCCTCTATGACAAAGGAGGAGAGATGCACTATGATGTGATTTCGGCCTTTATCAAATCAATCAGGGGGGGAGATCCCAATGCGGCTGTCTATTATTTGGCGCGGATGCTGCAAGGGGGAGAGGATATCAAATTTATTGCGAGACGATTGATCATTTTGGCTTCAGAAGATATCGGTAATGCCAATCCCAATGCCTTGCTCTTAGCGAATGCAGCCTTTCAAAGTGTAAATGTCATCGGTATGCCCGAAGCGAGGATTATTTTATCCCAACTCACCACTTATTTGGCCACTTCAGACAAAAGCAATGCGGCTTATAGCGCTATCAATGAAGCGATGCATTTTGTGAAGCAAAATCCTGCCTACCCTATACCCTTGCACCTACGCAATGCTCCCACCAAAATGATGAAAGACATGAGCTATGGCAAAGGCTATAAGTACTCTCATGATCACCAAGGTGAACGCAACCACCAAGAGTTTTTGCCTGATGAAATAGCGGGGCAACAATATTATTATCCCAAAGAAATTGGTGCAGAAAAGAAGATCCGCCGCTTTATGCAAGACAATTGGGACGGTAAATATCAATAAATTACAATCTTAACCTGAACCCTAACCTATGAAACGAAGCTTACTATTTCTCTGGCTGCTTGTAATGACCACGAGCTTTATTTTGGCTCAATCCAATCAGTACCTCCATTTTGATCGCAACAATGACTATGTCCGACTGGATGGAGCCTCTCAATACATTGCAAACACTACCACCATATCTATGGCGGGCTGGTTTTATACCGATCAGTTGGCCTATGGTCAAGGAATGATTGGTCTTAGAGGCAGTGGCAATGGCTTTTATCTGATCCAACTTGCCGATGGAAAACTTGAATGTCGTTTGCAGACCAATACCGGCTTGCATCAGTATGTTAGCCCTAATTTTGTCATCCTTCCTGGTGTTTGGCAACATGTCGCTTGGGTCTATGATGGAAGCACTGTGACGCTCTATATTGATGGGGTTGTACGTGGCAGCTCTTCTGCTTCTGGTACGATTTCAGACGCAGGTATTCCCTTCACGATCGGTCGCAGCATCTTAGCCAATCTCAACTTTTATTTTGGTGGGCGTGCTGATGAAGTTACCCTCTGGGACAAAGCCTTGACGCAGGCTGACATCCAAGACATGATGGCCAATGAGCTGACTGGTACAGAAGCCAATCTGCAGCTTTACTACAAGATGAACCAAGGAGCTCCCGGAGGAGATAATACTTCTATCTCCAAACTGATCTCTGAAGTAGATGGCGGTAATCGAGATGCCGATTTGATAGGCTTTGCCATGAATGGCGCGACTTCCAACTTCGCAGGAATGCTGCAAACGGGCTTTCAGGCGATTTCTTTTGATGAAGTACCCAATAAACTGGTTACTGACGCTCCATTTGCGTTGACTGCCGCAGCGAGTTCGAGTTTGCCGGTTACATTTACCATAGAATCTGGCCCAGCTACAGTTTCTGGCAATATGATTACGCTGGATGGTACGGCTGGTGAGGTCGTGATCAAAGCGAGTCAGCCAGGAGATGCTACATATGCTGCTGCGACAGATGTACTCAAAGCTTTTACGGTCGTAGATCCTCAAGTAAGCGTTCCACTAGTGGAGCTCCGCAACCCACTTGAAGGCGATGTCAATGTGCCTTTTTTGAAAGAAATACATTTGGCAGCGATAGCGACTACCGACTTCGCCGAACTCTTGTCTGTAGATGAATTGGAGTTTGAAATCAATGGGGAAACAGTCCCTGCCAAAAATTGGGGTAATGGTTTTTTCACTGCCTATTGGTTACCGCCTGCACACGGGTCTTATGCCCTCACCGCTAAAGCCAAAAACAACTTCGGAGCGATTGGGTCTAGTCAATTCATTATCAATGTCATAGCTGCAGCACCGAGCATCACAGAGACTGCTTTTACAGGTGTATGGATCAATAGCACCATCATTTCTGAAGAAGTTGAAGCCGAATTGCCTGCTTTCCTTGGTTCTTATGACCGGATTTTGGCTACGCTAGATGTTACATGCCCTCCTGGAGGTTGTGGCCCTTGGGACCGCGTTGCCAAAGTCGAAATCCAAACGCACGAAGGTAATTGGGTGGAGATGATCCGCTATATCACCCCTTATGGTGTGGCGTGTTCACATACTTTGGATGTAACTGATTTCATGTCAGCATTGCAAGGGAAGATACGTTTTCGTATGAGTTGCGAGACCTTTGACAATGGCTTTGAATATGAATTAAGACTTGATTATCAGCCGGGTATCCCAACCTATGCATACAGCAAAATCGATCCAGTATGGCATCAACGATTTGACTTTGGTAATCCAGGAGACTTGCAGCCAGTAGATGATCAGATGGTGAAGTTTTTTCCTAATAGCCAAGCGGCTAAGTTCAAGCTCATCAGTAGTGGGCATGGTTGGGGCGAAAACAATACCAATAATGCAGCAGAGTTTTACAATACCACTCACCATGTTTGGGTGGATGGTGCTCAGACTTTTGCCCAAAACAATTGGTTGATCTGTAACCCCAATCCTGACGCCTGCTCTCCGCAGAACGGTACTTGGTTTCATAACCGTGCGGGCTTTTGTCCGGGGGCGATTTCGCCTTGGTTTGATTTTGACATGACGCCTTATATTGCCAATGGTACCGCTTCACTCGGCTATAAGTTTGATGAGGCTTATGTAGATCTCTGCCACGCCAACAATCCAAATTGTGTCAGTGGCCAGACCTGCCCTGATTGTAATGATGGTTTTAACCCACATTTGATCGTGGCTTCGAGCATAATCAATTTTGGCGATGGTCCTTTGGATACTGCTTCAGTCACATCAGTAGAGGAATTGGCATTGACCAACCTTGGTTTGAGTCTCTATCCCAATCCTAGTTCTGGACAAGTAGAGGTAATGATTAGCGGCTTGGATGGGCGTTCTGCGCAGCAGGCTCGGATAGTAGTATTTGATGCCCTCGGCAAACGCTTGGCTGTATATGAAGGCTTACAATTTGTGGATCAGCGTTATAGCATGGATTTGAGCCACTTACCTAATGGTCGCTATATGGTCAATGTTGCCCTGCCCGAAGGACAGCAAACGAAAATCTTAGAGATACGGAGATAATCCCTAATCGGACATTTTCTACTGTTGAACACAGATGCACGGAGATACAGAGGGATTGGAACCCCTGTGTCTCCGTGCATCTGTATTTAAACCCTTAAACGGCAAAAATCCGTATATTGAGATATGGCAGAATTAATGAAACAAATATTTGCCCTTTCTACGCCTGAACAGTTAAATATTGCTTTGGCTATTCTGCAACGCCTGCAAGAGGAATCACCTGAGTTGAGTAATATCGCTCCGGAGCAATTGTCTGAGATCGAAAAGACTTTTGCTCTCATGCAAACAGGCAGTATGCCTAGCCATAAGTTAGCCGCTTTTAAAGCTAGGCTTGAAAAGCGGATCGCCGGATGAGTTTTACTGTTCTAGTCTCCGAAAAGGCGGAAGATCAAGCTACAGCGGCTTTTGAATACCTAGAGGCACAACGTCAAGGATTGGGCAGGCGCTTTATTGATGATTTCTATTCTATTTTAGATCAGATTGAGGCAAACCCCAAGACATTTCAAAAAATAAAAGGTGAAACGAGAAGAGCGATCATTAGACCTTTTTCTTATTCAGTCTTTTTCCAAATCCGGCAGCCAGAGATTATCCTAGTTGCTGAGATCCTCCATCATGCTGCTAATTCTGATCGTTGGCCATAGCTAAGCAACGTTCGCTAAATAACTATCCGATTTGGCTTGCATTTTTGGACTGAGCCTTCGTTGAAAAACCTGCTTTTTAGCTCGCTAAACTCAATCTTTTCGCCTTGGCTCAACTCAAAATTACTGCACCCTCTCTGGACATTTATTGAGTTCATGTTGCTAAGTCTGAACTTTATCCCCTCTTTTCCTACACTTTAGCCCAAAACCTTTCATCGATATACTACACCGCTGTACTAAGGCTTGGACAAATAATATCTACCTATTCGAGGCCTTTTCTCACATATTGCAGGATTTCTTACCTTCCCGCTTTCGCATATTTCAGTATACTGTATAATTGTTTATACACTCATTTGGGCGATTCAGACACAAATTACTACCAAAAGGGTATAAATTATTACAAGCGGAGATTTTTGGCAGAGTGAAAGTTTCACGGTCTTTGTAAGGTCTTACATGTCTACGGCACAGTCCGTAGCGGGGTATTAAAATCCAATAGCGAACACCTTCACGCTTTATTCTAACGTAGAATGCTTTACGAACGAGTGCGTTTCCGCATAGGAATCGCTGGTTGTTGGATCCTGATTTTCGCCTTCTTTGCTACTAATAGTTCTGCCCAGGTTTCGGCAGATTTTATGTCCACAACCCAATCGGGTTGTAGTCCGTTGACGGTACAGTTTTTTAGCAATGTAACTGGCCCAGTCAACTCATATTTTTGGGATTTTGGCAATGGTAATACTTCTACCCTTACCAATCCCGGTGTGATCTACGTCAATCCCGGTACTTATGCCGTGAGTCTGACGGTCTCTGATGGTTTCAATACCGATACTGAGATCAAGACTGCCTATATCACCGTTTTTGCTGACCCAATCGTCAACTTGAGCGCGACTCCTACAGGAGGATGTGCGCCCCTCACGGTCAGTTTTACCGACCTCAGTACTCCTGGCGATGGTCCTATCAATGCCTGGAGCTGGGACTTTGGCGACGGTAACCTCTCTTCGCAACAAAACCCAATCCATACGTATGCCAGTGCTGGTTCTTATGATCTGACGCTGGTCGCGACTGATGCAAATGGTTGTTCTTCAACCTTGACTTTAGCTGATCACGTGGTCGCGAGTGATCCCCCTAGCCTTAGCTTTACGGCCCCAGCTACTAATCCTTGTCAGCTGCCGTACGCTTATTCTTTTAACCCTGTTATTAGCCCCGCTGGAAGCTACAATTACCTATGGGATTTTGGAGACGGAAGTTTTTCCGCCCAAGTCAATCCCACTCATATTTATGCCACAGCGGGCACCTATCCTGTTATGCTCGTACTGAGTGATCCGAACGGGTGCGCGGATACACTCAGTCAGGCCCTTGCGGTCCAACTTCAAACACCTGTAGCCAATTTTTCATTGGCAGACACCCTGGTCTGTGTTGGGCAGACCGTGAATTTCTTTAACCTGTCCGTAGGCGCTCAAAATTTTGTGTGGGATTTGGGAGACGGTACTTTATTCACCGGACCCAATCCCACGCACGCCTACAC
>JBGCFA010000114.1:0-12414 GCA_045106675.1 Bacteroidia bacterium
GGGACGGAGTAGAGCGCTTGCTCAGTAAGTAAGAAGAAAAGCGTATTTTAGGCTAAGACAATATTGATATAAATGAAATTGATACGAAGCATACTACTACTAGTGTTAATCGGGAGTACTGGATCATTGATGAGCCAGCTAGATAGCCTGTACGTAGATAGTCTGGAAAATGTGCTGCGGGCTGGGCCCGATTCGAGTCGTCTCCATACTTTGATGGAACTAGCTACTCACTTAAAATCGGCGAGGAGACGAGATAGTGCTTCCCGTCAAATGGGGCTTTCGTATGCTCGTGCGGCCCAAGTGTTAGCTTTTCAAGGGCAAGATCAAGCTGAAAAAGAAGAAACCCTCAAGCTGCTTGAGTTTTATTATCGTCGCAATGACGAAAAGGACAGTCTCTCATATATCCAAGGCCTGCTCAATGAATTTGATTATTTGGAAGGTTATCTCTTACCATTACGGAGCGAATACAAAAAGCAATTTTATCCGAAGAGATTAAGTGATTATTTACAGTATTGGTATGATAGTAGCGGGACAAAAGAGATCGAAGAAGTATTAGCAATCAATGAATTCACTTCACGCAGTCCTCGTAATCCGGACTTTGAGAAACTCGAAGGAGCATGGTGGTTTCGGACTAAAATAATCTCAAATGCTGAAGTCTGGGAGGATCATACTTTTTATACAGGAGGAGATCAGAGTCGTTGGGACTCGGTGACAATATTTAGTTTAGATCCAGACAGTACCTGGCAAAAACAATATACCGGCCACGCTCTCCCCGAAGAGGACTGGCTAGTACCCAATGCATCGAACCATTTTGTCCTAAATATTCCGGCTAAATCTGAAAATCTCTATTATTTCCGGGTCAGAGGGACTAGTTCTTCGGCGGTACCTAGAAGGATAGATATGAATCATATAAATTATTATGCGTTTTTGCAGGAAGAAGTCAAAGATCGACACGTCAATGGCATCTTTCAGGGAGTGGTTTTGATCCAGTTGTTTTTCTTTTTGTTGCTATTTCTCGCGACCAAGGATCATATCTATGGCTACTATGTCTTATATATTCTTGGACTGGGTTTATTTATCCTCACGGTCAATTACTCTGGACTTTGGTTTGGGCTAGATAAAAGCTCACAGTTGATTCTGTATTTGGCTTCGGTATGTTTTTGTGTGGTGGGGATGCTGACTTTTTCATATAGCTATCTCAATATTGATGAATATATGCCGGGCTGGAGACGTTTGATGCGGATCTTCTTACCAATCTTTATTGGGACGGCTATTGCACTTGCAATCTCTTTGCATTTGATGTTCCAGAATTTCAATGTTAGCGATCCCCCGATCTTATATACCTTTTTTGTAGGCATTTTGGGGATGTTTTTCGCCTCTATGGTGGTTGCTGGCATGATCTTCCTGCCAATATGGGGATTTCGAGTGTACAATAAAGGCTATTCTCCGGCAAAGTTTTACCTTTTGGCGACCGGCTTTTTGATCTTGGGAGTGATTGTACCCATCATCCTATCATTTTTTACTGAGCAACTTACTGCCGCTGGCTACAAATTGGGCGATCTCAATCCGACCATTTTAGAAGCAGGCATTGCTTTGCAGCTTTGCTTATTTGCTCTCGCAGTAGGGCATAAACGTAATCTACTCGAAAAAGAGAGACGCGCGGCATTAGAAAATAATCTTGAAATCCAACAAAAGATCAACGCTGCTACCGATCGTTTTGTGCCCTATGAGTTTTTGCGTTCGCTAGGGCGAGAAAGCATCTTGGACGTCACCCTAGGAGATCAGGTCGAAAAACGAGTTACCCTCTTTTTCTCTGATATCAGGGACTATACGACGCTTTCGGAGCAGATGACGCCACAACAAAATTTCATCTTCCTCAATCAATATCTCGGTAGAGTAGGGCCAGTGATCAAAACCAATCGTGGGTTTGTCAATCAATATTATGGCGACGGGCTCTTGGCCTTGTTTTTACCCAATGGAGATGATGAGATATTATCTGAACAAGATGCCGTCAAGGCTGCGCTCGATATGCACAATCAAGTGCGAGAGTATAATGAGGAGCGTATCATAAAAGAAAGAGAACCGATACGCATTGGTATTGGTATCCACACTGGTTCGCTCATGTTAGGAGTGATCGGCGACGAAAAACGCATGGATGTTGGCGTAGTATCGGACACTGTCAATACTACGGCTAGGCTTGAAGGCCTGACCAAGCGCTATGGAGTAACCACGATCGTGAGTGGCCAGACTTTCGGAGGTCTTAGCGACCCACATGAGTTTCGTTATCGTCCATTGGGAGAAGTGATGGTCAAAGGCCGTAAGACTCCGATTGCGCTTTATGACTTTTTTGATGGCGACCCCGGTCAACGCTTTGATCTCAAGTCGGCGAGTCTGAAGTATTTTATGGATGGTTATGAGGCATATTTTCAGCGTCGATTTGCTGATGCTGCTAAGTTGTTTGGTGAAGTCCTCAACATCTTTCCTAACGATCTTGCTAGCCAATATTTTATGGCCCAAGCCAAAATCAATGCCAAGGAAGGAGTTCCTGATGAGTGGACAGGTGTCGAAGTGCTAACCACTAAGTAAGATGGAAGCCCCCGCCAAACAAAAATCTAGCTTTGTCAATGTCATCGCTTGGCTCATGATGGGCTTTGGGGCTTTCGGATTCGTCGTTGGAAGCTTACAATTGTTTTTTTTCAAGTTTGTGGGGCCAGTTAATTTTTCTGAAGAACTTCCGATGCAGCCAGAAGATTTCATAGGCCAGTATATCGGATTTGTCTTTGGTAATATGCCGTATATACTCAGCATATTTTTAGTTGGGTACGTCTTGCAATTTGGAGTTGGTTTTGGCCTCTGGAAACGCAAAAATTGGGCTTGGATGAGCAGTATTGCTGTATTTGTAGTGCTCCTTTTAGGGACGATTGGTATTGGTATCGGGCAGCAAATATTATATAATTTTATGTTTTCTGAATTTCCCGATCCAGGACTCGAAGATGCTACCTTTATGAGTCTGAGGCTCATTTTTCACTTGATGAGTGGATTGATGATGCTCGCTTTTGCCTTACTTTGGTCATGGATTATTTATCGCCTTAGTCGTCCTGAGATTCGGGCGGAGTTTGTTTAGGCGTTCTGCGCAGCAGAACGGGCAATAAGATCAGATCTGCGATCAAGGCCCAAACCAAAGCCAAAACAGTCAGAAATCCAGTGCTGAAAATCCCGCCAAACTCAGAACTCATCATCACTCCAAATCCTGCCGCAATAAAAAGAGAAGTCATCAGCATCGCTTGTCCCGTCTCTTGAATACTGATTTTGATGGCTTGCTCATTAGAAGTGCCTAGTTTGATCTCTTGCCGATAGCGCGACAAAAAGTGGATTGTATCGTCTACCACAATCCCAAAAGCAATCACAAATACCACCGAACTAGAAGTCGTCAAGGCCATGCCCAGCCAACCCATAATCCCCCCCATCATGACTAATGGAAACAGATTCGGAATCAGACTCAGCAATACCAATCTCCAGGAGCGATAAATCAAACCCATCAGTAAGGCGATAATGGCGCAAGCTAGGAGCAGACTTTGAGCGAGGCTGTTGCGGATAAATTTGAGGTTAAGTTCGAGGATGTAAGAGTGCCCAGTGAGTCGATATTGAAGCTTGTTTGTATCGATATTTTGCTGCGCAAAACGCTCCAATCCAGCACTCAGACTATCAAAAGCCATTGAACCAATATCACTCATATTGGCTCTGATTCGTCCTTTCTTTCGATTGACGTCCATGACTTGATCCCGTAAACGAGTCTCGCCTTGCGCAATGGCTAGATTGATTAATTCATCTACATGGCTTTGCTCTGAGGGAAGGCGCCTATGCGGCGAACGACTAAAATGTTGAATATAATTTAGTTCTTGCACTAAACTCAGCGGAGATATAAAGGGAGAAAAGCGTTCCTGTGCATGCAGATAATCTTCCATTTTTTTGATCTCTGCGAGAACGCTCAAGTCTGTTAAATGTTGATCGCCCTGAGCCTCCAAAGCAATCTCAAAGGTCCGAGTGCCATAAAACTCTTGCTCAAAAAAGTTGGCCGTCAGTCTGATTGGGTCTTTGGGGCCGATATCTTCGATCAAATAAGTAGAAGCTGGAATCAAGCCAATACCATAGATTGCTAGGGCACTCAGGAGCATGAAAGCCGCTAAGATGCTCTTTCTAAATTGCTGGCCAATCTTGTAGAGTTTAATCAAAAAGGGTTGAAAGAAAGCTTTGAGTTGAGCGTATAGACTTTGGGTAGATAGGTTTAGCTTTTGACGACTCAATAGGCTGACGATCAGTATCATACTGAGCAAATAAGTCACCATCACCCCAAAGGCGGCAAACAAACCGAAATTACGGATCGGACTGATCGGCGAGAGCAATAGGGAAGCAAACCCAATCGCAGTGGTCAAGCTGGTCAAAAAGACTGCTCGGCCTATGTCTTGGATGGTTTTTGTGAGACTTTCTTGGGTTGTGAACCCTTCGGATTTGACCTGTAGATAGTGATTGACGAGGTGGATCACATCAGAGGCTCCGACCACAAAGATGATCGGAATCAACATATTGCTCATCAAGTCTAGTGGCTGCCCGATCCAGCCCATAAGTCCCATTGTCCATACAATGCCAAGGCTTAGACAGAGCAAAAAGAGTAGGACCAAGCGTAGTTTCCGCAGGAGCAAAAACAAAAGCGCAAAGATCAAACCGACCGAGAGTAAGCCAAATTGACCCATTTCTCCGGCGATTTTCTTGGTATAGCCATATCGGATATAAGGGATGCCAGAGACTTCAAAGTTGAGGCTTTGCTGAGCCAAAATACTATCAAGTTGCTGGCAAACTAAGTCTCTCTCAGGGCGATCAAAAATCGCTTCTTCCAGCAAAAAATAACCGCAGACAGAGCGTTCGTCCCGACTGACAAACATTGCGGTCAGATTGTGATCTTGCTTTACGATCTGCTGTATCTGGACCCAATCCCTAGCCGTATCGGCTGGCAAGTATAAGCGTTCGCGTAAGCGTATCCCATCCCAAAGATAGCGAGGCAAAACAGTGGCATAATAGGCCGAATCGACGCCCTTCAAAGCTGCCACTTGGGCAAATATCTGATCTGCTTGCCGTAAAAAATCTGCTTGATAAATATCCTCTGCCGGACTCTCTAGCGCTAAGAAAACACTCCGCTTTTGTGGCTCTGGGAAGAGGGCACGATGCTGCTCGTAAAAGCCTAATTCGGGATGACTCTCTGGAAAATAATCTTCAAAACTAAAACTGACGCCCAATCGACTCAATCCGACACTGAAAGCAATATTTAGCAGTAATACGCTGTAAAGGAGCGGTTTCCGATATGTGAGGAAAAAGGACATTAGTCATTGGGGCGCAAAATCGTGGGTGCTGGTAAATCAAAACGGATCACTACCTTTTTGCCTGCAATGGCCTCTAAAATAGGTGTCAACATTGTAACGGCCTGCTCTTGGGTTTGCTCCAATATGCCACTGTTTAAAGCTTGGTTCAAAACGGCTTCTTCTGCTTTTTCATAAGCGTCAGCAACCATTTCAGCTTCTTCCCAAAAGGTGTTTTCAGTATCAAAAACCTTGGTCTTACTATGATCCAAGCGACTATAGCAAATCTCAGGATAAGGAAGACTCACCTCTACAATACTATCTCCGATGAATACGATATCACTGCTATCAATTTTGGCGAAATCCACACAACCGACAGTTTCACCTTGTACAGAAAGTATCACTTTTGGATCAGGCCACCAATCCATGATGATTTCATGAGCGATCACGTCTTGAAACTGGTAACGCATCAATTCCATGCGTCCTAGTCCTTCTATCTCCTTGAGAACGATAGAGTGAGTCTGTACGGGTATGGGGGGCGCTATACTCAGCATATTGCTAAAAGAGCGCAGTTGCAAAAGCCCCAAAAAAGTAGTGGACAGTGCAAGAATAACGATAATGGGGATAAACCACTTTTTCACTAGGCAAGATTTGATCTGCCTTCAATATCCTGTTTCCCTGTCCCAAATTCAAATTATGCTCAAAAAGAAAAAGGTAGCAGTTGGCAAAAGAAGGCACTTATCCAGGTGAATGGAAAGCCAAGCTGCTACCTTGTGAAAGAACGGATATAATACTTTTGTCTTATAAGCTTGATTGTGCGAGCAAGCGTTCCCCGGCTAAGGGGTCATGAGCAGGGAGATAGACCGTAGGATGTTGCTTCGCAAAACGCTTGATCTTATCCATCGTAGCGTTCGCAGCGCGAAAATCTGCATGTCCTCCGGCTAACTCATGAGCTTGTAGTTGGCTTTGATCGTAGGTAGCGTCGCCCGCAAATAAGAAGTGTTTGTTGCCCGCTTTCAGCAGAACGCCTACTTGCCCATAAGTATGACCGGGCAATGGGACGAGCATGACATCTTTGCTTTGGGTGAGATAATGTACCGCATCAAATGGTGCTGGCCCTGTCTGATTAAGCGAAAAAGCGCGTGGCGCAAACCATTTAGGATAAGTAAAAGGAGAATCCCCATAAGGACTGTCTAGTTCGCGCTGATGCACCAAAATCTCCGTATTGGGAAAATGATGCAAGCCATCGGTATGGTCCAAATGAAGGTGGGTCAAGACCACCCAACGCACACGCGAACGAGCAATGCCCAATGCATCTAGTTGTGGTCCAACCTCTTCATCTTGAGAGACCTCAAAGCGGATGGTTTTTTGAAATTGCTTTTGTAGCCAAGAAGCCTTCGCAAAATAATCAGCATCCTTGACTTTGGCGGTTTCGCCTGTATCCACCACTATGACCCCTTCAGGATGCTCAATGACATATACATTAATCGGCAGTGCTTCGGTCAAAGGACCTCTAAATAGATTAAGTTTACTAATAAGGCCGGAACCTTTTTTGTGTTTGAAATTGTGTTTTACAGCGACCGTACCCGTAGATATCGCATGGATTTTCAAATCGGGACTGAGACTCAGACTTTGGGTCTGATATAGACTCGTAATAAGTGGACTTATGGTCATAGGGAAATGATTAGGCTACAAAGATGAAGGGGATGAAACTTGATTATTTTATTTAAAAGCGACAGCCTTTTGTGCAATTGCGCCAGCGATGATAATTTTACGCCATGATCATGCAAAGCCGTAGTTTGCTTAAGATTTTGTTATTCGCCGAAAGTCGGGGAGCAGATGCGAGTACGATTTGCAATCAGGCAGGATGGCAGATCGCCGAATTAGAGTCAGATAGCCAGATTGAAGCTCCTTATGAGAAGCTCGAACTACTCTGGCGTTCGGCGGCTAGCCTGACCAATGATCCTCTCCTTGGCTTACATATGGGGGAGTTTTACGGCCTCACAGGTATGGAAGTGGTCGGCAATATTCTTCAAAATAGTCCCACCATCGGCGCTGGTATCGTCAATGCCAACCAATATCTCAATCTCGTCACCCATACTTTTCAAATCTCGGCTCAGGCTCAGACTGATACCGTCGAGATGGTGTTTCGCATCAATCCTGATTGTCGGATTTATACGCCTTTTGCCGTATGGCAAACGCTTGATACGGGTATGGTGATCGTGAGTAAGGCGATGCGCTCTCTTAGCATGGGCCGAATGACTCCCAAAGAGGTTTTTTTGCAACGAAGCGAACTGGCAGACCTAAGTGAATACGAACGGATTTTTCAATGCCCAATCACGCTGGGATGTGAGGAAACGAAGATTGTCCTAAGCCCCAATTTGTGGAATGACCCGATTATGGTTGCGGATCAACGTCTATTGGCATTGTTGATTGAGCATGCGCAGAGCCAACAATATCAGTTGGGACAAGGACCTTCTCTCAAGCGGACGGTCAAAGAGTCCCTGCTCAATCATAGTGAAAGTACCCCTCCAGACCTCGATCAAGTCGCTGCGATGCTGCATATGAGTGCACGTAGCTTACAACGCAAACTCAAAGCCGAAGGCACAAGCTTTCGTGCATTATTGGATGAGATCAGACAGGAACGCGCTTTATATTATCTCCGCCACGAGATCCCAATCAAGGAAGTTGCTTTTCGCTTAGGCTTTCAGGAAGTGAGTGCTTTTACGCATGCTTTCAAGCGTTGGACGGGCAAGACGCCAGGGGAAGTGATTTAGTTGGTGGATAGATCACTCACTTTCTTCCATCCTTTTTCCGCTGCTAGCGAACGCCTCGTCATGACTGCGTAAGTATTATTGAAGCCGAGTGGGCTGAGCCAGCGAACCTGATATTGCTCCTGAAAGGCAGTTTTGACATAATCATAAACTCCATCCGCATCGACAATCAAATCTTCTACGGTTTGAGGTTCTGGATCGAGGATTACCACAAATCCAGTCCCTGTGTATTCTGGATACATATCTATGCCGCCGACCTTCAAGGCTTCAAAGCATACTTGAGTGCCACCTAAATCTGCTTTGATCTCAACATCTAGATCAGTATAGCCATTGATGAGTTGGGCAAAGAGATGAATCAAGATATGTTGCTCCGTAAAGGTTTTGCCACCAATGATGATTACTTCTCCGCCACTCTTTCGATCGGGCTGCCATAGATTTTCTTCTTTCAGAAAACGCTCCGCTACGGCCTCTGGCGATTCTTTGTTGAAATCCACCTCATAATTGAGGCGCGTCATGCTCGCATCGTCCAATCTTCCTGATATTTTTTCTAACACTGTGAGGAGGTTTGGGTGCTTGTCGAGTGTCGCTTGTCTAATGATAGGGGCACAGTAGTAGGGTGGGAAAGCATGGAGATCATCCTCCAGCGAAACCAAATCATAAGCTTCAATCCGTCCGTCGGTTGAATAGCCGCAAATCACATCAACTTCTCCTTGTTGGACGGCTTTGTACATGAGGGCAGAGCTGAGGGCTACGGTTTCTAATTCAACGCCATATACATCTTGCAGATGGGCATAACCATCCGCCCGACCGATAAACTCAGGATCAAAACCCGCACTGGTCAAACCTTCTAATTTGGGGAGGAGTGAAAAGGCGGTAAGCAGAGGTAGAAGCAATAACCACAAGGCCATTTTAGGACTTGCGCTGCGCTTTTTACGATTTTGGATACGAGCCAGTAATTGGTCAAAAATCACAGCTAATAAAGCCGCTGGGATAGCACCCGCCAAAATCATCATTGAATTATTGAGCGATATGCCCCCAAAGATAAATTCTCCTAAGCCGCCAGCGCCGATATAAGCCGCTAGGGTAGCAACGCCCACATTGATGACCGTTGCCGTACGAATACCCGCGAATAAGACCGGCATCGCCAAGGGCAATTTTACTTTGAATAAGACTTGTTTGGGAGTCATTCCCATCCCAATCGCCGCTTCGACCACATTGGGATCAACTCCTTTAAGGCCAGTATAGGTATTGCGGAGGATGGGCAGCAAGGCATAGAGAAAGAGCGCGAAGATGGCGGGTTTGACACCGATGCCCATCACTGGGATCAGAAAACCCAGTAAAGCGATACTAGGGATCGTTTGTAGGATACCCGTAAAACCCAATACACTGCCTGCGATTTTATCTTTGCCTTCAATCCAGATACCCAATGGCACCGCTAATAGGACAGCCAGTAGCAAAGAGGCAAAGGTCAATCCAATATGCTCTAGCACTTGTTCCCAAAGCTTCGCCTGATTGAGGCTTATAAATTCGAAAAACTCAATCATGGCTGTCTTGACTTTTTTGGTGAAAAGCAGTTACGAGAGCAGGCATATCAAGGGAGCGACTTTCGCCTTCGTGCGTAACGATATATTTGGCGTCGATGGTTTCGACTTGGAGCATTTTGTCTAGCGCCTGGCGAACGCTTAGGTCTGGAGCGAGTTCGCCTTGGTATTTTCTATCGGAGAGTGGGGGAGGGAGCAAGGAAAACAAATCACTCAAATGGAAAATTTGCCATTGGAGGTTCATGCGTTTGCCTGCGACAAAATCTCGCACAAAATCATTGGCAGGTTGCCACAGAAGCTCCTGCGGCGTGCCGATTTGTTGCAGCGTTCCCTGATCAAGGACACAAATCAAGTCCCCCAAATAGAAGGCCTCTTCAATATCGTGCGTTACGATCAAGGTAGTTTTGCTGGAGAGTTCTTCCAATTCTTTGAACTCCTGGCGGATACTCTGACGCGTCAATGGATCCAAAGCTCCAAAAGGTTCATCCATCAAAATGATCGGTGGATCAGCCGCTAAGGCTCTTGCTAATCCAACTCTCTGCTGCTGTCCACCACTAAGCTGATCTGGGTATTTGTCGGCATAAAGCTTAGGCTCTAAAGCCAAGCGTTCCAGCAGGGAAAAGGCGCGATCTCTCATCTTTTGCTCGTCCCATCCCAATAGCTTGGGTACGATACAAACGTTCTGTAAAACAGTATAATGCGGGAATAATCCACTCTGTTGGATCACATAGCCCATCTGCCGCCTCAAATCCACTGGAGACATCTGCATCACCTCTTTACCTTTGACCATGATACTGCCCGAACTCGGTTCTATCAAGCGATTGAGCATCTTGAGCGTGGTGGTTTTGCCGCTGCCACTGGTGCCTACTAAGGCCAAGGTCTGGCCCTCAGACAATGCAAATGATACATCGTCCACGGCTCGAATGTCGCCGTAGATTTTTGTTAAGTGTTTGACCTCTATCATGAATGCTTTGAGTGTAATCTTCTATTCGCGACCGTCAAAGCAATAGTACATAATCTTAAATCCTATTCAAATTCCAGCTCATGAAGAAGACCGCCATTTATCCACGTCTAATTTTTGTCGGCTTATTGTTGCTTATGGTGATGAGTTCTTGCGAACTGATCGACCCAGACAAAAAGCCCAATGAAAACGATAATCGAGTCGAATTGATTACAGATACGATTGCACCACAACGAACCGACGGGGCACCTTATCCGCCAAAACTACCTGGCACTTATATCCCCAACCCCAATGATACGGTGATTGTGGTGCCTGATGGACCTTTACGAGGTGATCTAAATCCGATCAATGATTTTTCTGCAGTAAAGGAACTCTACCCACAAGGGCAATCGATGGAGCCATTGTTTTACAAAGACTATACTGATCTAGATGATCCTGAGCCTCGCACCTCTCAATGTTGCCCAGAGATCAGTGTAAGTGAAAGTAGCCAAGCGGTGATGATGACGGGTAACTTTTGGATGTCGTTTTCGACTGATGGAGGGGGAAGTTTTACGGAGTACAATCCTACGAGCATCTTTCCAGAGTCTGACGGTGGTTTTTGCTGTGATCAAGTTGTACACTATGTGCCTCAGTATGAGATGTTTGTTTGGTTATTGCAGTACCGTGCCGGAACGGATGGAAAGAATCGCTTGCGCTTAGCGGCTCAATCTGTCTCTGAAGCGATCTCTAGTAATGGGACCAGCTGGACTTATTGGGACTTTCCGAGTACAGTTTTTAGCGATACCAGGCGTTTAGATTATAACGATATGTCCTTTGGTAACAACAATCTGTATTTCAATACCAATACAGTTGGGGGAGGACGTCATGCAGTACGGATTCCACTTGAGCAACTACAGGCCAAAGGCAGCATTTCCTATCAATATACAGGCGCAACTGATAATGCTTATTTCTCTCATATCACCCAAAATCCTGATAATGTAGTCTATTGGGGGGGACACCTCAGCAATAGTGAATTGCGGGTTTATAGCATGAGAGATGCCGATGATTATTACTCTTGGCGTACTGTCGATATCAATAGCTGGCCAAATTCGGCTAACAAATCCAATTGCCCAGATGGGACAGATTGGCTGAGTTTTGATGCCAACAAAAACTATATTTTTGGCAATGTTGCCGATGGCCGTGATCTCTGGTTTGGATGGTTGGCAGGTCCTGGTGGTGGTTTCCCTCAGTCTCATGTCCAGTTGGCCCGCATCAATGTTGGTACTTGGAGCCTCGAAGAGCAAGTGCAGATTTGGAATCCAGACTTCGCTTTTGGCTATCCTTATCTCTCGACCAATAGTGCTGGCGAAATTGGCATGTCAGTCGGTTTTGGTGGAGGTAGTTTTTATGCCAGCCATGCCGTAGGCGTTTGGGGCGACTTTGTGGTCTATTATCCCAAGTTGAGCGACCGTTGTACCAACCGTTGGGGAGATTATAATACCGCTCGTCGCGCAACGCAAAATCCACAAGACTGGGTTGCTGGCGGTTATGTCAATACTACTGATGGCAGCGGTGCTCCGATTGTAGAACCCCATTTTATTCGCTTTGGGCGCTAGTTTGTTGAGGTTTACCGCTTCGCGGAACGCTTAAGATGTTCTAGGTTAAACGTATCAAAATGATCGTTCTGTATGTTGATGCGTCTAAGCTTAAGCTGTTCGATGATGAATCTAGATTCAAGAAGTTTTTTTAGCTTCACTTTCTAGATTCATCATCGATTTACTTTTATGCAATACCGTACCCTAGGCAAG
>JBGCFA010000115.1:0-27927 GCA_045106675.1 Bacteroidia bacterium
GATTCCAGATGTTGCTGAAGGAATCTGCACTGTCTCAAGTTTTAATCTTGATTTTCAAGCATTAGCTGGAAGTACAGATCCCGTATCCGATATTAATAATGCAAACTTGGCATTAGGAGAAGCGATTCTTTCTATGTCAGCTATTACGACCAATGGCATAGCGACTCTTGATGATTATGAAATTTCGGAAAATCATATCGCTGGCATTTTCGGACCTAAAATCGGTGTATCCTCTTCTTCAGGAGCCAATGATTATGTGAGGGTTCATTTTAAATTTACTAGCAGCGTCCATAATCTGGAATTTGATATACACGATATTGATCAGCGCGACGCTATCCAAGTCAATGCTTCTCGTGGTGGTAGCACCTACACCCTCTCGATCAGTGAATACACTACTCCTGCCTGTGTTAGTTATACCGGCAATAATGTTTTTGAGTCAATCTGTAATACCAATGTCAACGGCACTACTGATGGAAGCATACATCTAAATTTTGCCGAAGCAGTAGATGAAGTCGAAATATTACTCTTCCAATCTTCTGGCCCAGATGGTGGTTCGATCTCTGTCGGGAGTTTTACTGCCAGTTGTGAAAATAGGGATACAGATCAAGATGGCTTGCCCGATTTTCAAGATAGAGACAGTGATAATGATGGCCTTAGCGATGAGACTGAAAATCAATGCAATGAAGACCCTTCGTCTTCGGTTTTTGCAGCCCTAAATGGCAGTATTGATCCAGTTACAGCTGTCAATAATGCGTCGATAGAAGTAGGAGGCACTGGCCTCAACTTAAATCCAATCACTTTTGCGGGTACTGCCACAATTGATGAATACTCGATTGACGACACTCACCTCAATGGTACAGTGGGAGTAAAACTGGGAGTATTAAACTCTAATAGTGCGAGCGATTATTTACAAGCCACATATTTGTTTGATAATGCAATCGGTAGTCTTTGCTTTTTGGTCATTGATTTAGATCAAAATGACGCAATCCAAATCAATGCAAAACTCAATGGTCAAGTCATAAGACTTGGCGAACTAAACGGCAACTTGCCACACAATGCCCCCTGCGCCCAATGGCAAGGCAACAATACATGGCAGTCGAGCTGTAATTTCAATACCAATAATTCCGATCAAGGAGCTATCCAAATATGTATTCCCGATAGTCTCGACGAGTTGGAAATACGTTACTATGATTATGCTGGCACCAATGGTGGTTCTTTTACAATAGCCAATTTGTATGGCTGTGGCCTAGCAGACAATGACGGAGACGGACGTCCCAATCATATCGATTTGGATGCTGACAATGATGGTATCCCTGACATTGTTGAATCCCGTGGCGCCGATAGTAATGGCGATGGTATGACTGACGCGCTCAATGCTGATGCGAGCCTCATCAATGATGTAGATGGTGATGGGTTAGATGATCGCTTTGATGCGGTTGATAGCTATGCAGGAGGTAGTCCTAGTTGGTCGGGGGGTACAGCTCTCTCCGAAGCGGATATGGATCTTGATGGAGTACCAAACTACTTGGATCTCGATAGTGACGAAGATGGTATCCCCGATATCATCGAAGCTGGAGGGATTGACACCGACGGCAATGGTTTAGTAGATGCTATTACAGCTCAAGGTTTCCTTACTGATGATCGAGATAATGATGGCTTTGATGACAGATATGATACAGACGACAACGGAGTAGTAGGCATTGATCAAAGCTATGGTGCGATGATGCTTCCTACCGACAATAATGATGATGGCTTAGCGGATAGTTATCCTGCTTTTGACAATGATGACAATAACGGGACTACCAATGTTAGCGGTGATGCAGATGGCGATAATTATCCTAATTTTCTCGATCTCGATGCAGACAATGATGGTATCCCAGATGTGGTTGAGATGGGTGGAGTAGATGCAAATGGTGATGGCGAAATAGATACTCCCCCCTCGACTCCGCTAGTTCATACCCAATATAGTCTAGTCGCAGGCCAACCCGCTTTGGCAGATTATGCAGGAAGTATTAACCTTCTCGGAAGTCGTAATGCTGATTTTGACCAAGACGGTATTCCTAACTATCTCGATTTAGATGCTGATAATGATGGCATCTCAGATGTAGTCGAGACTTGGACCAAGAGTGTGGACTTAGATCAAAATGGCGTGGTTGATGGGCAAAGCACTGCAGATCTCAATAATGATGGTTGGCATGACGCATACTTAAATCAAATATCCACTGTAGCAGACGCTAGTACTACTGAATTTGCTAGCAATGATCTTCCCGATTTCCAGACAGGCGATACCCAAGCTGATTATGATGGTGATGGTTTACCCAATTTTCTGGATATCGATGCTGACAATGATGGGATTGCTGATCTCATAGAAGCACAGACTTCTTCTCTCAATGCAGCTGATATATTTGACGGTTTACAAATAAACAGTACCACAGATGCTGATTATAATGGACTCGCTCAGGCATTTGATGTAGGGGAACTCGGAACTTATATACTACCCAATAATCATGACCAAGCTGATAATCCTGATTTTCTAGATACTGATGCCGACAATGATGGTGTCCTCGACATTTTGGAGGGGCATGATGGCGATATCAATGGCGTCGTTGACTTTACCCCTTCAGGGATTGATGCAGACGCAGATGGTTTGGATGATGCATTTGATACCGATCTGGCCAGTCCTGAGCCTACTAGCTCCAACCAATCTATTCAAGATTCAGACAATGATCTCAATAGTGGTGGGGATCGAGATTGGCGTGATATCAACGCAACTTCATTTCCGGTAGAGTGGTTGTCTTTTACCGTCAATTTGGATGGAGAAGACGGCAATCTTCAGTGGGCAACCGCTACCGAGTCCAATAGTGATTTCTACCTTGTAGAACGCTCCGTCGATAGCAAAGCTTTTGAACGTTTAGGACAAATTGATGCGGTTGGCAATAGTACTAGCCGATCGAACTACTCGTTCACCGATTTAGGTGTCCTAAAATCAGGAAACGACAAAGTGTATTATCGCCTAAAGCAAATAGACCAAGACGGTACGATCGATAATAGCCCGATCATTGAACTGACGCTGGATGGGCTCGCGCAATTGTTTGAGATTAGCGCATATCCCAATCCTGCCGATGATCTTATCAACTTCCGTTATCTACAAGGTGAAGTTGGCAATGTTCAGATTGCAGTATTCAATACCCAAGGTCAGTTGGTTTGGCGACGAAAACTTAATGCCACGTCCACCAAGGGGGAAGTCAAACTCAATATATCAAGCTGGGCTAGTGGTACTTATTTGGTACGCATGACTAATGAAAATGCCAGTAGTGATTTTAAATGGATAAAAAGATAAGTGAAGTATGAGCACTAATAAGACCAAAGTATTGCCCAAAACTAAGCCATCACTTGCCAATAAGGCGTGGACCTTCGTAAGTATTGCCGGAGCACTAGTTGCAATGATTTATGCTGGTTTATCGCTACAAAATCAAGGAGAGTTTTCTGCGCAAAGTCCTGACTCAAGCATAGAATCCTCTTCGCATACAACAGATAGCGTTACACAAAAAGTAGAGCCTACTTTTTTTAATAATCAGCAGGATCCATCGCACTAATCCAATCATGAATCAAGTTTAGGCTTTCTTCATGTACCACTTTGCGTCCTACTTCTGGCATCATAATGCCCGGATCCGTCGAGTTCAAACGATAATAAAGTATGGATTCGTCAGCTTTGCCCGGTACGATGTCATAGGAGCGCTCGCCAGCCCCACGACCGGCAGCGACTGGTGCTTTGTTGATGCCCCAAACTACTGGATCAGTTTGGTGGATATCCAAAAAGAAACCTGAAGTGCTAGCTGGACCGTGTTCATTATGGCAATGGGCACAATTGATATCTAGCCAGATGCGGGCTCTCTGGTCAAGCGTTCCCGTAGAGGGATCATCCCAGACCGCAGCTTTTGGGACTTCAGTGATGGCAGGCATTGCTTCAATCATCTCTGTTGTCGCCCAATGTTCCAGTTGGTTTTTCGGACCTTGTCCAAAGTCTAAATTACCGTTAAGTTGCCGAGCGGAAGGTCCAATTGGTCTCAGTTTACCATCAAAACTGTGGCACCCTTTGCATTGATTGAGATTGGGAAAAGCATATGCGAGTTTTTGCTTCTTCCCTTTGGCGTTGATCCATTTTACTTCTTTTGTTCCGCCTGCCACTTCGAGGAACGCTTCCGTTTGTTCATCGTTCCAATGATATGCTAAGGCTTTCCAGCCCTCTTCCTCATGAATCAATAAGCGGGTTTCCATCAGTTGACGGCCTTTTTCAGGCTTACGCGCATCCTTAGGATAGTAAAATGTTTTGATGATGGTCGTTCCCACTGGGAAATCCAGCACCTCTATTTCGTTATATGGAACCTTGGCCCCTGTTGGCAGCTTGACAAAGCGTAATTTCTCGCTATAATCCGAAAATAAAGGCGTATTGAGTTTATAAGGCACCACTCCACCCACGGGCTTTTGGGCGGCTACATCACCCGCAAAAAAACCATATTCAGAGAGCGTCATCGCTGGCCCCTTAGGTGCGGCTGGCCTAAATGCCGTACCGATCAATAACAGCAATAAGATAGAAAGCAGATATTTCATGTATCCGTTGTCGTTTGATAAAAGCAGGAAAGTAAATTACAAAAACTCTATATGAAATATTGAGGCCTTTCGCCAAAAATCAAAGCTTATCGCGTACCGAGTGGAGGCGCTTTTTGCGTTTTACCTTCACAGTTGTAATCAGAATCATCAGTATGTGAGCCTTCAAAATTATTTTCAGCGTCTAAGTAGGCAAACTTCGCGCCCTTATTATTGCGGATACAAATTTCAAATTCAGGCTTTAGCTGACCGTTTTCGTCTAAGGTTGCGGGATCATTGATACCGTCCAATACGATATTGGGTTGATCTCTTTTGAATTCTCTACGCATCAACAAACCAAACTGAGAGCGGGTAGTCGGTTTTAAGCGATTGGCGAGCGTATTGTCGTGTATATTAATCCGTAATGGATAGGCGTAATACTCTTTGTCCTTGATCTTGTTTTCGGTGATATAATAGCTACAGATAGAGATGCTAAAAGTCTTGTTGTCAGTAACTTCATTGTTGTATACTTCGACATCACTGGTTGCAAGGATCAAAATACCCGTTCCCGGAGGGACAACGGAGACTACACCACCTGGCGCAAAGTTTTTGTAGTTGTTCTCATAAACTTTATTGTTGTAAACGCGCACATTGCCGCCTTTTTTCTTGGGGAGATCGGGTAAGTCAAAAACCAAAATGCCGCCTGTATTATTATAAGCTTCGCAGTTGTAAACGTCGGCCATAGTTGAATTTTCGATCTCTATACCCGCTACATTATGATAAGCAGTACTATTGCGGACGATGATGTTATGAGACTGACCGACATAGATACCTGCATCAGATGATCCGATAGCTATACAACGGTCAATCAATACATTTTTGCATTGTACAGGATAGAGAGCATATGAGCCATTTTTTTTATTTGGCTTGCCCGTCCATTCTGCTTTGATTTCATAGAAGGTGATTCCTTCTGTTTCCATCACTTTGATACAATCTCCTACTGCATCTTGAATCGTAAAGTTTTCTAGGCGTATATTTTTTGAGTTAGTGATTCGTAAACCTTCAGCTCCTTCACTTTGCCCTTTAAAGCTCAAAATCGTCTTATCCATACCTGCCCCTTTAATAACAATGTTCGATTTTTCGTCCATTGAAAGGCTAGCTGTAAATTGAAACGTCCCGGCCGGTAAAGTGATCGTATCGCCATTTTCAGCCATTATAAGCTGGGTTTGTAGCGATTTTTGATACTTAGGCTGAGCCTTAAGAGTGATCGTGCTGCAGCAAAGCCCGACAAATAAGCCGATGATGAGGATAGTACGCATAGTAGTTTGAATATTTATTTGACTTACAAATTAACTAGAAATATGATTTTCGACACATCAAAATTTTCCCTAAGTTGCACATGAGATAGGAGGGAGCGCTTAAGCAAGCCAGGAACGGGCAATACATGCTTACAAGCATCATCCAAAAATGGGAAGGAAAAGCAAGGCAACTGTAAGGCGACAAGAGATTTTGTCGCATTTTTATCAAGTAATCATAGATGAAGGGTTTGAGGGAGCTTCTATTGCGAAAATCGCAAAAAGAATGGAAGTTAATCCTAGTCTGTTGATTCACTACTTTAGTACAAAGGACGCAATGGTGCTCGGTTTGATCGATTACATCATGACGACCTACTCCCCTACCATACTACCAGATTTTTCTGCTACTACCGATCCCGCCGAACGCTGGCAGGACGTATTGGACGTGATCTCTCGTATGAAATGGGACCGTATCATGAATCACAAGGTGTTTTATAGTTGTTATGCCTTGGGACTTCGTTTACCCGAAGTCATGGAAAGATTTGAACGCTTGTATCAATCATTGCTAGAACGCATCGAAGCCGAGGTTATCTGCGCGGCTGAAGCAAATTTGATTCAAATCGAAAGCCCACGTAATGCAGCTGAATTTATTATGACTATGGCAGAAGGCCGTAGCTTTTTACAGCATGTTACTGGGGGGGAAGACGGTCTACAAAGTGATTCTCTTATTTTTAGAAAATTGGCCCACGAAATGCTCGCTAGTGGCCATCTCTAAAAGTAAACAGGCGCCCTACTACAAGCGCCTGTCTGAACACAAACTAACAACTACTACTATGAAAATTTGATTTTTTGGTGGCGGGGCTTAGGGGAGATAAGCTACTGCCTTTCAATCATTTAATCGCACATCATAGGAAATCCAATAAGCGCGCCAAAAAACAAAAAATAAGACTTCATTTTAGTGATCTGTATTATTCTTTGCCTGAAAAGAAAATTCTGGCGGATGATTGGTTCGTATGAAAATTTTTAAACGTATTCTCCTCGGTATCGGCTTGCTATTATGCCTCGGCTGTGTGGTTTTAGGGACTCAGTTTAGAGCAGATATTCCTCGGGCAGAGATGGTCGTCCGCTATGGACAGTCTCCTTCACAGTTTATGACGCTCGCTGGGCAGGAAATACATTTCCGTGACCAAGGCCAAGGTCCTGCCTTATTACTCCTACATGGCATGGGTGCTTCTCTCCATACTTGGGATCAATGGACGGCCGCTTTGCAGGATTCTTTTCGTGTCATTCGGGTCGATCTACCCGCTTATGGTCTCACTGGTGCAAATCCTCAGCACGATTATAGTCTTGATGCCTATATCACTTTTATCCACGATCTTATCGAACGCTTGGGTCTAGACTCCGTCTCGATTATAGGCAACTCTTTAGGAGGCGCAATCGCTTGGAACTATGCCGCTGTCCATCCCGATAAAGTCCATAAATTAGTTTTGATCGATGCTTGGGGTTTTCCCGATCCTAGTCGCAAACCTACGCTTGGCGTTCGGCTCGCCGGAACGCCTATCCTGCAAAATATCGTCCGATACATCACTCCACGCTCGTTGATCGAAAAAAGTATCTATGAAGTTTATGGCGACGAAAGCAAAGTTACCGAAGCAATCGTGGACCGCTATTATGATATGATGTTGGCCGAAGGCAATCGCGCCGCCTTTATCGCTCGTCAAGATTCTCCTTTTCCCTTTATCAGGGAACGCCTCGACTCGGTCTATCACCCTACATTACTCCAATGGGGCGAGGAAGACAGTTGGATACCGCTGGCTATCGGCGAGAAGTTCATGCAGGCCTTGCCGAACGCTCAGTTGATTAGTTATCCTGGGGTGGGCCATCTACCGATGGAGGAGATACCGCAGCGGACTGTGGGGGATGCGAGGCGGTTTTTGGAGGATTGATGAGTTCTTCATTTAAAACGCCACCCCCAATCTTAAACTCGTCACCGGCTGTATTTGCCAGCGCTTGATGTTTAGGCTCGGTCCCCATTGGCGAGAGGGATCACCATAAGAGGTTTTGAGTCCGAGATTGAAGTCTACATATAAGTAGTTATAGATCCTGCGTTGGATGCCGTACAGCAAGCTGAACGCTACATTGTCGGTATACCAATTAGGGGTACGATCGGTGGCGCTACCGCCGCCCGCTGTCTGCTTGAGACGAGTCCCAATCAATACACTCACATAGTCTGCACTGAGATGGTTCTGGCGTTCGCCAAGGGCGTGCAAACGAGCAAACATTGGATAAAATCTCGGCCCCACTCCTACTGCGACGATCCCACTCGCAAATGGCAAAAGTGATTGAGTACCATCCTTGCCTAATAGATAAGGCGAAGAAACTTCGGTATTGATCGACCAAGCAGGCTTGACTTTATGTTCGTAGGAGAGGTGTAAAACGCCTGAGATATTGCTATTGCGTTGTCGGAGGACGAGCTGCATCATATCGACCTTTAGCATACGCGGCTGAGATACTTGCATGCCAAAAGGATCAGGCTCTTGAGTATCGCTTTGCGCCCGGAGTGACGCAAAACCAATGCAAAGACAAAATATGAGTAAAGCTGTAAAGTAGAAAGGACGTATCATAGGGAGCTAGCTATGGACTAACTATAAGATACAAAATTTAAACGCATCAAACCATGCCTCGTGCTTTGAGTTCGAGGTATTTGTTGAGGGTGTTGACGGTGAGGTTTTGTGGAGTCGTAAGAATGGCGATAATGCCGTTGCGCTCTAGTTCTCGCACAATTTGCTTTTTTTCGTAGGCAAAATTTTCGCCGATGGTCTTGATGTAGATTTCTTCCATCGACTGAGGCTGAGAGTCTAATAGTTCCCGTAACTCTGTATTTTCAAAAAAGACTACCATCAAAAGGTGAGTTCGATTGAGTCGTTTGAGGTAGGGAAGCGTTCGGCGAAGAGCATTGAGAGACTCAAAATTGGTAAAGAGTATCATGAGGCTACGCTGAGAGACTTTGCGAGTGATAGTCGTATATAAACGTTCGTAATCGGCTTCCAAATAGCGTGTCTGCTGATTGTATAGCACCTCCATGATGAGATTCATGTGGGTGGGACGATTGCTGGAGGGAACGATAGAGTCAATATTCTCTGCAAAGGCAATTAATCCGGCTTTGTCTTGCTTGAGCAGCGCAATATTGGAAAGTACGAGGGAGGCATTGATGGCATAATCGAGCAAACTAAGGCCCTCGAAAGGCATCTTCATATTGCGACTCTTGTCGATGAGGCAATAGATATGTTGGGCTCGTTCGTCGCGGTACTGATTGACCATGAGTTTGCCAGAGCGAGCGGTAGCCTTCCAATTGAGCGTGCGATAATCATCGCCTCGCACATATTCTTTGATCTGTTCAAATTCACTGGTATGCCCCAATCTTCGTACTTGCTTGACGCCTAGTTCGCTCAAGCGATTGGAGATGGCCATGATCTGGTATTGGCGCATCTGGATGAAGGATGGATAGCTAGGGACCATCGCATCAGCATCAAAAGTATAGCGTTTACGGACTAAGCCTATCGGTCCTTCCACATAGATATTAAGGGCGCCAAAATGATATTCTCCTCGTTCGGAAGGCCTAAGTTCATAGCGTAGCTCTTTTTCTTCCCCTGCTTTCATGCCGAGCTCGAAAACCGTGTCCCGTGCTTGAAACTGTACTGGGACTTCGTCTATAATGCGCAAACGAATGGCAAAGGTATAAGCGTTCCGGCACGGGATATAGATAGGATTGACATCACCGTTGGAAAACTTCTCTGGTAATACGCGTCTGCCTTCGATCCCTTTTGCATTGGCATAGAGCATGAGGATGTCCACTACGAGCAAAGCCAATAAGGCAAAGAAGGCGAGTTGGGCGATGCCAAATAAACCCTCATAGACAAAGGCAAGCAAAAAAGTTACGACAATCACTCCTATCGCCAAGAAAAGGCGATTACTGAGGAAGAGGGAATTGTTATAAACTTTTTGAAAAAAGGATTTGAAGGTCATGCTGCTGCCTTAGAAGCTTCAATTTGGCAAAAATAAGGGGGATCAGCAATAAGTATTAAACACAAATTATGAATTATAGATTTACTGACGCGGCAATAAAACCAATCCTAAGACCATCAAGGCTCCATTGAGAAGCAATATCTCAAAGCCAAAGGTATAACCTGTCAAAGCGGGACTGACTGCTTGAATCACATAGGTCAATATCGGGGCAACGATACAAACGATTGGTACCAATCGGTCTTGGGGTTGCACTTTGGGCATATACATCCCTACCAGAAATAGTCCCAAAAGTGGTCCGTAGGTATAGCCAGCAGCCTTGAAGAGCAGGGTTACGACAGAATCATCGCCGATCCAGCTAAAGATCAAAATCACCAAAAATAGTATGCCCGCAAAGCCCAAATGGACAAAATTACGATCACGCTTTTTACGTGCTTCGTCGGTTCGCTTTTCAAACTTGAGAATGTCTACACAAAAGGAAGTCGTTAAGGCCGTCAAGGCTGAGTCTGCACTTGAATAAGCTGCTGCAATCACACCTAATACAAAGAAGATGGCCGCGGCCCCTCCTAAATAGTCCAAACTGAGGACAGTAAATAATTCGTCGTTCTTGCGTGGCTCAAAGACACCAGTGTCGATATTTTGAATCAACAATTGAAATTTACCATCTGCATTTAGCGTCTCTTGGATGATCCCCATTTCATTGCCGTAGAGATATAGTAGGGCTCCCAATGCCAGAAAAAATACATTGGCCAATACAAAGACTCCGGAGAAGCTATACATATTGGTCTGGGCTTCACCAAGATTGCGGCAGGTGAGGTTTTTTTGCATCATATCTTGATCTAGGCCGACCATCACGATGGTAACCGCTATCCCACTAAAAAATTGCTTGAAGAAATAGTTGCCGGGCAAAAAATCCCAATGAAAGGTCTTTGAATAAGCACTATCGCTTACTTGGGTGATGACTTCGCCTAAGCTCCAGCCCAATTGGTCCGCCATCAGATATACCGCGATGCCTGCACCTACTAGGAGAAAAAGCGTTTGTAGAGTATCCGTCCAAACCACTGTTTTGATGCCGCCTCGAAAGGTATAGATATAGATCAAGGCGATTGCGATGAAGACAGTTGCTGCGAAGGGAACGCCGAGTTCATCGAAGATGGCCAACTGCAAGACAATCGCGACTAAATAGAGCCGAAAACTCGCTCCAATCACGCGCGATAGCAAAAAGAAAGCCGCGCCAGTCTTATAACTACTATTGCCAAACCTTTGCTCTAAATAACCATAGATAGAGGTCAGGTTGAGTTTGTAGTAAAGCGGCAATAATACCCTCGCGATGAAGAGAAAGCCGACAAAGTTGCCAAACACAAATTGCAAATAAGACCAAGAGCCTGGCCCTACTTGACCAGGAACGGAGATATAGGTTACTCCCGAAAGAGTAGCTCCGATCATCCCAAAGGCTACTAGATACCAAGGTGAATCGCGATTGGCCGAGAAAAAGGTTTGCTCATCTGCATTGCGGCTTGTCCACCATGAGATGATAAACAAAAGTAGAAAGTAGGCCCCAATGACCAAGGAAATCGTAGTAGCGTCCATGTGGCATAATTAAAGATGAATTTACTGTAGCTTCGGCTTGCAAGCTACAAATCAATATTGGTCATTCTGATTTCGCCTAGCGTCTTTTACCTTCACCCACAAAACCGTCCTCAGCATGAGCGAATAAGACGTTGAAAGTCGTCAGACTCCCATACACCCGTGTGATATACTGCTGCATATTGACCTTCTCCTCGTCGGAGAGATTTTGACTTTTGTTGATATTCTGTTCCAGAACGCGTAGGCGGTCCCGCACCATTACGATCTTATGAAAGAAGGTGTCGATGGGCATTTCCTTGGGCTTGACATCATCGTTTTCAGGTTTCAGAATCAAGGTCCCTCCTTTCCATTTGCTACCAAGATGGATGGTTTCATTGGTGTCCGTCCAGCGGCGCAATACTTGGGTGAGTACCTGCTCTAGATCGCCCATACTGAGACGTTGGTCAGGGAGCGGCGCAAGTTCAATCACTTCTAGGCCTTCCATGCTTTTGTCGATGCCTTTTTCGCCAAAGTTGGGAAAAACCACATTGTAAAAAGCTTTGGTATTGTCCAAAATGATTCCGTCGCCATACTGAGGGTGGCGAATTCTTGTGCCGATTGAAAGATTAGTATCCATATACGAAATCGTTTTATTCGAATTGAAACGAAATATCTACAATTTTTAGGCTTAGAGCAAAGTAGGCTTGAAGTGTGCAATGTCCGACAACTGACACCGTTCTGGGATAATTTTTGTTACTTGCAAGCCGAATATGACAAGAGCATCAGCAGACTCATCTCCGAGGATCAACGTGATCATTCCCGCCTTCAATGAAGAAGGCTCGATTGGTAAAGTTGTAACTGACATTCCAGAGGGATTGGTTCAAGAAGTGATCGTTGTGAGCAATGGGTCCACCGATCGGACCGAATCAAATGCGCGTGATGCGGGAGCTACCGTATTACAAGAAACGCGCAAGGGGTATGGTTACGCCTGTTTGCGGGGGCTCAGCCATATCGCCGCAAAACCCAATGACCAAAAGCCCGATATCGTCGTCTTTATTGATGGAGACTATTCAGATTTCCCTTCGGAGATGCCTGAAGTAGTGCAGCCGATATTGGAGGAGGGATATGATATGGTGATTGGTTCTCGCGCCCTTGGCGAACGGGAGAGAGGAGCGATGATGCCGCAGCAAATATTTGGCAACTGGTTGGCAACTACGCTGATCAAGCTGCTATATAAAGTAGAGTTTACAGACTTAGGCCCTTTTCGAGCCGTAGCTTATGATAAGCTATTGGAGATCGATATGCAGGATACAACTTTTGGTTGGACGGTAGAGATGCAAGTCAAAGCCGCCAAATTGAAGATGCGCTGCAAAGAGGTGCCTGTCAATTATCGTCGTAGAATTGGAGTCTCGAAGGTCACTGGGACCATCAAAGGCTCTGTCATGGCAGGATACAAGATATTATGGACTATTTTTAAGTTGTTGTAATTTCACACTGTGCTGGTTACAATATTTCAATATACCGTGCTCTCGATCTATATGATCACCCTCGTTTTGGTGGTCATATATAGTATTGGGCAATTTCATCTCGTCATCACCTTTCTGCGCAACCGGAGCCACTACAAAGCGGAACCTCCATTGCAGGGCGAAGATGATACTCCTTTTGTTACGATTCAACTGCCGATTTTCAACGAGCTCTACGTCGTAGAACGCCTCCTCGATGCGATTGCTGCGATGGATTATCCGCGAGACCGCTTTGAGATCCAGCTACTAGATGACTCCGATGACGAAACCGTAGAGGTTTCTGCCAAGAAGATCGCAGAGCTACAAGCGATGGGCATTGACGCTCAGCATGTGCGTCGTCCGGTCCGTACGGGTTTCAAAGCTGGAGCTTTGGGCTATGGCCTAGAGTTCGCCAAGGGCGACTATGTGGCAATCTTTGATGCAGATTTTTTGCCTCGTCCTGATTACCTCCGTCGTGCGATGGCCAATTTTACTGATCCTAAGATCGGTGTGGTACAAGCTCGTTGGGAGCATATCAACCAGCATTACTCGATGTTTACAGAGGCGCAAGCCTTCCATCTTGATGCGCATTTTACGATTGAGCAATTTAGCCGCGATGTCGGAGGCTTTTATATCAATTTCAATGGCACGGCAGGGATTTGGCGCAAGGAATGTATCTACGATGCTGGCGGTTGGGAAGCCGATACTTTGACAGAGGATTTGGATCTTTCTTATCGTGCCCAAATTCGTGGTTGGAAATTTAAGTATATCGACGAGATCGGTACTCCCGCAGAGTTACCCGCCGAAATGGGGGCGATCAAATCACAGCAATATCGCTGGATGAAAGGCGGCGCAGAAGTCGCTCGTAAAATGCTTTCTACGCTTTGGAAGTCTAATGCAAGCGTCATTCGCAAAATGCATGGCACCCTTCATTTGTTGAGTAGTTCAGTATTTGTCTTAGTCTTTATGCTCGGGATCACCAGTATCCCTTTGCTATATCTTAAGCATGATGTGTACAATCAGCAGGTCGATTTTCTCATCCTGCCAGTGAGCATGCTGCTCTTGAGCTTTGTGAGTTTGGGCTTGATGTACTTAGTTACCTTTAGTCGGCGAGAAGCAACTTTTGGTGCGGCCCTCAAGCGATTTGTGGTACATTATATTCCCTTCTTATCACTCTCTATGGGGCTTTCGCTGCACAACTCAGTTGCGGTCATCCAAGGTTGGTTAGGTAAGCGTACTCCTTTTGTTAGGACGCCTAAATTTAACATTCACGACAAAAAGGATAAGGCCAACATCGCCAAAGTCAAATACAGAAGTCATAAGGTCAAGCCCAGCGTTTATGCTGAATTGTTTATGATTCTATACTTTACCCTTGGCGTTGGACTATCATTTCATTATCAAGATTACGCCATGATGCCATTTTTGCTCATGCAATTATTTGGCTACGGGGCAATCGGCTTTTTTAGCTTTAGAGATGCATTGACGGCCTAATAAAGCATTTTCCCTAGTCGGGGAACGCTTGTTCGTGTTTTGCGAATAAGTTTCATTTTACCCCTTTGGACGAGTCTTTCTAGCGTTCTCCGAAGGAGGGAAAACCCTCTTGATACCTCAAATTGGCCTCTTGAATGGGTGTTTGACAAAAATTATAGATTCTAAGTTTGATTAGTTAAGTTGCATTTGTGGAAATGCGGGCAGCACGGCATCTCCATGTCAAACCATGTAACACAATATCAAATTATATGCGAATTTCTGTTTTTGCACGTATAGCAGTATGTTTCTGCCTATGTGCGTTTATGACGCTTAGTAGTACAGCCCAAAGTAAAAAGTATCTCAAGTTTGGTAAAGTAGATCCTGCTGAGGTCAGCATGGAGAGCTACGAAGCCGATCCTGATGCTGGAGCTGTCATCCTTTTTGAGCAGGAACATATCTTTTTCGACTTCGTCAAAGACAAGTTTCAAATCGTATTTGAGGTGCATCGTCGTATCAAAATATTGAGTAGTTCAGAGATTGATCAGGCTGATATCGAGATCCCTTTCTATTCTTTTGAACGCATGGAAGAGGTGGTAGGCATCAAAGGCATGACCTACAATCTGGAAGGCGGTGATATCGTCGAGTATAAAATGGACAAAGGCGGTGTTTTTAACGAGGACGTCAATGAGTTTTTTAGTCTCAAAAAGTTTGTCCTACCCAATGTCAAAGAAGGCTCGGTCATCGAATACGTTTATCGTAAAACCAGCGAGCGCACGACCTATGTCCCTAGTTGGTGGTTTCAGCATGAGATACCTACTAGAATGAGTCAATTGAAGATCGATATTCCGAACGGTTTTAATTTTGATAGAGTCTATCGTGGTAACCCTTTAGATGATCTTGCGATGGAAACCGCTACTTATCGTCCTGACTTCATTGATGTGCCAGGGGTACGCCATATTTATACTGGTAAAAATATTCCTGCCATGAAGCTGGAGCCTTATACCTCAACGATCAACAACTATGTAGGACGTTTGAAGTTGGAACTTACGAGTATCAATATTCCTAGCTACGGCATCTTTCAGGAGTTCAATTCTAGCTGGAAGGGCCTGACAGAAAGGCTGATGGGGTCAAGTTCTTACTCCTCTTATCTCAAGGACAATAATGAAGTCAAAACATTGCTACAACAGGTCAATGCCGATCCCGATGATCCTTCGACCTTCTTGCCTTCTGTCCAATCCCTCGTCAAAGACGTCGCTCGTTGGAATGGAGATCGCGGTATCTATCCCAATCCAAAGCGAAAAGAATTGCTCACTGAAAAAGAAGGTAATGGTGCTTCTATGAATCTTTTGATGACGGCTTTGCTCCAGGAGGCGGGCTTAAATGCTTATCCGATCTTGCTGAGTACGCGTAACCATGGTGCTGTCCAATCATTTACGGCGATGAGCGATCAATTCAATCATGTTGCTGTCTATGTGGGTTTGGGGGATAGCTATATGATCTTAGACGCTACTGATCCTTTTTGCCCTACGGGAACGCTTCCTTTTGCAGACTTAAATGGTAAAGGATTTGTTCTTGATAATTCTGGAAGTCGATGGGCTTCTCTAGAAAGTCCAGCCAAAATGGAATCATGGCTAAGAGGTTCTTTAGTGATTGACGCAGCAGGGAAAGTGTCAGGCGCCTTGTCTTTCAATGACAAAGGCTACGAAGCAGTCGCTTGGCGTAAACATCTGTATCGCAATGACGATGACAAAGATGAGTATATGGAGACCCGAGTTTTGGAAGATGTGCCTGATGCTGAAATCATCGAGCTAAGCATCGAAAACCAAGAATCGCTTGGAGAAGCCCTCATAACGAAGTGTAAGTTTAGTTCCTCTCAATTCGGGGATGCTAGCGGTGATTTTATTTATCTACAACCCCTTCTTTTTTGCGCCATAGATGAAAATCCGTTTGAAACTGAGACGCGAGACTATCCGGTTGAGTTTGGCGCTAGAATCGACGAACGAGTTACTTTCACACTGACCATTCCAGAAGGCTACGAAATCGAAACATTGCCTGAGCCAACTCGCGTTGTTTTACCCGGAAAGGTAGCGACCTTCACCTACAATACAGCCTCTATCGGCAGCAGTGTTCAAATATTGAGTACCCTCGAAATCAACAAAGCCTTTTTTGGGCCGGAGGAATATCCTGATCTACGTGCTTTTTATGCTTACGTCGTGAACAAGCAAGCTGAGCAAATTGTGTTGAAAAAGAAATCGTAACAAAGCGCAGCTAGATTTAATAAAATAAGGGGAGTAAAGCATAGGCTTTACTCCCCTTATTCAAATTTTCAGTATGATCTAAAATTCATACCCCTTCGCACTCGCTTGCTTGTGTAAGCATTGGATCAATGCGTCGTCGAGGCGGGAAGTACTATCTTGTTTTAGATTAGCAAGGAATTCTGATCGCTTTTGGGTGAGTTGGATGATTTCTGCTTGGATGCGCTCACGTTCGAGGCGCTTTTCGGCAGTTAATGTTTGTAACTCACTCAGGCTAAGCTCTTGGCAATTTTTGGGTAAAGTCTTATAGTCTACTTTGTTCCACGCAAAGGAGTCGGCTGCACTGGCTTCGACTAAATCCCAGCTTAGACTACCATTGAATTGTGAACCTGCTTTGGTAGAGGTACGATTACATTGGGCACTGATGCTCTTTCTACTATTTAAGCCATCGATCTTGAAATTGCGCTCAGCCTTTAGGGCTCCATCGTCCCCGTAATAAAGATAAGTCTCATTGAGAGAGCTATTGAGGGTGCCAAACTGATCGTCATAAGGAGTTGGGGCATCGTCTAGCGCAAGGTTGTGATCTATGCTAAGGTATTGACCACCGCCTAACTCAGCTCCTTCTTGCCACTGCAATACGCTTCCTTGAGCAAATGGACCACAAAAGATCGTATTGACATGAATGCCCCTTTCTTTTGCTTCTGCGCAGGCTAGAGTAAAGTCAACTGTACCTTGATTAAAAGATTCGTTACCGGCAATGAATAGCAATTTCAATGTTTCCTCATCGCCACGCCATGCGAGTTCACGGAGCGTTGCCTCAATGGCTGCACCACTATACTCCTCTCCTCCATTGGTACTAAGGGCAAACAATGCCTCAGAAAACTCATCGATATCAGTCGTAAAGGGTACTAACTGACGGACATAAGCTCGTTCTGGGCTGAGATGATCGCCTCCATAGATGTAAAGGGCCAATTCTAGACGCGGCTCTACTCCTTTGATGGTTGTCTCTGAAAGTTCGTTGACGAGATTCCAGATTCGGGTTTGGGCTTGGTCGATGAGACCATCCATACTCCCACTTATGTCAAGGGCTAAGGCTAATTGTACAGTAGGGATATCATCGTTCTGCGGCGCAGAGATACGCAATACATCCGTAGTAGGAGCATCGTCGATCTGTTGCCATAGCGTTTTGGCACCCCAAAATATTGCAAGTGCAAAAGGTAAGAAAGAGAGCCGAATCAAGAAGGTTTTCATGTTTACAATTTAATAGGTGGGAGCTTGATTAACAATTCGAAACTAAGCGCAAACTTTTTTAATAAAAACCGTAAATCCACCAACAGGCCATTTCAATGGATAAACGAGAAGCTAGAGTGGGGGAAGTCTCTCGATTGGGTGTAAATCGCTGAATATCAGTAGGTAATGTCATTGTTCGCGTTTTTGTTTTACGCAGAAGTTGCCTAAGTTTGGACCTCTATGAAGTTAAGCGCCTTTATCTGGATCATATTAAGCCTAGCGTTCGGCCCAGCCGTAATCGCTCAACAAAGCTCATCGGATTTGAGAGAGGATGCTTATCGCTTGATCGAGGCTGCCGAACAAAAGCTCGAAAGACAACCCGCCTTGGCCTTGCTATATATTGATTCGGCATTGGTGCGGAGTTTTGATAAAGGGGACCGTAAAGCGGAGGCCTATTGCTATTTGACGCTGGGTAAAATTCAATCTCAGCTCAATCGTTTTCCCTTAGCCCTCGACCATCTCGAACAGGCCAGTAAATTATTTGCGAGTACCAAAGACGCCGAAGGCAGTTATAATACCAAACGAGAAGAAGGCAAGGTCTTGTCCAATCTGAGACGTTGGCCACAAGCGAAGACTGCTTGGTTGGCGTTCAAAACTGAAGCACAAAGCAAAAAGCGCTGGCAAGATGTCGCTGAGGCCGAAAATCAATTGGGACAGATCGCCGTGGCCCAAGATGCCTTTAGAGAGGCACTACCGCATTTTCAGAGTGTGCTCAATCTCAACAAAAGCAACAATGAACCCGACGGAGTGATTTTAGCTTACAACAGCTTAGCCAACACTTGCAATACGATGGGCGATACCTTGATGGGTAATCTCTACTCCTTACAAGCGGGACAATTTGCCTTAGAAAACGGCTATTTTTCTACGAGCACTCCTTCGGAGAACGCTAGTACTGATAGCTTTAAAAGGAGTGCTTTGCCAAGCAAAACGCGCAAAATCAATCTCGAAGCGAAAGATGGACTCGCCAAAAACTACGAATCATTAGGGCAACTCGATAGTGCTTTGCACAACTATAAAACGGCTCGCACCATAGAGAAAAACCTGCTCGAAGATCGTATCACCACGCTCGAAGATGCTTTAGAAGAAAATCAGCAGCTCAACGAGCAACTTGATCAAGTGAATTATCGGATTGGAACCCGTCAACAACAACTAAGACAACAAAAATATATCAGTTTAGCACTGGCAATGATTTTGATGATCCTCTTGGGATCGGGTTTTGTGGTATTGCGGACCTATCGTTCGCGACAGCGGGCTCACCAACAATTGGCCCTCAAATCTTTGCGTAGTCAGATGAATCCGCACTTCATCTTCAACTCGCTCAACTCCGTCAATAGCTTCATCGCGAAAAACGAACCACGGGCGGCCAACAAATATCTCTCTGAATTTGCGCGCTTGATGAGAGGCGTGCTTGAAAATTCAGAGCAGGAATTTATCCCGCTACAAACGGAGATACAAATCTTAGAGCTTTATCTAGGGCTGGAGCATTTGCGTTTTCAGGATCGTTTTGAGTATGAATTTAGCGTTTCGCCTGAGCTAGATCGAGACAGTATTTTGATCCCGCCGATGCTAGTACAGCCCTATATCGAAAACGCCGTTTGGCATGGACTGCGCTACAAAAAGGAAAAGGGCCTACTCTCTGTCGAAATCTATCCGCAGGACCAAGCTTTGATTATCGAAATACGAGACAATGGCATCGGACGGAAGCGTTCTGCGGAGCTGAAAACCCACAACCAAAACCAGCAACGCTCTATGGGCCTCAAAAATACCGCCGCCCGTCTGGATCTGATCAATACTTTGTACAACCAACAATTAGAAATCAATATCGAAGATCTCAATCCTGAAGCTACCGATGTCGGTACACGGGTGCAGATCAAACTTATGCTCAGTGAAAACAGCCTCGCATGAACAAAGCAATCATTAAGGCCGTCATCGTCGAAGATGAAGTGGCTAGTCGAGAAACCTTGCGTACTTACCTGAACCAATATTGCCCCAACATAGAAATAGTGGGGGAGGCTGAATCTGTGCAAACTGGAGTCGCGCTGATCAAAGCGGAGCAACCAGCTTTGGTGTTTTTGGATATAGAGATGCCCTTTGGGAACGCTTTTGACCTACTGGAGCAAGTCGGCGAAATCAATTTTGAGACGATCTTTGTGACGGCTTATAGTCATTATGCGATCCGCGCTTTGAATTGTAGTGCGGCTTATTATTTGCTCAAACCCGTAGATATAGATGAGCTGATTGCAGCCGTCGAAAAGGTCGAAAAAGTGATCTCTAATGAGGAGGCAGGGCTTCACACTCGTGTATTGCTTGACAATCTCAAAAGCCTAGAGCAGCAGCATCGTAAAGTAGTATTGCCTGTACTAGATGGTTTTGAAGTCGCTTCATTGAAGGAAGTTGTACGCTGCCAAGCGAACGGTAATTTCACGGATTTTCATTTTGCGGACGGGACTAAAAAGATGATTTGTCGCTCCTTAAAGTTTTATGAGGAAGCGCTTTCGGATGCGTCCTTTTTGCGCGTGCACAAATCACATCTAGTCAATTTAGAGTATATCATTGCCTACAAAAAGGGCAAAGGTGGCATGCTCAGCCTAAGCAATGGCGATACGGTCGATGTCTCGGCCCAACGTAAACCCGCTCTTTTGGCACATTTTAAGTGAGGCTTTAGGGAAGGGGATTTTGTAGGTCTTGCGTATTGAGATAGAGAGCTTTAAGGCTGATCTCGATGTCTAAAGAATGCAGCGGAAAATTGGCCTCTAAGCCCATATAACTGCGCATCTCCCAAACGTCTTTATCATTAAGATAATATACCGTGACCACTGGGCTGGCTTGGTCTATTAGCAGATATTCACGAAATGAGGCTAACTGTTGATAATAGCGGAACTTAGCTCCACGATCGTATCCTTCCGTTGATTCCGATAAGACTTCCGCGATAAGAACAGGGTTTGTAATCGCGTGCGAAGTTTGTTCGCTGATGTCTACAGGGCCGCAAACGACGGAAACCTCTGGATATAGGTATTTGTTACTAGCTTTTATTTCTACTTTCATATCTCCATTGAAAGTAATGCATGATTTTTCTGCACAAGCTCCATGTATAAGTGCTAGTGCATTGGCGCCGATAACGCTATGGTTATAGGTGCCACCAGCCATGGCAAACACTTCTCCATCATGAAATTCGTGTCGAACTTCACTTTCCTGCTCCATTTTGAGATATTCCTCAACTGAGAGTTTATGTGAGAATACCTGTTCTCCCATGCTTTCTCGAAGATTTGAAACCTAATTTACAAATTTTCCACTAGACTCCCGGCCTTGCCGAACGTAAAAATCCCTTGATTTTAATGCCAAAATACCCAAAATCATCCCCTATATTTGTGTTCTCCAATTAGATGACCTATATGTATTGCGGCCTAGATTTTGGCACTTCTAACTCCTTGTGTACTGTCGAGCTCCCCACTCAATCCAAAGAGATGAAGTACATCTCGTTTGGAGCTGAACAATTGAGTGAACCCTCGGCTGTTTTTTATCGCCAAACGCACTTAGACGAACCCTTATTTGGTCGCGAAGCGCTTGACGCTTATCTCGCTGGACAAGATGGTCGCCTTTTGCGGAGCTTCAAGCGTCTGCTGGGGACTAAGTATATGGCCTCGGGCACCAAGCTTTCGTCGAGTAAGAAGCTCAAATTTCAGAATCTATTTGTCTCCTTTATCCAGCACCTCAAGGAAACTGCCGAGCAACAAGTAGGACAAGAGATCAGTCAAGTAGTATTTGGTCGTCCTGTCAAGTTTTCTAGCCTCGAAATCGCCCACAAAAGCGGTGAAGCAGATCTCGAAAAAATCGCCAACCGTATCGGCTATAAACATGTCGAATTTCAGTTCGAACCGATTGCAGCAGCTTTTACCCACGAACGTCATTTACAAAGCGAAAAGCTCGCTATTGTTGCAGATATTGGTGGTGGTACCTCTGACTTCTCTATTGTTCGGCTCGGGCCGAAAAGAAAAGATGCGATAGACCGAAAGGACGATATCTTAGCTAATTCGGGAATTGCGATCGGAGGAACGGACTTTGATAGTATGCTGGCTCTACGGCAAGTAATGAACGCTTTTGGCTACGAAAGTGAGTTTGGAAAGAAGTCGTTGCGAGTGCCTAATTGGCCTTATGTCGTTGCTTCTGACTGGAACCGAATTGCCTTAGAGTTATACCTCCCGCAGACCTACTTTGCCATGAAAAAGGTCTTGGTCGAAGCCAAGGAGAAACAAAAGCTCAAACGCTTTTTGAAACTGATGGAAGAGCGAAAGGCGCACTATCTGTTAAAGCTAGTCGAAGAAGCGAAGATTGAGCTTTCTGATAAAAACAGTACTGAAATCAAGCCCCATTTCATCGAAGATGATTTTGGCATCACGGTCAATCGGGAGCTTTTTGATCTTTCCCTCGGCGATAAACTCAAACTGCTGGTCGAAACCATCAATGAAGCTCTCAGCGCAGCGAAGATTAAAGGCGAGGATATTGATCTCATCATCATGACTGGAGGCGCGAGTGCGGTTCCCATTATCCAAAAGACTTTTGTTGATTTATTTCCCAATGCGGACCTCAGTGGCGAAAATAAGATGGGGAGTGTCTGTGAAGGACTATTGCATGATGCGAGACGGAAGTTTGGGAATTAGATCGTATTGGTAGTCCGAAGTCCATAGTTATTTACCGACGACCGACTAAGCAATCGACTTCGTCGAACTCAAAACTACTTCAGTTCCCTCAAACTGCGAGGTACCTAGAAAGGCCAGATTTTGCGGATTGCAAATAAAGACTTTTGAAACTCCAGCTCTGAGAGCGGCAAATGCATTGTGGAGCTTAGGTATCATACCATCAGCAATAATTCCTTCGGCGCGGTAAGCATCAAAATCTAGTTCATCGAGTTCTGGGATCAGACTGCTATCATCATCAGGATCTAGCATAACGCCGATTTTCTCAAAACAAAGGGCCAAACTGACCGATTCGTCTGCTTGAGCTAAAGCGCTAGCGACGCTACTGGCAATGGTATCGGCATTGGTATTGAGAAGGTGTCCGAGTTTGTCGTGGGTGAGAGGAGCCAGAACAGGGACCATCGCTTGTGCCAACAACCCTTGTAATCTTTTGCTATTTACTTTGACGATATCGCCTGCCCAACCATAGTCTATCTCTTTGACCGGACGTTTGATTGCTTCGATGAGATTGAGATCTGCACCCGTCAGGCCAATGGCATCTATCTCCAAATGCTGCATACTGGCCACTAGCTTTTTGTTGATCCCGCTATAGACCATCGACACCACTTCGATCATCTCAGTAGTGGTTATTCGCCTCCCTTCGACCATTTTTGTCTCAATTCCGAGCTGCTTCGCAATTTGCGTAGCGCGGTTTCCCCCTCCGTGAACGAGTATTTTGGGACCGGCTAACTGTTTGAACGCTTGCAAAAAGAGCGCAATGGCATCAGTGTTACTTAAGACCTTGCCCCCAGTTTTGACAATATGTATCATCGGAATGACTATAAAGATTGCAACATTTTCGCGAGCACAGTTTGGGCCGATACCACTCGATTGGCTGCTTGCTCATTTACTAGAGAGCGATCACTATCAATCACGGCATCGCTGACCACTACATTGCGACGGACGGGTAGACAGTGCATGAAAAAGGCATTATTGGTATGAGCCATTTGCTTTTCACCGACAGTCCAAGCCATGTCTTTGGAGAGGATTTTGCCATAGTTATTGTAAGACGACCAGTTTTTGACGTAGACAAAGTCCGCGTCGCGGAACGCTTCTTCTTGATTGTAGCTTACGGTAGTATCGCCTATAATATCAGGGGAAAGGTCATAGCCTTGGGGATGAGTAACCACCAAATCCACCTCAGCCAACTGCATCCATTCTACAAAAGAATTGGCGACCGCTTGGGGCAAAGCTCTCGGATGAGGAGCCCAGCTAAGTACTACTTTGGGTCGCTCTACGAGCTTATGGGTTTGTATCGTCAATAAGTCCGCAAAAGATTGCAATGGATGGCGAGTGGCGGACTCTAGGCTTAGGATCGGAACACCAGCGTATTGCTGAAAAGCGCTAAGAACCTGTTCAGAATAATCGATTTCGCGTTCGGCAAGGCCGGCAAAAGCACGAATCCCAATCAAATCACAATAGCGGCCCATCACGGCAGCGGCATCTTTGATATGCTCCGCTTTGTCACCATTCATCACAGTGCCGTCGGCAAACTCCAAGGCCCAACCGTCAGAGCCGACATTCATCACGATACAAGATAGTCCGAGATTAATGGCTGCTTTTTGGGTACTCAAACGAGTCCTAAGGCTAGAATTGAAGAAGATTAGTCCCAAAGTTTTATGCTTACCCAGTTCAGGATAGGCATAGGGATTGGCTTTGTGTTCGAAGGCAGAACGGGTTAATGCATTGATATCGGCGACATCAGCTCGCCGTGTAAAATGTAGCATGAGCAATTACTTATGGTCCATCAGCTCTACTCCCTGCCAATTGTCCGGTACGCCAATCTGATTATAGGTTTTGGCCCGTTCCAGATAGTGTTGTGCGGCTTTGTCAGCAGGATTGATATGTAGAACCTCACCAAAGGTAGTAATCGCATCCTTAAATTCCCGCGCATAATAATGGCGTAAACCTTGTTCGAAAGGTTGTTGTGCGCCCCACTTGAGGGTTTGGTCAGAATCTAGATCCGCGTCAAAAAATTCATAGACGCCAATGGCTATCTTTTTGCCTTTGACTTGGACCTGTCCTAGATAGCGAAAGTCGAACTCTGTCGGATCATCTAGTGCTTTGAGAGTGGCTTCGCTAACGAGCAGGTTGGCGCCATAAAATTTGGTCAGTCCTTCCATGCGCGAGGCGGTATTTACGGCATCTGAGATAGTCGCTGTATCATTGCGCAGGCGATCGCCGATCACGCCCATGATAAGGGGACCAGTATGAATGCCCATGCCGACTTTGATCTCAGCGCGGCCTAATTTTTTGCGATAGATATTATATTCCGAAATCTCTGCCTGCATTTTGACGGCAGCTTGAATTGCTTTTTCGGGGCCATCCATAAAGAGAGCCATGATACCATCTCCTAGATATTGGTTGACAAAGCCGCCATGTTCGCGAATGATCGGACCCATACGGCCCACATAAGCATTGACAAAGCGGAAGTTCTCCTCTGGACTCATTTGTTCGGACAAGGCCGTATAACCCCTAATATCTGAGAAAAAGACCGTTACTTCTTGTTGGACATGATCACCCAATTTGACGTCAGTGAGGCTTTCATATCCCAAGGAACTAAGAAACTCATTGGGGACGAAGCGCATCGACACCTCATTGAGGTGATAGAGGTTGAGGTGGGCTTGGATACGAGCCAGTAGTTCATCTCTGGAGAAGGGCTTGGCGATATAATCATTTGCGCCATGATCGAGACCTGCGACGAGGTCTTCGACCTGATTTTTGGCGGTAACCATGATCACGGGAAGTTCGGAAGCGAGATACTTTTGACGGATTCTTTGACAGACTTCAAAGCCTGACATATGCGGCATCATGATATCTAATAGGACAAGGTCAAACTTCACCTCTTGTTCAAGTGCGGCTAATGCTTCTGCCCCATTATTGGCAACGGTAAGATTGAATTTAGGATGCGCGAGATGGTGTTTGAGAACTTGATGGTTGATGATCTCATCATCTACGATGAGAATATGAAAGGGCCTGTTTTCTGTGGGCGGTTTGAGACTTACATTATTGGAAACTGCCTTTTCGGGCGTTTCGAGGAATGTTTTTAAGCTAAGGGGAGTAGGCTCAAAGGCTACCTTAGAAGGATGTAGGACCTCTGCTTCAGGCGAAGCTTTGGGCAATAAGATATGAAAAGTTGTACCTGATTCTTTACTGCCTTCTTCAGGAATTGATTCTACCCAGATACGACCGTCTTGCAACTCAACGAGCTGGCGACAGATCGTTAGGCCGAGGCCGGTACCCCCATACTGCCGCTGAATAGAACCGTCGGCTTGAACAAAGGCTTCAAAAATGGCGTCTTGCTTCTCTTCAGGAATGCCGATGCCGGTATCGGAAACCGAAATTTGTATGCGATCTCCTTTTTCTCTCGCAGAGACTGAGACACTCCCTTCAGTGGTAAACTTGATGCCATTGTTGACCAAATTGATCAATACTTGCTGCAAACGATCTTCGTCGGCTTGTATAGGTGGTAAATCCTCGGGAACGAGATTGTTGATGAAGAGCGCTTTATTTTTGGCTGAGCTTTCATTGATCTTCAAAACGATCTCAGTCAATGAACGTAAGTCCACGGCCCTCGTTTGTACTTCAAGCGCACCTTGCTGCATCTTAGAAAAATCGAGCAAATCATTGACGAGATTATTCAAGCGGCGACCTGCCGAGATGATAAGCGCTAAGTTTTCTTTACGGACCTCGGAGCTATGTGTCTCTGAGCCTTCATAGAGAGCTTCTGCGAGTCCGATCATGCCATTGAGCGGAGTGCGAAGCTCGTGAGAAGTATTGGCGAGAAATTGATCTTTAAGTTGATCTATTTTACGAAGCTCTTCGGTTTGTTGCTTCTCGATTTCGGTCATCTTACGCGCCTGCCTGATACGATACCATTGCCATATACCAAGGCCTAAAGCTAAAGCGGCAAAGAAAGCTGCCCCTAGCCAGAAGTTGCGTCGTTCGACCTTTTGTAGTCTGAGTTCGTTTTCCATGGTCTCCATTTCGAGATGCATCTTGTCCATCTCTAGTTTGGCAGCTTCTTCTTGCAAATGAGCAAGTTCAAGCTCTTGCTGGAGGAGGGCTGCTTCTTGCTCCATGAGAGCAGACTCAGCTACATCTCTTTGGCGAAGTGTCCTCTTTGCCAATGCTCGGGCCGACTTGGCGGCTTCGCTACTAATATCTACCGAATCTTCTAAGGCGACAATTCTATCAGCGGCTTGATCACTGAAGTCTTGCTGCTTGATCGCCAAGGTGAGTTGTTTGTAGGTAAGTGCTTCATCGGCCTTGCCTTGTTTGGTTAGCGCCCAAGACAGCCGCTCATATAGGGGCAATAAAAGCGCTTTATCACCAATTTTTTGAAGATAAGGTAAAGCATCTTCAAGTTTGCGGATGCCTCTTCTCGTTTTGTCTAATTGCAAAAAGGCAAAACCAATTTGTGCTTTGGCGTTAGCAATACCCAGATCGTAGCCAAGTTCTTCGGCTAATTTTTCGGCTTCTTCGGCATATTCAAGGGCATCGTCGGCTTGAGTGGCATGAAGCAAATCGGCTAATCGGATCAGCAAATCTACCCGTTCGCTACCCGACTCAGTGTGAGCTAGGGCCGTTTCTAGCCATGCTCGGTCAGAATTTTGGGGGTAGAGAAAACTATATATTGAGCACAGGCATAGCAGGAGTAAAACCTTTTTCATAGCCAGTAAGCTGAGGAATCGTATTTGTGGGCGTAAATAGGATTTACAATTTATTCAAAAATCAAAACATTACAAAGCTCGAAAGACAAGGCTGACTTGAATACCCTTGCTATTTTTGTTCCAAACGTTCGATCCCGTCCCAATCAACTGGAATTCCCTCTCGTAAGTAGCGGCTTGCCAAGGCTTGATAGCGGCGAGCTGTAGGGTCGATAGGATTCGTTTTCAAAACACGACCAAAGGCTTGCGTTGATTGGAAAAACTCCTGCTCAAAATATGCATTCAGACCTGCTTTAAAATCTGCGAGGGTTTGGGTTTTGAGACGTTTTTGGATTGGGCTATCTCCTGCAAAGGATTCATAAATCATCAAAACTTCTTCGCGACCTTTGACTTGGACTAAGCCTAATGGTCTGACTGGGAAGTCTTGTGGAGTCCTGATCCCTCGAATGGTGCTATCAGAAAGGATGATTCCGCTTTTAAAGTGCTTGGTCAGTCCTTCCATTCTTGCCGCAGTATTTACGGTGTCTGAGACAACA
>JBGCFA010000116.1:0-5389 GCA_045106675.1 Bacteroidia bacterium
GGTTTGTCCGCCTTGCGAACGCTCACATCAGGTTCTGCTGGAAATCTGAAACTAAATTTGCCATCCGCATCAGTCAATACTTCTCCATTGCTAATTTCAGCACTGGGAGAAGTCGGAGCAGGACGCCACCAATAATAAAAATAAGGAAAGCGAGCATTGCGGCGAACGCTATATACCACCTTGGCACCGTCTAGTTTTACACCCGAATAGGCTAAAGCATTGCCAGTAACAGCGATCTGATCACCAAGTTTAAACTCGCCCTCAAAGGGATCGACTTTCACTTCAAACTTTGGACGCTTATACTCTTCGACGCGGAAACTCGTGCTCGAGTTATTGCAATGGAGGCGCATCATTCCAGTAAGGACGCCGACTGGAGCCACAAAACTGCCATTGAAAGTACCAAACTCATTGGAGCGAAACTTCTCAGTGGCAATCTCCTGACCATTGACATCTCTGAAGACGACTTCAAAGCTTTTATTCTTGATGATTTTCCACTCTTGATCCTTTTTTCTCAGGGCGAGGCCTTTGAAATAAATCGTTTGGCCCGGCCGATAAATCTTACGGTCTTGAAAAAAGAAGATTTCTTCCTGCGCCCGATTACGATCATAGTCATAATTATAGACGTACATCTGATCGCTTTGCAGTTGATCGTCCCCGTTTTTGATATGTAGGACAATGTCTCGGTTATTTGCACGCGACTTCTCCAAGCTTATTTGGCCGTCCTCGTCCACTTTGAGATTACGCTTTAGTTGGTCATAGCTGCCCTCTTGATTTCGATAATCATACTCATATTTATAGACATCAACTCTGGCGTCTTTGAGCGGCTTACTACTCTGACGATCATGTAGTTGTAAGACCACGCTGCCATCTTTGTCTCTGAAATAATAGCCAATCTCACTCACTTGCAATCGAGTATAGGCTGTCAAATGCTGATCATATTGGAAGGCTGGATCACTCGAAGCTAAAAGCATATACCTGCCCTTAGGCAAGGCTTTTACAGCAATTTCGGTCCGATGCTGTTGGTAGTCGCCGGGTTGCTGGAGTGATTGTTCCCATGCACGAAAGATAGATTTAGCTTTTAGTTCTGCAAAGAGCGCTTCTTCTCCGCGGGGCGGAACGTTAAGAAAGCCAATATCATAGAGCCTAAAATATAGTTTGTCTATTTTTTTATACTCTGCGAGAACGCGAAAAGACGCAGCGGGTAAGATGACTTCTTCGAGCTTGATCCGCAATTGAGAAAGATCAATTTGGGCCTGCAAAGATGCGGCTTGGGCCGAAGCGCGACTACTCGGATATTGCTTTTTCACTTGCTCGCATAGATCGTAAGCACGCTTAATCTCCCATTGTAATTCAGGATGTAGGACAGCATCATATTTTTGTCCACGCTCGCGGTACATTTGGGCCATCGCTATTTGTACTTCGCCTGCTATTGGAGCCTTTTGATATTGTTGGGCTAGGCTTTCATACAGTTTGAGAACAGCACTATCAGTCTCCGTGCCGGGAACGATTTGTCTGAGATAGGCTAAGCGTTTTAATTCGAGATCAACCGTCGGCGCGGCTTCACCTTGATGTAGCTGTAATAGCTGTTGATACAATCGTATCGAACGATAAGATCGTGAAAGACTATCGGCACTCACCAGAGCGAGATTGACAAATTGATTTGCCGGAGCAATGAGGTTTTTATCAGGCTGAAAACTCCCTTGTGATTCGCTTAAGCCATATTCTGAATGGCTATAATAATCAATTACCTTATGCGCCAATACATCAAAAAGCGTTGGTCTATACTCCGTGGAACCTTTAACGGTATCAATGAGAGAGGGATAGCTACGAGCGGGTAATGCAACTAACTCTTCTCGATTGTTTAATGCCGTGCTATAATGCTTGGCGATAGTCGCTTGTAGCCTTCTCGCTCCCCAAGTTTGAAAGTCCTCGGTTGCTATCTCTCTCTCAGTTCTGTTGAGAATACGGTAGCGATTGTTGCGATAATAGGTGAGGTATTGTTCTGCTAGCAGGACATGAAGAATCGATTTTGCTGGACCCTCAGTCTCTTGCATCGCGAGCTTAACCCGCTCGATCACCATCGAATCTCCCTTTTCTGTGAGCTGCCTTTGCTGAGGCAAGATGATCAATAAGGCTTTTAGCTGGCTTTCTGTGTCCTTGACTTCAAATGCTTTTTGATAAGTCTCTTCGGCCAGGCTAAGCGCCGAACGATTGAGTCCATTTTCTAATAGACTATTTATTTTTTGCCAGGAATAAGAATTCTGGCTCATCACCATCTGGGGCAATGTCCATAAAATCAGCGCTATGAGCGCTAGAATACGGTTCATGTGGGTCTGTGTTTGATGTTATCTGTTGCAAATAAGATACATTTGCTAGGATAAATCCACAAACTGGCATAATTGATTTATGATAATTGTATATCTGCTGCTAGAACCTTTGTTCTGCAAAAAATCTAGCAGAACTCTTCCGCTGTATGGAGCAAACTTGTTTCGATGTTTAAGCTCATCTCTTCAAGCAAAAACAGTTTGTGTTCTTGGGTAATATTCACATTTCATTTTTTTGTGTAAATATTAAAAATTCCTGTCTGGATATATATTCTACCATGTTGATAATACGTACCGGAAAATATTTTTTATTAAAAATAAAATATTGAAATTCAGAAACGAGTAAATCCTTGATTAGATATAATGGAAAAATACTTCAGCCATTCCTGGTGCCCTTCTTTTATCTGTATCCTTTTGGGTTTATTGATGTTTGGAACCAATCCGGTCCTGCAAGCGCAAGACTACGATAATGATGGGATCGATGATCTATTTGATAATTGCCCTACGACTCCTAATGCAGATCAGATTGACAAAGATGGAAATGGGGTCGGAGACGCATGTGAAAACCCCTCAGTAATTGATTCAGATGGAGACGATTGGCCTAATAATCTTGATAATTGTCCTTCAAACAATAATAATACTCAATACGATCACAACAATGATGGTATTGGAAATTATTGTGATCCAGCGCTTGCCTCCTGCGTCTCTCATCCTCCAAGCTGTTTGAATGGGGGGCTTCTCGTGGAAGGTTATATAAGCAATCCCCGATCGTCCGCCTGTTTATGTATTTGTCCTAGCCACTTCACGGGCCCAAGTTGTGCTTCGGGAGGAAGTGGTCCCCCTAACTATCCCGGTTATGCTATATCAAGCGACAGAGACAGCGATGGGATAGCAAATGTTTCGGATAATGCACCCTATATAGCAAATTCTTCTCAGACTGATTCCGATGGAGATGGTATCGGCGATGCGACCGACAATTGTTATTTAACCGCGAATGCTTCACAAACGGATACAGATGGTGATGGTATTGGAGATGATTGTGAATCATTTGCTTTTCCAGTAAGACTGCTTTCATATGAGGCAGAAATAAAATCCGGCAGAATTCATCTGAACTGGGTGACAGGAGAAGAAAATAATAATCATTTTTTCATCGTAGATAAAAGTTCCGATGGGCAGGATTTTAGACCTTGGAAAGAAGTCGCCGCTGCGGGAGGTGATCGTAATGAGCCAACAAACTATGAAGTCTGGGATGAACAGATAGATAATCTCATCTTTCATTATTATCGCTTACAACAAGTTGATTTAGATGGAACAAGTCGGATCATTGGCATTGCAGAAGTGGATACCAGACCCTATCAACATATTTTACCTGAGATCATCCTCTTTCCTAACCCAATAGAAAATCAAGCTGAGATTTCCCTAAAAATCAAAGATCCTTTTGGAGAAAAAACGGATCATTATCTGGCTTCTATATTTGATACTCAAGGCAAAAAAATCAAAACTTTCCAGATTCCTGGAAAGTATACTATCATCGAAGACTATCAAATAAAGCTGTCTGAGAAATTACCAAGCGGACTATATTTTCTCTCCATTAGTTCTACCAGTTGGTTTCAACAGATATCTTTTGTGGTGAAGTGAAAATGAAAGGAAGAAGTGCGACGGAGCTCCAAGATATTGTCCTGCTTGGCCTCCTGCTCTAACAGCAAAGCCGCCATATCATTAACCTCTTTTACCGCATTATTGAGTTATTCTTATGCAAATACGCATTGATCCCAATTTCCAAAAAGTGATTGCGCCCTAGTGGGATATCATTCTCAGGGCTATCGGAATAGCATAAGTTGCGGCTGGAGTCCATCGGCGAGATCGTGCTAAAAAATATAGCGGAATTTGAGAGAACCCTTCAAACAACCGACTATTCCCCATTCCCGAAATTATTCTATCTTTAGCTACGCTTTTCCCTTTGCGCCGCGCAAACGATAATTTTCAGCCATGTCCAAAGCTTTTGATCTCAACAATCCTAAACAATACCTAATTGATCCGGGCCTCAATGCGGCCCTCGAAGTCGCCCTTGATCTGGGTATGCCCTTATTGATTACTGGCGAGCCGGGCACCGGCAAAACCCAATTGGCGCATCATGTAGCGAGGGAAATGGACTGCGTGTTACAAGAGTTTTATACCAAAACGACCTCCAAGGCGCGCGACCTTTTTTACAAATACAATGCCCTGACACATTTTCGGGATTCTCAGCACAAAGGAGCAGGAGTCAATTCTATGAGCTATATCTCCTTTGAATGTCTCGGACAAGCAATTCTCGATTCTCCCAGCAAGCGTTCAGTGGTACTGATCGACGAAATCGACAAAGCTCCCCGCGACTTTCCCAATGATGTGCTTTTTGAATTTGCGCAACTGGGTTTCAAAGTGCAAGAGTCGGGTGCGAAAGAAGCCGCTGAGTGGGCCAAAGAGCAGCAATTTGCCCTCTTACCGGATGAACAAGGCTATTTTCGCTTTGATCCTGCTAGTGGACAACGCCCCATCTTGATTTTGACCTCCAACTCAGAAAAAAACCTACCCGATGCCTTTATGCGTCGCTGCGTCTATTATCATATTCCTTTCCCTAGTCGGGAACGTTTAGCCGAAATCGTCTCACAAAATCTCGATATCAGCCCCGACTTCCAAAATCGGATGCTGGATCATGCGGTGGGATATTTTCTGAGCATCCGTAGGGATCACGGCCTGCGTAAAAAACCGGCAACTGCCGAACTACTGGCATGGATCCATATTTTGCACCAAAAGCAGTTTGACCTTAGCCAGGAGTTCAACGAGATCGAAGCGCGACAGGCGATTGAAAACGAATTAGAAAACACCCTCTCCGTACTGACCAAAAACCGAGAAGATCGTGAGCGCATCCTAGAGTCTTTGCAGCGCTAGATGATTCGCAAACCCGTCATATTGCTAGCTTTTGCCAATGAGCTGGATCGGCCTGGACGCTATCTCAAGGAAGTTACCCGTGAGATGAGTGAGTTGGGAGAGATCCTGGACCCCCATGCAGTGGTCAAACTCAAACC
>JBGCFA010000117.1:0-4730 GCA_045106675.1 Bacteroidia bacterium
GCAGTGTTGCCCGGTAGTCATCTTCCAGATTATGGCGACGAAAACGACGATACCATAAGTTTTTGCTGATCGCAAAAAGGTAAGTAGAAACGGCACTGCGCCCTTCAAAACGCCCATCTTGAATGGCTAGTAGCAGATTGACGACTGCATCTTGGTAGATGTCTTCGGCTTCTGCCTCCGTCCCCCCTCGTTCTCGCACAAAAGCGATGATCTGGTTGACATAACGCGGATACAAATACGCCATCATAGCTTCACATTGTGAACCACCCGCTCGGATGGCTTCTATAATCTGCGTATCGGTATAAGTTTTCGCGTTCATTGCTTTGTGCATTAACGACAGGCAAATGTAACGTAATCTGTGAAAAAAAATTACTGATCCTATAAAACAGCCTTACTCAAGGCAAAAAAAAGTGAGTTTTTTTAACGCTGGACGATCGTAAACCTGCCTATCTAGCCAAATCAATTTACAAAGTCGCCCCGCATTGGAAACATGAATGGGCTGCGGCAATAATCGAACAAAAAGAGCAGGATAGCTAAGTCTTAAGCCCCTCCCAACTTTAATCCCAAAGCCCATGTTACATTTTCCCTAATCAAAGACACCTACCTATGCGTTTGTGTTTAAAGCAAATTTTAAAAGCCCAGGCAGGGTGTATTTCCCAACTCCCGTTCGTCTCTTTTAGGCAAACGTTTTAGTTCATATGCGTTGTTTAGGGAAGTATGACCCCGGCCTAGGTCGGGGTTTATTTTGCTCCGTAATTTGATTAGATTAAGCTTAATTTCCACAACACCGCCTAATTTGGCTGGAAGTTGAACCCAATTGCATGCGAACGTTTCTGCTCCTTATTTTCTCAACTCTCGCTCTAAATCTAGTAATTGCTCAAACTCCATCGCTCCCAAAAGCGGTCGGTCAGGAGTATCAATTGGCCTTACTCACAGCCCGTCAGGGTAATCATAAAGGAGCATTAGAGGCGATACGCAATATCATAAATGATGCCTCCCTTCTACCCTATTGGCAAAAACGCCTAGCAGCTGATACGCTTTTTTTGCGAGGGACCATGGACTATGAAAAGCGGTCTATGCCTTCGGCAGAACGCTTCCTCAAACAGGCGCTTGATGCCCGTATTCAAATGTTTGGGGAAAATGATTCATCAGTTGCAGAGACTTATAGCAGGTTGGGCATGATGTATCGTCGGAGTGGAGATTTCCCTCAATCCGAGATTTCCTTGCAAAAAGCTCTCGATATTCAACGAGCAGTTTTAGGTTCCGACAATGTTATAGTCGCTTACTCCCTCAACAATCTTGGCAACCTCTACAAATCACGTAATCAGCCCGAAAATGCTATCAAATATTACGATGATGCTTTACACATCTATCAGAGTCTAACAAAAGATTCCCTTCGCTTTACCGGAGAAGGAATGACCTATCTCAATTATGCGATCCTCAATCATCGCTTTGGGGCTTATGCAAAAGCAGAGGCACAAGTGATAGCAGGTTTGACTCAATACAAGGCCGTCTATGGCAGTATGCATAAGGAATTGGGGCGCTTTTGGTTTGAACTAGCTCGTCTAGCTATAGACCAATCTGATTTCAGTCAAAGTCTCATTTATGCTGATAGTACCAGTCAAGCCTGGCAAAGTGCAGAGGTACCAGAGTATTTGTATATCAAGATCATTCAGGGTATCGCCCATGCCGAACGCGGCGATTATGAACAAGCCGAAGAATATCAGTTGCTGGCCCTATCTGAAATGCAAGCTCGAGAGATGAACAATCCCATGACCTTATCAGGGATTTATAGTAACCTTGCCAACATCGCTTTGCTACAGGAGAACGTCGCAGAAAGCGAAGCCTACCTCAATCAAAGCATACAATTGAGCGCAAGCGTTCTCCCGCCGGGAGATCCTGTCTTCAAGACTCATAACTACCTGCTTGGCCAGATCAATTTCAAGAAAAAAGCCTTTGATAAAGCGATCTATCATTTTAAACTAGCATTGGCAGAAGCTCCCGGACGCTCTCCTGAGGAAATACCCGAAAATGGCGCAGTCTACGAAACATTAGGAGTCTCATATGCTGAGAAAGGAGAATTCGATGTGGCATTTACACAATTTGCACTCTCTAAAAATTGTTTTGAAAAAGCGGGGCTTGTCAATCATATAGACTATGCTAGGCTATATGAAAAGATAGGCCATGCATACAGCCAAAACCAGCAGTTCGCCAAGGCGAACCAAGCCATGAAAAAAGGCCGAGAAATCCTCGGCTACGATTTTGCAATTGAAAGCGCGCAAAAGCTTCCCCCACTTCATTCGCCCTATTCTCGCAATGTTTTACTAGAAAATCTACAGGCAAGCGCCCGCGTATATCGAGCGCAAGCACAGCATAACAATCATACTCCGACCGAAAATCAAGTGGCTTGGCAAGCACTACAATTGGCCGTATCCTTAATTGATAGTATGCGCCTAAGTTTTCGTTCGCATGGCGCAAAAGCATTGCTGCATGAAAGGATATTTCCAATCTACAGTGATGCAATTTCTGTCGCTTGGCAAAATTATCAGGTCAATCAAGACCCCTATTGGCTAGAACAAGCCTTTCAGATGAGTGAGCGTAATAAAAGTATGATCCTCTTTGAATCGCTTAGGGATCATCAAGCGCAAAAATTTGGCGGCATCCCTGATTCTATCCTTCAAAAAGAACGTCGTATCAGTCTCGATCTAGCCTTAATAGAAAAACAGCTTTTTGAACTAGAAAACGCCAATGATCCCGAGCAAGTAAGCATCAGAGGTCAATTACTGGCTTTAAGAGCCAAATACGATACCTTCATCTCAAAACTTGAAAATACTTATCCAGAATATTTCACGCTTAAATATGCTCCCAACTCGGTTGCGATTACTAATATCCAATCCCAATTGCAAGGCGCAGATCAGGCTTGGGTCAGTTATTTCATGGGAAAGGAACAGACTTACGCTTTTGTTATCCAATCGGGAAGCATCGATTGGATAGAGATTGGACCGAGTGAGGCGCTGAGCAAAATGGTAGAAAACCTGATCCGTACCATTCCCACGGAGCAGCAAAGAGACGGCCTTGCATTAGCAAATATTTCACATCAATTGTACTCTCAATTGGTGGCAGCCTTGGGAGAACTACCTCTTGAGATGGTGATTATTCCGGATGGCATCTTGGGTTATGTGCCTTTTGATTTATTGCTCACCCATAGTCCTAATGCCCAATTGGGTTTCAAAGATTGGCCGTATCTATTACATCAGCATCAGTTGAGTTACGCCTATTCGAGCACCTTGCATCTCGAGCAAGTGCAAAGCCAAAGTCGCCGCAAACTACAAACCAAGGTACTCGCTTTTGCTCCTTCCTTTCCGTCAATGGAGCAGGCGCAGTTCGCCTCTTCAAGGAGACAACTTTCGCCTTTGGCCCACAATCAATCTGAAGTCAATCAACTTTCACGCTATTTTTCGGGGCAAACCTATTTGGCGGCTGCAGCAAGCGAGGGAGAGTTTAAGCAACAAGCGGCATCTTATGACATCATTCATATTGCCAGCCATGCCCTAGTCAATGATCAAAATCCACTATACTCACATATCAATTTCACTCCCGGCGCAGATAGCCTAGAAGATGGCGTGCTAGAACTTGCAGAACTATTCAATCTCCAATTGCAAGCCGAAATGGTAGTCCTAAGTGCCTGCGAAACAGGTCTAGGAAAACTGCAACAAGGCGAAGGCATCGTCAGTTTAGCGCGTGGAATGTCCTATGCCGGAGCCAATAGCGTACTGACGACACTTTGGCAAGTCAATGATGCCGCCACTGCCGATCTGATGGCGCGATTTTATGCCGAGTTAGATCAAGGAGAGTCTAAGGATGCCGCCTTGCGGAACGCCAAAATCGCTTATTTGAGCGAAAGTGACCAGCTCTCTGCACATCCATTTTACTGGGCAGCATACGTACCCATCGGAGATATGCGCCCACTAACTCAAACAAATTGGAGCATTATCTTCTTACTATTGGGCTTAGGATTTGCTCTACTAGCAGGAGTATATTGGATTAAGAAACGGAAATAGAAAAGGACTACATGAAACTACTCAACAAGATCGCCATCGTAACCGGCGCTATGAAAGGGATTGGCCTCGCCGCTGCCAAGCAGTTTGTTGCCGAAGGCGCCAAAGTATTATTGGTAGATTTGGATGAAGCACAACTACAAACTGCGGTCAAAGAGTTAGGAGAAGAGCATGCTGCGTATCTCGTAGCGGATCTGAGCACCCTAGCCGGGAACGAGAAAATGGCGAAGTCTGCGATTGAGCACTTCGGGGCAATCCATATCTTTTATGCCAATGCAGGCCTTGGAGGAACTCCGACAAAGTTGCTAGACTTATCGGAAGAAAACTGGGATCTCATCATGAACGTCAATCTCAAAGGCGTCTTTCTAGGCATGAAAGCAGTAGTACCTCATATCATCCAAGCAGGTGGAGGCTCTGTAGTGATTACCTCATCTATGGCGGGACTCTTGGGTTCGCCAAAAGCGAGTGTCTATGCAGCCAGCAAACATGGCGTGATCGGACTCGCCAAATCTGCCGCCGCCGAATGGGCACGCTACAACATCAATGTCAATACCGTCAATCCAGGTCCTATCGAAACCGATATGGTGCGCGATCTAGAAAAAAGCATATCAGACGCCAAACCTGAGATCGGCCGTTCCTACCTGGAACAAAGAATTCCTTTTCGTAGATATG
>JBGCFA010000118.1:0-6082 GCA_045106675.1 Bacteroidia bacterium
AATCAGGTATTTATGTGATCACTTTTCTTTAATCATTACATATATTCGGAAAAAGAAGCTGATGAAACGAATCTGGATAAGCCTATCAATCTTGATGCTTTTGGGCTTGCATCTTTGTGCCCAAGATGCGCTAAAACCCAAGGACGAAGTAGCTATTCTCAAAGCCTTAGTTGATCAGCAAAAAGCTTGGAATCAGGCTGATATCCCCACTTTTATGGAAGGTTATTGGAAGTCGGATTCTTTGGTTTTTACTGGCAGTACTGGGCCTAAATACGGCTGGCAGACTACTTATGACAATTACTTTATCCGCTATCCTGACAAGGCTGCGATGGGACAATTGGCGTTTGACGTTCTCCGACTGGAGAAGCTAGGTTCTAAAAGCGCCTTTATGTTGGGGCGCTGGCATCTGACTCGTGAGATAGGGGATGTGGGAGGCTATTTTACTTTGATCTGGAAAAAAATCGATGGAAAGTGGGTGATCGTGAGTGATCATACGAGTTAAGAGGTGGTTTTGGGGTTCAAGGTGATGGTGTGAAACCTTGTATTATGTGGCGACGCAAGATTTTTCGATTCTGTGCTGGATGTAAAATCCTGCAAATATGTGGCGGATGTGATATCCTGGATATATGTGGCGACGCAAAATCTTGCGTCGCTACGGGGTGATCTGAAATTTTGCTTTATATGGTGACGCATCCGCGATAGTTATCGGGATTGCGTCGCTACTAGCTAATGTTTTTTAATGCGGCTACTAATTGGTCGATTTCGGCTTTTTGATTGTAGAAATGGACGCTGACTCGAATATTACCTCCTCTAAAGGCGACATCTATGCCTTGCTCAGAAAGAGCTTTGACCATGGATTCTTGGCCTTTGATAGCCATGATGCCTGATCTGAAGCTTGGGTTATAGGTGGATACTATGGGCCAATCGATACGATTGAGCTCGCCATATAGATAGTTACTCAATTTGAGGACGCGTTCGCCAATGGCGTCAACCCCAATCTCCTCCAATTCACTCCAAGCTTGTCCCAAGGCAATCAAACCGGCATAATCATGATGTCCAGCTTCCATACCAACGGGAGATAGGGTAGTGGTGCTAGGTTGTTGACCTTCCTTGAGGAGAAACAAATTGCTTGAACCTGCGACAGGAATTTCTCCGGCCTGCCAAACTCGTTCAGATACGTACATGATGGCGTTGCCAAATCCTGCAGTGGGCCATTTGTAGCCACTGGCGATATAGATATCTACGGGTGTCTCGGTAAGGTCAGTTGGTACCATGCCCCAAGATTGAGTGGCATCGACCACAAGGCAAATATTGGCCTGCTGGCAGAGTTGACTGAGTTCTGCAAGTGGTAGGGTATAGCCAGTGAGCCATTGGACATGACTAATAGCGAGGATATCCGGCTGGAAGGTTTGAATATGTTTCCACAGTTTACTGAGTGGGATACTGCCGTCTGCTTCTGTAGCGCAATGTTCACATTGGTAGCCATTGATGGTCCATGGAAGCGTGACCGAGGCGTACTCTTGTTCGACGAGTAATACCTTTTTACCAGTACCGAGTAGATTGGCGGCATAATTCATTCCGACGGTGAAGTTGGGTAGTAATGCTAGCTGATTGGCCGGTACTTTGAGATTTGCCGCTATATTTTTGCGTGCGCTTTCAATTTGAGCTTCCCAATCCCAGCGATGTTGTCCCCCACTATTGAGTAGGTCATCCCAAAATAGCTGTACGGCGGCTTGTGTTCCCGTAGAAACGAGTCCGCAGGCAGCAGTATTGAGATAAATTCGGTTTTGTAGGGCGGGATATCGGAGGCGTAGATCGTGCCAGTTCATCGGCTTGTTTATAGGGTGTAGGCTTTGGTTTGCTGCAAAGATACTAGATGTAGAGCGAATGCTAATGGTACTAAAGTGGCCGGAAGCCAAACAAAGGGAAATTGTGCCATGATTTTATTGGAGGGGTCATTCATAAATTGGCGAAAGGGAGTAGGCATGGAAAGGATCGACATGATCACGATGGTAAGGAGCAAAGCAAGACCGATATAGTTGTATAGGCGGAGCCAACGTATGGGTTTGGGGATACCACGATAAAGAGAAATAGCTAATACGATCCCTAAAATACCCGATAGTACATCGAAATTATAGCCCTCAAGGCTCAATTGTTTGGGTAGTAAGTTTGCCACAAAAAGAGTCCATAATAAAAATTCGACGATTACTCTAAATCCTTGAAATGCAGGCACCCAATATAGCGGGATACCTGCTAGAATTGATTTGGTAGCAGGGTGTCGGACCCAAACGATAATACCGACAATGGGGACTATCAGGTTGATAAACATGGGGGGCGGCAAAGTCTCAAAATTGCTAAAGACTCCATTGACTGCGAGTATAGCGGTAAAACTCATCCATGCAAGCAGGCTAATGGTTGTAATGAGTAAATATCGATTTTGGCGTTCGGCGGTCCAGCCGGTCTGCTTTAACCCATATCGAATGCCTACTAAAAAAACGACTAGGCACAAAGCCGGTAAGGCGATAAAACCGAAAGTAGCAATGGTCTGATACATATTTGCGTTTTGTCCAATATAAGGCGCGCAAGAAACATAAAAAAAGTCGACCCATCAGAGATAGATCGACTTTGCTTACAAAAGGTAAAATTTCTTTAGAGGACAACAACGGAGTTTTCAGCACCGAAAGGAGAGGCTACATATTTGTCAGCTTCTTCATCATTGGTCCAAGTTTCGCCATTGATAAGGTAACGGAATTGATATTCGCTTCCTTTATCAAGTTCTACGGTCGTGGTGAAATCCCCGCTTTTGAGGGGTTTCATGGGTGCGGCATCTTTATTCCATGCATTGAAATCGCCGACCAGTGCTACTTTTTTAGCTGTAGTGACAACGTCTTTGGGAAGACGGAAGGTTACTTTGACTACAGGCTTACTTTTGAGCTCTTTTTTCTTAATACTCATAAATCCTTTGTTACGCTAATAAGGTATATGTGACAAATTTAATAAAAAAATGACCAGTATGTTAAGAATAGCGTAACCGTAATGTTATTTTTTTGATAATTTAGTATAAATTTCACGACTGATAGAATAAATAGAGCATTCAGGCTTTCAAAATGGAAGAAAAAAGACTGGAAATAGGAACTTATGGTCGTGAAAAGCGTATCGAAAAAACTGTAGTAAAAAAGTTTAAAAATATCTTGTGTTTAAATCTTTTTTACTAACTTTGGCCCACGCTAAAGGAGAGGTGGGTGAGTGGCTTAAACCAGTAGTTTGCTAAACTGCCGTGCCCGTACCGGGTACCGCGGGTTCGAATCCCGCCCTCTCCGCCACAAGAATAAATTATAAACCGTCGAAGATAAGCTCTTCGACGGTTTTTTTATGTGGTATAAAGCTTAGGCTTGAGTTGGATAATATGCTGACAGTAAAGACTTTGCTCGCACTCCGAGGGTGTAAGTTCCAATCCTCGGTATAACGATCAAGTTTTTAAGAATAATTAGAAATTTGAATTAATTAGCGTGATATCAGTCGAATGGGCCTCTTTGCGTATGAAAGCTAGGTAAATGATAAGAATTGTAGCAGGGAAATTATGTCGGAGTTACTCCTTTTTCCTACCAGCTAAAGAAATTTAAATAAATATTGGGCTAATGCTAGGATAAAGAATAGCTGCTGCCTACATTTGCACTCCCGATAAAGATAATAGCGATCTTTGGTCCAATTATCTGGCATTGAAAATCGAGGTGTGGCGCAGCCCGGTTAGCGCACCTGCTTTGGGAGCAGGGGGCCGCAGGTTCGAATCCTGCCACCTCGACACTCACGTTTTTTAAACGGGAAGCAAGAAACGAGAATTTAGAAAGGAAGCGACCTTTTTACTTCCTTGTTTCTTGTTTTTCATTTTTGAAAGACTTGGTCCTATAGCTCAACTGGATAGAGCAGCTGCCTTCTAAGCAGCAGGTTAGGGGTTCGAGTCCCTTTGGGATCACAATTAAATCATTTAATCGCCTGGTAGCTAAGCTATTGGGCGATTTTTGTTTATGGGGGTCGAGCTATAGGTCGAGCCCGCTTACTTAATTCTCCTTCTTCTTTTCTCAACTTTACATTATTTTTCCCAACCTAACTGTTGCAAATATTATAAAATGAATGGTTGAGCTTTCTCATTTTGCTGAAAGAAGAAGACGCTTGGAAGAAAAGATGGAGGAATTGCTAGCTGATGCTTCTGACTCCATACATTATCCAGGCAAGTATAATGATCCTCAATTTTTCTTCCCTGAGGAGGTTGAAGACTTTAAGCAATTGGAAAGTAATGTCTTTCCATTAGAGCAAGCATCCTATTCCAGAAAGTTCGAAATCTTCCATGAATATTATGAACTCCTTCGATATCCTGCGACTTCTCTATCCCAGCTTCATCGAGTAGCTCATTGGAAAGAAGAGGCAATGCAGGATGCACGATTTCCTCAAGCTGAGTTTATTGCTTCTCGTCTGATTTTACGCCTAAATACCTATCAAGAAAACTTCCAAGTCTGTTTAGAGTCAGTAAAAAAACATGACCTTTTTAGTCTCATCGAAGATAAGGTCGCTTTGGTTAAAGCATTGGTCGATTATTATAATTCAATTATAGCTGATCCAACTAAGCAGTTAAAGATTTTTCACAGGAACTACATTGTCCTTAACAAAGATGTTTCTGACCTTTTTTGTAAAGGGCTGATAACCTTGCTTGAAGAAAAGATCGCTTACATTTCAGTAGGTTCTTCCACTCAAATCGAAGATCTCGCAACTCAATCACAACCCCAAATCGGAAACTTAGAAGCTATGGACCTTGATTCAACTCCTGAAATCGTGAATTCAATTTCTGAAAGAGAAACAAACCGTCGTCAGTTGACTAGCAAACAAACCACCATTCTAATTCATTATTTGCATAGGAACGGTTTCGTCCTTGGGGAGAATAATACTACAATTGGAGAGTTGTTTTCTCAACTTACAGGCTACAATCGAGAAGACCTTCGGAAATTTGGACAGAAAAACGTCGATCAGTTCTTAGCTGAAAAAGGAAATCAGAAAGAGCCATATGGAAATGGACTCTTCCTGGTTCAATATCTAGAAGAAATTACCCAACAGATAAAAAAAGATATTGACGAATTGGGGTATAAAAGTAAAATGATATAAACATTGGGGGGACCCAGGGGGAGGCTAACCTTGGCCTCTCTTTACTATTTGCTGCCATACCAAAAAGAAATTTAATTCTATGGCAGATCAAATTTTTTCATCCATCCCAATCGAAGAGCTCGAACAATTGTTCCGCGAAGCGGTCCGCTCTGAGATCTCAGAAGTGTTAGACCATCAAAAGTTCGAACCTCTTATCAAGACCGAAGACGCATGTCTACTCTTAGGAGTAAGCAAAGTGACATTATTAGATTGGCGTAAGCGAGGGCTAATTCCTTTTCATAAGTTGAATACCCGCGTTTATTACAAAAAATCTGAACTGCTCCAGGCTGCTCAGAACCTACCTAACCGTAAAGGTCGCCGCCGCTCCTAAGCTGGAGAAGGGCGACTTTTTTTCATTAGTCCCATTTAAATATCAAAATCGACCCAAAGGAAAAGGGAAGCGCATAGCAGTGCGATTCCCCTAGGTTCCTTATATCTAATAGACGTTATGAAGATATCTATTTTTCGGCACTTTAATCAGAAAATTGAAGACTTGCCTATCGTGGAAATGCTTGAACGAATCAAGGACGGATTCTATAGAGATCAGGTTGATCAAGTTCGAAATATCTACGGATCAGCAGGGTATCAAAAACTGAAACAGCAACTGTTAGGTTTTACTACTTCAGGAATCTTTACAAATGGTCGGAAATCGGCGAATATCACCGAATATAGCGGATTGATTGTCCTCGATCTTGACAAGATCCCACAAGATCGGTTAAGTGATCTGCGCATGATCGCTAGAGAAATACCGTATTCCTTTGCTGATTTTATTAGCCCAAGTGGAGTTGGCTTAAAGCTCATCGTAAAAGTTGAAAATCGACCCGATCTCCATGATCAAGCATTTTCGGCTCTATATGATCTATATAGTCGGAAATTAGAATTTGAAATT
>JBGCFA010000119.1:0-13477 GCA_045106675.1 Bacteroidia bacterium
GTGGCGACGCAAGATTTATTTTGTTGATCCTGATTTGTGGCGACGCAGAACCCTTTTTGCTGATCCAAAGATGTGGCGACGCAGAACCCTTTTTGCTGATCCAAAGATGTGGCGACGCAGAACCCTTTTTGCTGATCCAAAGATGTGGCGACACAGAATCCTTTTTGCTGATCCAAAGATGTGGCGACACAGAATCCTTTTTGCTGATCCAAAGATGTGGCGACGCAAGATTTTGCGTCGCTACAGTAATATCGGTTCCAATATAATGTCCACCCGACGATTGGCTAATCGTCCATCCATGGTACGATTGTCAAATAGGGGATTTAATTGCCCGTTGTTGACGATGCTGATTTCGTTGATCGGTAGATTGAGTTTACCCAATTCTCCGATCACCATCTGAGAACGCATCTGCGAAAGTCGGGCATTGTAGGCTGCGCCACCGATATTGTCGGTATGGCTAGATATCGTAATCTGATGATGCTCGATTTTGGGGATAGACTTGATGAAAGTCTCAATATCAGCGATCTGCTTGCCATCAATATAGTAGCTCCCTCCCCCAAAATAAACAGAATGAACCTGTGTCTGCCCAAAGAGCAAAACACTCGTTCCCATAAGCAGCCAGCATAATAATAGTCTTTTCATGAGCGGTGAGGGATTGGAAAACAATAAGTTACCGAATATCTTGAGGTGATGCTTGCGAAAAAGGATTAGATTTTTGATTTGTTGACTTGTCGATTTTTCAAAATCCCCTCAATCAAAAGCGCAAAAAAATCATCATTCAACCACTCATTAATGCGCCACTACTACCTACTACTGCTAATCATATTTTTGTCCTGCCAGTCAGGCAATGAGTCCAAGCGTTCGGCAAGGCCTGACAAACCCAATATCGTCCTCATCTTTGCCGACGACATGGGCTATGGCGACCTCAGTAGCTACGGACACCCCAACAATCGCACGCCACGACTCGATCAAATGGCCCGAGAAGGCGCCAAACTCACGGGTTTCTATGTCGCAGCGCCAGTTTGTAGCCCTTCACGCGCTGCATTATTGACGGGACGCTATCCGGTACGCTGTGGTATGCCCGGCAATGTGGGGGCCGATAGTCCCGGCGGTTTGCCTGCTTCTGAGATTACCCTAGCCGAAGCTTTGAAAGAACAAGGATATAAAACCGCTGCATTTGGCAAGTGGCATCTTGGTGCTCGCACCGGCTACTTCCCTACCGACAATGGCTTTGATGAATGTTTGGGCATTCTGTACTCAAATGATATGGAACCGCCCTACATCCAGACGGAGCGGCCTTTGCATCTTTATCGCGATACGCTACCGACTGACGAATATCCGGTAGATCAGACCACCATCACGGAGCGTTATACGCAGGAGGCGATTCGCTTTATCAAGGAGAGTAAGGACGAGCCATTTTTCCTCTATTTACCACATGCGATGCCTCATTTACCGGTCGCGACTTCGTCGAACTTTGCCGACCAATCCTTCGGAGGACGTTACGGCGACGTGATCGAAACCATCGACTGGTCAACGGGGGCAATCGTGGATGGACTCAAAGCAGAAGGCCTCGAAGAAAACACCATATTTATCTTCACCTCCGACAATGGCCCTTGGAACAATCTCCCTCCTCGGATGTATAATGCCGAGGCTGTCGAAAAGTGGGATACGGGTTCTGCGGGTCCATTTCGGGGCTCAAAAGCCTCCACTTGGGAAGGCGGTCATCGCGTACCTGCTATCATCCGTTGGCCGGGTAAAATCCCTGCCGGACAGATGCGCCCTGAGCTACTGACCAGCATGGACATCTACCCTACTCTACTTTCTCTGGCGGGCGCCGAACTCCCAGCTGACCGTACTTATGACGGACACGATATGTGGCCATTATTGACGGGAGAGGCTGATTCTCCGCATGATTATTTTTACTATTTCTGGATCAGAGAGCTACAAGGCGTCCGCGATCAAAGGTGGAAACTGCTCCTCAAGCCTCTCGAAACCGATGGCGAAGTCGTCCCACAACTCTATCACTTAGGCCGCGATCCTTATGAACGATTTGATGTCGCTGCGGATCATCCGGAGATCGTTGAGCGTTTGCTGAGTCAGATGCGGACTTTTGCGGGTGAGTTGGAGGAGGCGAAGTTGCCGGAGGGGTATTAATCAGCAGGAGCGGCGCAACATCTTGCGCCGCCACATACAGCATCATTTTTTTATTGAACTGAAAGTTTTTGCGCCTCCACATACAGCAAAAAAAATAATCCAGCTCCAAGGCATTGCCTTGGAGCTGGATGGTTATGGATAATTCAATATCATTAGATCATTGACAACCCGCCCCACTCAATCGATAGACACCTTTATCCTCAGCTAGATCATAGCCGAGTGAAAGCGCTACCACTTCTAGCAGCGCGGTTGGATCGTCCTGCGTAAAGCTACCGTTGAAGCGGCATTGAGCGATGGTAGGGTCGCTGAGTTCGATGGCGAGATTGTATTCTTGTTGGAGGGCCGCGAGGATGAGACTTAGCGGCGTATCGGTAAATATCCAGCGGCGATCTGCGCCGGGGAGGAAATCAAAATCTTGGTTTTCGCTTTTGGCGATGATCTTATCCGCCTTGCGGAACGAGGCTTTGTAGCCGGCGGGCAGTTGGACTTTTTCGTTCTGCGAAGCAAAGGCTACCTTACCCGTAGCGACGCGCACCTCTACGACTGAGTCAGTATTTGCTACCGAAAAGGAAGTTCCCAATACTTCTATGGTTGTTTCCTGGGCCTTGATCACGAAAGGCTTCTTTTCATCGCGTGCTACTTCAAAAAAGGCGGAGCCTTCGAGACTCACATCACGCGTTTTGTTAGCAGCATAAGTCAAAGTGCTGCCTTCGGTCAACCAAACTTGGCTGCTGTCGGGCAAAGTATGCATTTGTGTACCACCGATGGCGGTGTATTGGCTTGGGCCAGCATCCGAAAGACCCCATTGTAGCAATCCAGCCAGACCGACTAAAACTACGATCACAGCAGCATAACGGCTCCATCGAGGCCAAGCGCTGCGCATAGATTTGACATTAGCGCCAGTAGCGGTCAGTTGTCCGTCCACTTTTTGCCAAGCGGCATCTACATCAGGGTGCAGCGTCTCCGACGAACGATGGATCGCTTCCCATGTCGCGTAAGCCGCCTCAAACTGCTCCTCATACTTCTTATCCAGATCCACCAATTGCCGGAGTTCAAACTCCTCCTTGCCCGAGCATTCGCCCGCCAAGTACTTTGCAATTAGGTCCTGAAAATCTTGCTCACTCATCGTTTTAATTCCCCTATATGGGTTAGTAAATATACTTATTCTACCCTTCGTGACAAGTCATATTGTAGAGTCCCCTATGGATAGGGAGCTTTTTTTATTTTATGTGTTGCCCTTTTTCGCAAAAAGGGCAACAAAAAACCGGCCCGAGCAAAGCCGTCGCCTCACCCCCTGCCCACGCCCCATTAAAAATTACTTAAGCGCGTTGGCCCATCTGCCGCTAGGGAAAAGGAGAGGTTTTGTGGGTTGGATTGCGGCAGACTAGCTTTTTGGTCCTTTTGTAGCGATGACAAAAGGACAACACTTTCCCATTAAAACAATAATCCCAGAAGAGTGTAAAACAAAAATGGGCCCAAGCCAAATTGACCTGAGCCCGCTCGTCGAAGGATGATGTACTAGTGTTGGATCAAGATTTGGTGGCTGTAGAGACCATGTGGACCAAGGATTTGGAGGAAGTATATGCCTGTCGGAAGCTGGCGGCTATCTACGGTCAGGCTGCGCCGAACGCCCAAGCGTTCATCAAGGATGGGAGGAGAAAGAGTGCGGCCATGAATATCGAGCAAGCGTACGCTGCTTTCTGCAAAAGGTGATATTTCCCAACTAAAGCTAAAAGACTGATCAGCGGGATTGGGACCAAGCGTGAAATCATCGGGAGGACTCAAATCGGGCGTGATGGCGGTTGCTTCGCCAAAAATATCATTGCCGCGCTTATAATAGATCAATTGGGGGTCGGACATGCCGCCCATTTCGGCATGCTCGATGCTGAGCATCGTGATGCCCTGGATATACGTTTCCGTCAAAACGGTCCCGACTACTCGATCTCTATAACAGCTATCTTCCCAGTGTAAGGGCCTATGATACAGCATCTCTAAGCGGCCGTCTTCGCGAATACGAAAGGCATAATCGTCAATGCTCTGCATGGGATCATCCTCACCGACCACCAAAACTTCGCCTGGGACACGATCATCAATGCGAGTATCCAAATCTGTATAAAAAACAGCATTGGTATCTTTTTGATAGAGGGGTGGATTTTCGGAGGGGACTTGGAGGCTTTCTTCTATTTCATAGAACAGCGTGTCTTGGTTAGTGGACCAGTTTTTGGACAGGACGCGGTAAAAGTAATAGGCGGCACCGTTCTCGATTTGGTGTTCGTCGCCGACGGCCCAGTCAAAAATATCGCGCCGAGTCAGGTAAGTATGGTCTGTCAGGGTGTATATTTTATCATCATGCCCTAGTTGTCCAAAGGCAGGCATCGACACAAAACCATGATGCTGACTAAGCTGCCATTGACTGAGATGTAGCGGATGCTGACTCAGTACGCTACTGTCTAGTGCGAAGACCTGAAACTCGATCGTTTTGACAGAGTCCGGCACGCCTAATACGTTTTCAGAATCCCATGCGATGACTTCTGCTGTAACAAAAAACGAATCGGTTTCTTCGTAGAGTAACCAAGTTTCATTGAGCTGAGTGAGGGGTCGGATATTGACCGCCAAACCTTGCTCGTTGTAAAAAACCGTGAGGCTATCGCTGACTACCCAAACAGAGTCTCCCATCCAGGAGGTGCCATCGAACTGATAACAGGCACCTATGAGACTCTCCACTTGTCGTGGCAATTTATAGCCATAGTACACATCTGGATTATTAGGATTGAGGTCGCGAGCGACCAAGGCATGCAAACTGGCAGTACCGAGACTCGGACTGATCGGCAAGGAATAATAAACCTCCTGCGCCGGATCGAAGGGCTGATAATTTTGAGCCTTTAGCATGCTGCTGCTAAGCAAAAAGACCAACAAAACAAGCATTGTGTTATTCATTCCTAAAGTTATACTTTAGGAATGACGAAAAAACAAGACACATCTACCCATTAATAAGGAGAGAATTAAGACAAAAATAACATAATATACTGACAGTCAATTTAATATGAATATTCATATCACATTCTGTATTGTCTATATTGCTTCGCGAAACGATTTTTTGCAAAATCCAGCTCCAAGGCAATGCCTTAGAGCTGGATTGATTTCTCAAATAAAAAAGGGAGACACAATATTTGTATCCCCCTTCACTTGGTTTACAACAAACTGGGTAGGACTAGCCTACCATCATCATTACACTAGCGGGCTTTTCGGCCAGAGATTCGTAAAAACTGAATGTCCAGCAAATAGCCAATACTAAAGTTTTGTTCAGGTAGTAAGAGCAGGTGGTGATGATTTGTAGTAAAGACTTCATGGGTCCCTAAAGGGGGTTTGGAAGCGAGAAAAGCCGCTTCTGGGTTTGTAAACTATACGGGTGTTGAGAACTTTACCCGATTGGGTATGATCACAAATACGGTAAAATCCGTAAGAATAAATCTTAATTAGGGCTATTCCGTTGCTTTTGCTAGCTGAGTGGAAAAAGAGGGAAACTGAGCAGCCAAGCGATCCAACAGAGTTCGATGAAACTGGCCAGCGATTTACGCAATAATGATAATCCCTTCCCCATCTGATTTTCGACTGTCTTGGGGCTAATCTTCAGATGGTCAGCTATCTCCTGATAGGTCATGCCTTCAAAACGACTCAATCTAAAGACTTCCTGACAGCGCGGAGGTAGTTCAGCGATAGCCGCTTGGATGCGTTCGTCCCAGACGCCTCGTAGCTCCTCTGACATAGGCTCAGCCGCCTGCTCTTGCTTCTGAACATAGACTTCATTGAGCTCGGCGTGTCGTTTGACCTTAGCGATCTCATTGAGGGAGAGATTTTTGGTCGCAGTATAGAGATAAGATTTGAGCGAAGTATTGATCTGGATATTTTTGCGAATGTTCCAGAGTTTGACAAATACTTCCTGGACCACGTCTTCGGATAGGTCCTTGTCTTGCAGCTTGGTATAGGCAAAACGAACCAAAGGAGTATAGTACTCTCGAAACAACTCTTCAAGGGCCGTCCGGTCTCCCTTGCTGATGCGGCCTAGCCACTGTTGTTCCTTTTGATCAACGCTCATGCGGTGAATTTATCAATTTTCTCGCCCTTTTTTATTACTGACTGCCTTTTCGTTGCTTTGTGGCATGAAAGAACACCTTGCGTTACTCAGACCTCATCAATATGTCAAGAACGCATTTCTTTTTTTGCTATCCTTTTTTGCCCTACAAATCACTCAATGGCCAATAATATCGACAATCAGTCTGGCTGTTTTAGGTTTTAGTATGCTGGCTAGCTCGGTCTATATTCTCAATGACTATCGCGACCGAGAGGATGATCGTAAGCATCCTCGCAAAAAAAGTCGTCCCTTAGCTGCAGGTACCGTCTCTCCTCGTACCGCATTTGTGATGATGGGGTTTTTACTCCTAGCCAGTCTTTCCATCTTCTATTATCTCGATTTGCAAGCTTTCTTTTGGGTCTTGGGTTATTGGGTGATGAATGTTTTGTACTCACAAGGACTCAAGCATATCCCGATCTTGGATGTCAGTATCATAGCGATGGGATTTGTGATTAGAGTCTCGGTGGGAGCATTGGTGGTGCATCCTCATATCCCGCTTTCGATGTGGATCGTCTTGATGACATTTTTGGGGGCTTTGTTTTTGGCCTTAGCCAAACGTCGGGACGATGTGTTACTCGCAGAGGGGGGGAATAAAGTCCGCAAATCCATCGACGGCTATAATCTAGAGTTTATCAATGGTGCGATGATGATCATGGCCTCGGTGCTGATTGTCTCCTACATCTCTTATACGAGCTCGCCTGAGGTACAAGTCAAACTCAACAGCAGTCAACTTTATATCACGGTTTTGTTTGTGATCGTGGGCGTGCTACGGTATATGCAGATTACCTTCGTTGAAGAACGCAGCGGTAGCCCCACTCGGATTTTGCTGGGAGATCTGTTTATACAGTTAACTTTATTGGGTTGGATCGTGGCTTTTGTGGTCTTGATCTATCTTTAGGAAGAGAGGATTTTTAGCTTTGCTTTTGCCGCTTCGCGGAACGCTTGGCTTTATGGGTCGTATGCAATACGACCCTACCTATCAAACTCTTGTTACATACCTCCCTACTTTTTAGATGCTTGTTTCTTGTTTTGCCTTTTTATTTCCTCTAAGAGGAGTGAGATAGCATAAACAGTTGAAACAAGCCCGTAAAACCTACCAAGGACATATTGCGGTTTGAATTCAGCCCCATGGCATTATTGATCGCTTTGCGATAAGTCGGGGTATGTGTGAGTAGATGGAAGAGGCGATGAGAATCTAAATTGTATTTACTACAGATATATTGGGCAGCCTCTACTTGTCGGTCGGGGGATTGTCCTAATAAAAGAGCTCTGAAGTCTATCGGAAACTTGCTATTGGTGGCGTGGCTTTTAAGCCAGTGATACTCTACTACTTGACAAATATTGGAAATCTTGATGCCGTCTCGATGGATCATCCCGTCTGCTAATACCGCTGCTTGCTCCAAAAATAATTTGTCCCGATAGCGAAACTCTTGCACCAAGATCAGGTTCAAGTTTGAACCATCCTGGAAGCTTAACTTTAAACTTGTTTCAGTTATTTTTTGAGTTTGCAGGTATTTCCGCACGAATGGTGAGGCCGTAACGACAGTTTTCCAATCTTCTAACTCATCCGTATTGATGACAACGCTAATTTCTTGCAAATCCCCGAGCAGGCTCAAGGATGCATTTTCAGGAACCAAAAATCCGTAATCCAAATTCCCAATCGCGGGTACCAGGCTACGTAAAAAAAGGTGACGATGCGTTAGTCGGTTGAGACGATCGCTAACATTTTGAAAGCTTACAGGACGAGAATGATATGGATGATGAGAAGGAAAACTTACAGCAGACATCGGGCTTGGGTAATTAGTGCAACTGCCTGCAATTACTCTACTGACTGAAATATTTCCCACTCAAATTAGAGATAAAACTATCATTCTCATTCATACTCTTTGAGCGGCAAAATCATATTAACACGCGTACCTTCTACTTCGCCTTTTTCTGATTTGATTTCATCTATATCCACAGAATGCTCCTTACCGGTCATTCTTGCAAATAAGGCTAGGCGGTCCATGGTGATCTGCATTCCTTTTGAAACATGATCTTTTGGACGATTAGCTTGTCGTTTCTTACTTTCCACAATACCAATGCCATTATCTTCGATGCGAACCCGTAAATGGGCTTCTCCTTCGCTCTCAATGATGACCGATATCTTGCCGTCAGACTCCAAAGACATAATCCCGTGCTTGATCGAGTTTTCGACGAAGGGTTGTAATAACATCGGTGGGATTTCCGTATCGCTCAAATCCAGTCCATGCTCTACAACTACCTCATAATCAAACTTTTCAGGAAAACGCATCTTCTCCAGCGAGAGATAAAGTTTCAAGCGTTCTATCTCCTCTCCCAAGGTTATCGTATCACTTTGCGTGCTTTCAAGATTTTTGCGGACGAGTTTAGCGAAGCTAGATAGAAACTTATTGGCGGCTCTTTTGTCTTGGCGATGGATAAAAAACTGGATCGATTGGAGGGCATTAAAAGTAAAATGCGGATTCATCATCGCGTATAAAGCTTGATGCTCCAAAGCTAGTTTATCGGCTTGATTTCGAATGCGTTGTTCTTCTTGTTGCTGCGCACGGCGACTCGCATAGACCGAATAGATATAATAGGCAATCCCAAGCACTGCTAGACTCACCAAAAGAATGAACCACCAACTCGCATAGAAGGGAGAATTGACCGTAAAGTTGAAGCTTGCTACGTTCTCATAATCCCATGACTCCCCTTCCTTTTTGGCTGTCACTTCAAAAGTATAAGTCCCCGGACTCAAATTGGTGATGGCGACGGTATTTTGGCGCGTAGGTCGAGACCAATCGTTCCCCCGAAGGCGGTACTTATACTCAACCTGCTGAGGACTCTTGAGGCTGATTCCGATAAAGGAGAAATCTAGCTGATTGTCTGTGTAGTCCAATTCAGGGCCTTTCTCAGCGGGAAACAAGCCCGGAGTATTGACCCAATTTTCGTTGACATTGGATTGTACCTTGGTGATATAAATCAATGGTGGCCGACTGGTTTCTTCACGTTCGATCCCCGCAGGACGATAAATCGCCCCCCCAGCAGTACCAAACCAAACATTACCGTCATTGTCAACCAAGCTCGCATTGGCATTGGTCTCTAGATTGGATAAGCCATCTTTTTGAGTATAGTGTTCAAAAGAGGCCTTTTTGCCTAAGGTAAAATTATTGAGATCGAGTCGATAAATACCATTTTCAGTACCGACCCAAAGGTGACGCTTCTTTTCCAGTAGCAAACTGACCACCGTATGTGCACCCGGCGCACCACTAATTTTCACCCATTTGGGCGCATAGCCAGCAAAGCAACTCAGTCCAATGGCACTCCCCGCCCACATACGACCAGAAGCATCCTCGGCCAAGGTGATCACCGTTTTCCCCAATAGTGTATCTGACTCATAGCTAAAGTCAAAGCCCCCATCTTCCCATACGCTAATCCCTGTCGCCGTACCGATCCACATACGATCAATCTTATCCTTTTTCATGGAGTAAACCACCGGATTTATCAAGCCTTCTTCGGGCAAGATATGGCGGGTAATTTTTTCATTTTCTACCCAATACACGCCATTATCCGTTCCGACCCATATCACTCCATCGCTAGCTTGGGCTACACAAAAGACAGCATTACAAACCAGTCCGTCTTCCTTGTCAAACACGATAAAACCTCTTGCCTCATCGTAGCAGCTTAAGGTCCCATTGTAGGAGGCAAACCAAAAGGCGCCCTCGCTATCTTTAAAGCTACTGACAATCCCATCGCCGCCCAGTCCATCTTTTTCGGTATAGGAACGCAGCAATTGCTGCCCCCGAAAGACATTGATGCCGCGATCTTTGGAAGAGATCCAAATACGACCTTGCCGATCCTCTACAAATGACTTAGCAAGATTGGAGCTAAGGCCATCCTGCATATCGATTAGGTTAAAAACCCCTTCATTGACTTTGAGTACTCCTCCGCCATCAGTCCCAAACCATAGGTTGCCTTCACTATCTTCAAGGCTTGAGATGATACTCGCATTGAGCAAGGGATTGTCTGGCTGTAAAATATGCAGCTCATCCCCTTCCAAAAATGCAATCCCCTGCCCGGTACCCAACCATAGTACGCCATCATGATCGGCCAAGAGTGAGAGGACATTACGGTTGGGGAGCTGTGTCAGAGCAAAATGTCGGAGCTGAGCGTTCCGCGCGCGGAAAAGCCCCTGATTGGTGCCGATCCAAAGTGTCTCAGCCTGACTTTCGAGGCTATAGACGATATATTTTTCGGGGAGTTGAGCGTTCCGGCTGCGCCGAACGCTATCACCCATAATGGTAAATAAGCCTTGATCCGTCCCGAGATACATCTTACCATCGCTGCCTTGGGCGATGCTATATACCGTACGTTCGGAGCCGCCTTCCCATGTATAAGGATTGGCTTGAAACTTATCATTTTCGTAGAGAGCGATGCCTTTGCCTTGCGTACCGACCCAAATTCGTCCCTCTTGATCTTCAAATAGACACTCTATCCGGTCACTGGGGAGGCCATCTTTGGGAGCATATTGCGTAAACTCAAACCCATCAAACTTGGCCAATCCTGTATTGGTCCCAAACCAAATATTACCAGTATTATCTTGGAGTATCTCTGAAAGAAAATTATCTGGTAAGCCTTCACGCAAACCATAAGCCTGAAAAGTCTGGCCATCAAATCGACAAGCTCCACCATGGGTTCCCATCCACAAATAACCGGCATTGTCTTGCATCAAGGCAAAGACCTGAGATTGAATCAGGCCATCGTCTTTAGAATAATGACTCAAATGATAAACGGGCTCCTCATGCGCCCAGAGGGGGACGTAAGCGAGCAATAAGAAGATCAAAAAGCGGCTCTGCATATCAGTCCGGTTGTGGTTCCAACGGAAAAACTTCCTTGGGGTGTTTCTTGATATAGCCCTGTATGATGCGTTGTACGTCGGGCGTTTCTTCCTTATAAGGGATAGCTTCGATCAAACTTTCGGGTGCAGCCCCCAAATAGGATTCGTCAAGATAGGTATAACCCCGATAAATCCCCCTTTCCACGAAAACGGCGGATCGTTCTTGTGGGTTGCGGCCTGTGCCCAATACTAGAAAGTTTTCCAGTTTGCCTCGCCCGTAATTGAGGGAAGTAATCGCTTTAAACACTCGTTCATTATAGGTTTCGGGATCTTCATCGCCGACACAAGCACCTTTGCAGATATGAAGTTGGCTATAAAAACAGCGGCCAGTTCCTTTTTCGCGTTCGCATAAGCGAGGACAAAGCTCAAACTGCTTGATCCGTCGATCGATCCCACTCTCAGCCGAATTACGGTTGGCAAAGCCCGCCAGTGGACGCATCGACTCATCATATTTACCTATCTGGAGACGGATATAACCATCTTGCGCTTGATATTGGTAGACGGCAAAACGGTATTTCTGTCTCTTCTGGGCCCGATTGAAGGGAGGCTGCAAGCGCTTGATTTCCTCGTTCTCAAGGAGAAGCGCGATCAACTCATTGCCACAAAGGGTGTGACTGACATCATGCACCAATTCAAACATCTCGATGGTCCGAGTCTTTTGATAGGCCCCTTGAAAGTGAGAACGGATACGCTTGCGGATATGATTACTCTTGCCACAATAAATGACATTGCCTTGAACGTCATGAAAATAGTAGACACCGACCTCATCGGGTAAATCTTCTACCACCTTACGATCAAGGTGAGGCGGCAATTTGATATTGGCGAACTCCGATTTTATGAGTTCATCCATAGAGGCATTTTTGTTGCCTGCCTCTAATAGTTTTTCAAATAAAATAACTGTCGCTTGGGCATCACCCGCAGCGCGGTGACGATTTTCGAGCTCGATACCGAGACTTTTTGAAAGTTTACCTAGCGAATAAGACTTATGACCAGGCAGGAGTTTGCGACTCAACTTGACCGTACAGAGTTGCTTACGCGTAAAGACAAAACCCAAGGAACGAAACTCCTTTTGTACAAAGCTATAGTCAAAGCGCACATTATGCGCCACGAAAACGGCTCCTTCGGTGATTTCAACGACTTGCTTGGCGATTTCAAAAAAGCGAGGCGCATCCCGCACCATATCATTGTTGATGCCCGTGATCTTGGTAATGAATTCAGGGATGGGCCTTTCGGGATTGACGAGGGAGACAAACTCTTCGATTACTTCATTGCCATCGTGAAGATAGATGGCAATTTCGGTGATACGATCGGTGCGAGGGTCGCCGCCGGTCGTCTCAATATCGATGATGGTATATTTCTCAGCTTGGCTCAAATCATTCAGGGATGCCACTAAATTTAGCATTCCGTGCTCTCTTGCCCAAATAAATAGCCAAGATACCCAATATCAAGGTGATTATTAACCAGAAATACCACTGCTCAAGCATATAGCTTAGCTTTGAGGAAGAGCCTAAGAAACTCACTGGCTCCATATTGCCCTGCGCCACAAAAGCGGCCCAAAAACGCGGGTGGGCACTTATCGGATCGGCCAATCGTAGATATTGTATTTTGGCCTCATGCAATGCTTGATCCTTATCCATGCCTCGCGCAAGGTTTTGATAAAAATATCCCATTAGCTTTTGAGTACTCTGATCCTCCACTTGCCACAAACTCATTACTACAGCCGGTACTCCCGCATTGAGAAACCCACTTGTCAAACTGACCAAGCCTTCTCCGTCTAGGTATTTGCCCTTACCTGTTTCGCAGGCACTAAGCACTGCCAACTCGGCATTGAGATTGCTTTGCGAGAGTTCTTGAATGGATAACTTGCCATCTCCAGCAGCATTTTGGGCTAGATAGAGAGCCGAAAATTGCGGATTTACATCGTCAAGTTGAGCATGGCAGCCCAAATGCAGCAATCCATACTCAGACGATATGCTGCGAAACTGATCTTTTGAAGCTTGTGCACCTTTAAAGATTGCACCTCCAATTAGCGATTGGATCATATCTGCTTCATCCTCTGTCTCCAAATCATAGCCGCTGTCCACATTGCCATCGTAGGCAAAGATTAGGCTTTTTTGATTGTGCGACTGCGCCGAACGTTGCACCTGAAGGTCCCAAATTGTAGCAGAAGCGTCATATTGTACTTGTATTTGATGCAAAAGGTAAGGCAAGTCTTTATATGAACTCGGGCTATCTGCTTCCGTGGTGAGTAGCAATTCAAAGGGCAATTGGAAGAGTTCCCGATCAGGGATAAT
>JBGCFA010000012.1:0-4178 GCA_045106675.1 Bacteroidia bacterium
TGGTTTGTGCAAAACAAGCACCAAGGCATAGCATGCCAAAAATTAGCAAGGATAGGTGTTTCATGATAACTAAATTGAAGTTAGGGTATAATAGAAGATAGCGGATTTTATTAGTTTAATCAATCCAAAGCAAAGGATTCATCTATGTCAAAACTTAAAACTACCCCTAACGAGCTGAGTGTAACTGACTTTTTGGAAAGTGTAGCAGACGAGCAAAAGAAAGCGGATAGCTATGTGCTACTAGAAAAGATGGAGCGCCTCAGCGGTGCCAAGGCAGTCATGTGGGGCGAAAGCATCATTGGCTTCGGTACCTATAAGTATAAATATAAAAGCGGCCGGGAAGGAGAATGGTTATTGACAGGTTTTTCGCCTCGCAAAACTGCCTTAACGCTTTATCTCATGGGAGGCCTCCTACAACAAGCAGAACTCCTAGAGAGATTAGGTAAGCATAAAAAAAGTAAGGGCTGTCTCTATATCAAAAGACTCTCAGATGTGGACGAAAGCGTTCTCGAAGAGATGATCGCACTAGGTATCCGCAAACTCAAAGAGCAGCACCCAGAGGATTAATCTACTTTCTGAAAAACCATGCGGTTTTCCTCATCATTGAGGAGTAAGAGTAAACCCTGCAATTTGTAGGTTAAGGTTTTGTTGGCGAGAGCTGAGGTGAACTTGCTTTCAAATTGCAGCTGTGGGCAAGCCATTTTGGTCGCTCTGATGGATTTGAAATTGATGGTTTTTTCGGAGATCACAAAGTTGGCTCCCATTTGATTACAACCGCCATTGCCGAGCATTTTTTGGGTTTGAAGATTGAGTTCAATGTAGGGTGCAGCACGACTAAAATCTTTGAGATTGATTTTTTCGCCGTTAAATTCTTTGAGTGCCCAAATATCGTTGAGGCGATAATCTCCTATATACATACCACAACCCTCATACTGATAATCTTGCGTAGCATTACTTGGTTTAGCTTTCACCTTTACTTCATAACTAAAAGATTTGCCAGACATCGCGTCCATGCACGGCTTACGGAGGATTCGTACTTCCAGATTACCAGCCTTTGAGTTGCTCGTATAGATGGTTTCTTGCGTAGTTTCGTTTTTTACCGCTTGCGGAACGCTTAGCAACAATTCAAAAGACTCTAAGCCAAAGCTTTTGAAGCGCATAGATTTAGCATCCTCGATCTCCAACATCCAAGCGGGTTCATTGCCGCTGGCTTTGAAGTCAGGTAGAGTAGGAATTTCGAGCGTATTGATCACTTCTGCTTCTTGGGGGACTTGACGTTGGCTGTTGCAAGCCAAAATCAAAAGAAGAGGAAAGAGATAGAAGGATTTCATAAGAAATAGGATATCTAAGCCAAATCTAGTCCACACATTAAAACTGCAAAGACGCTCCAAACATAATCTGTCTTGGCGCTAAATAGCGAGCAGGATTATTGGGAGGAGTACCTCGGTCCTGAGGGTCTGGATAAGCAGGATCACGCCAGCTTAGTGGTGTAGGATCACCAGCTTCCCAAGCTCTACCGGTAACACCATTGATGATGGCGGCAGATTGATAGTCCGTCAAATTGCTCATCTCAAATGACAATGAAAACAAACTACGTGGCCCCAATACAAAATCCCTGCTAATCATCAAATCAGCCCAAAACCAAGGAGCGCCAACCTTAGCAAATGGCTGGTCATCTATGCGTTCGTATTCTGGACGGCCTGTTTCCTGATTGGTACCAGTGAGTGCAAAAGGAGTATAGCGCAAACCCGACTTGAAGGTAGAACTAAGCGTTACGCGAAAGCCTTCTAAGGGGATATTACCGATATAATTGGTCGAATCCGGCGTCATAATCATCAACAACTTCACATCAAAGGGACGATCCCAAGCCAAAAACTGCTCCTTAGTCGTATTGACAAATCCTTGCTGACGAATCTGCAAGGCTGATTCCGCAGCGGTATTGGACTTACCTGTAGCAATCTGATAAGAACCACTCAGCGTTCCCAAAAACCAATTGCCCACTCTACGTGTCAAGCCGACTTCTAGCCCTCTAATCCGAGCATAGTCCTGATTGATATAAAAAGTCTTGGTTACAAAACGTCCCGTAAAGTCTCTTACTTCTACCCTGCGGCTAACGATATAGTCAAACTTGTCATTGTAAAAGGCCGTCATCGTCAACGCGAGATCTTTGGTCAATTGAGACTTAAGCCCCAGTTCATATGAAACCGTAACCTCAGGGTTGATATTGGGATTACCCAGATTTGAGAGAAAAGATCGATCAGAGTAAATTGGATCTAAGCCTGCATAGACAAAGCGAGGATGCGGCAACCGCATCGCATGACTATAGTTGAAGTAAAGGACATTATTTTCAGTAACGGGAAAGGAAACCCGCAATCTCGGCAACAATCGTGCTTTCCAACGTCTGCCCAATAAGCCAAAGCTCTGATCGGTATAAGCTTCTCGAGTAGCATCTAGAACGGGTGCATCTGGATTTAATACGGCTGCATCAGCATATTTTCCCGGTGCCCAATAGTTCAATCGAGCGCCTAAGACTGCGATGATACCTTTGTACTGGATCTCATCCGAAAAGAAAATACCACCCGTTGCGGGACGTACTCGCCAAAAATCACTACTCCGTCCGAGACTAGTCGAAGGCGTCGTCAAAGTATCATTGATTTTGATTGGCGCCCCTACCCACGGACGAGTAACGTCTATCCATTGATATTCTTGCTCTTTATGCTCTTGCCCAATCGAGATATAATGCACCTCGTTCAACGAAGTGAAAGTAAACTTAGACTTGAGCGTATACTCTTGCGCATAGTGATCGTGCCATAGCGTCGCAATACCATCATTGTTGAAGAGGCCCGGTCCCGGGAACACATAAACGACATCCTGCCCAGGATTGAAGACATCTACCGGATTGGTTACGATAGAAGCTGGATCATAAATCTGGTCCACAGTCTCTTCGCGAAACGGACGACCATTGGCATCTGCTCGTAGATTAGTAAAGAGCCGCCCACCAGAAACGTCAAAACTCCATTGGTCATTGATGATCCCACGGAGGTTCACAACCGTAAGGTTTGAATTATGGGTATAGGTGTTGCCATTGTCTTGGTCGAGGCTAAAGCTATACTGAAAACCCGGCGTTACGACAGCGTCGTTACCGATAATCTGCAACGAACGAGTACTTTGATTGATATTGAGAGAGTGCTGATTGGTCACCGACAGCTTGATCCCCGGCTTGATTGTCCAAGCGAGTTTAGCCGTATGGGACCAACTATTGGTCTGGCGCGGAGCAAATAAAGAATCATTGGTCGGAAAGAGTGAACTGTGCAATTGATCCGCTTGTACCCGGAAATAATCATCCGACATATAAAAGCTACCACTCGTAAAGAAGGTCAGTTTATTTTTGATGATAGGGCCACCTACAGAGAAATTAGCTTGGTCAGTATTCCAACTTGGACCTCTATTATTATTAAAGCCGAGATTGTCTCTCCGATAATTTGCGTCAACCTGCCAGCGTTTTCCCCCTTCTTTGATACGGGTCAAAATTACCCCAGAACTACCATTGCCATATTCGGCATCAGCACCACCCGTGATAACTTCTACTTGCTTTACTGCTCCTGCGTTGACATCTACCCCAAAACCCGTTCCGGCCAAGGGATCTTGCGCATTTATACCATCAACCAAATACTCAGTTTCATATACACGACCACCTCGGATCTGGATGCCATCAGGGTTTTCTTGTACCCCTACCTGCATCGCTGCCACATCTTGGACATTATTGACCGACATCTCGCTGATCATCTCTTCACCAATCTTGGTGCTAGACTTACCATCTTCTAGATCTATCAGTGATTCTCCATAGATGACAACTTCGCCCAAAGTAGTAATAGAGTTCGCAAGCGATACATTTTGGACCTTAGAGCCCCCTGCGGGAACGCTCAGGCCATTATAAATGGCATCAGCATATCCAACAAAGGAAAACTTGACCGAATAGTCGCCGCCTTTGATCCCCTTGATGGAATAATTACCTGCGGCATCAGTATAGGTCCCTTGATAAGTACCGATAATGATTACCGTTGCGCCCGCGAGAGCATCACCAGTTTCGGCATCCGTAACTTTACCGCTGGGGGTTCAGTTTTGTGACCAAAGCGAGAGGCTGCAGACACAAAGGCAAAAGAGGCTTAGAATTTGTT
>JBGCFA010000120.1:0-7487 GCA_045106675.1 Bacteroidia bacterium
ATGGAAAACACGGTGCCGATCAAGGCTTCTACTGCTTTGATGCGAGACGGCATCAAGGGTATGCTGCACTATCTCAAGCTCGTGAGCGTGAAGACGGGTTTGATGATCGGTTTGATATTGCTGTCCGTGGCATTAACTGCAGAACCGCTTATCACCTTGGTTTATGGGACTGAATTTAGCTCTCAGAGTTATCTGTTGATTGGCTATTGCGTATTTTATGCCACGCTTTTTCCTGGTTATCCGCTACGCTATGCACTACGGTCTTTAGAGTATACTCGGCCTATATTTATTGCATACATACTGAGCACTGCATTCAGCCTAATGGCTGCATACCCCATGGTGCGCCACTGGGACTTGATGGGAGTGGTTTATGGCTTAATCATCACGCAGTTGTTGATGCAAGGCTGTTATGCATGGATGCTGAGACAACGCGTTCGGCAAGGCCGCTAATCCTTAACTCCTTGCTCTACGACCTCCTTGATCGAAACACCATCCAATACCACATCCTCAAGCGCACTATTGCCCTCTTGGACCATGACCAGCGCGTAGGTCTTTTGGGTACTGTCTCTACGAGATCTACGATGTGCCAACTCTGCTTCGTAAGCTTTGGATTCCTCCATATAGTATCGCTCAAAGGGAAATTTGAGTCTCACCCAATTGTCCTCCTCATAATTGCCCCATATCTCTGCGCTTATGTAGTGCTGACCTTCTGTGGGCCTTTCAACTTGGACGCTTTCTACTTTAGCGAATCCTTCTTCATCTTCTCCTAGGAGAACGAATACCTTCCCTGCATTCGGTAAAGTGCTTGATTGATCAGAGTAAAACTCCTCAGCGGTAAAGCGTAGCGTAATATACTTACCCCGAAAGGGATCATTGGGATCAACGGGTGCCGTCTCAAAGCGGAAGGCTTGGCCGTTGTTAATGGTTTCTTCCTGCTGCCAAATCATGCTGACAGGGAAGTATATTTGTGCTATAGCTAACACCACAAAGAGTGCGATTTTTATGGATTTAGGCGACATCTTTATTGCGTTTTTTGATCATGAGATAATTGGCCGTGAAAAAGCTCAGTCCTACGACTACGAACATGATACCACGGATGACGAAACTGATTTCTTGGTCAAAGAAACGACTGACAATCAGCGCAGTAATGATCATGAGGCCATAATTGAGAATACCTAGATGGTCTTTGCGGGCGCCTTCTAAGATGGTAAAAAGGCCAGTGCTAAATATTATGAGACTGATCAATACCCTAGAGACCATTGGTGCTTGAAAACCCAACAAAAAGACTGCTGTAACGAATAAGAACACAATTTCTAAGGGACGAATCTCTCGCCAATCACTACTTCGTTTTTGCCAAACTAATAAGCCTATCCCCACTAAACTTAATGCTGCGAGTAACCAAAACTCTTGTTGGTCAAAAAGGATACTCATACTATCTCCCGCAAGATCCTCCCAAAACCAATCAAAACTAAGCGTTAGCAGCAGGCTCATACTCCCTAAAGCACCAATAATGAGATAACCATTGTCGATCGCTTTTCGACTTTTGAAATACTTGAGGTTGCCAATTATATAGAACACCCCAAACATGGCTATGTAAGCGGGAAGCATCCATTCTTCTTGGCCATCACTCCAAATGCCCAGGCAAATCGTGAGCGAAAGCGGAAAAAACCAATGATGAAAGCGGGTGAAGTTGCCCTCTGGTTGATTTTTGATCAGTTGGAAGTAGTAGGGGAGGGCTACTAACAATAAGCCCCAATAAGGCCAAGCGTTCTCCGAAGGATAATGATCATAACCGACGATGCAAGCATAATAAGTGATCCCAGCTATAAAGAGTAGGGAACTGATCGAAGATCGTAGCAAATACATCAAAGGAGCAATCAGGAGCATCCACAGCAACATAAAGCCACCGAGATCACCTTCGATATTGTAAATCTGACTGATGAGTGAGATGCTCGCTCCTACACCGAAAATAAGAAAGGCTGCTGCCCCTTCCTTCCAGGCTGTATTGTCTGCTTTGCGGAGGATCACATAGGCACAAGCCGCTTGCCCGACCAATAAGGGGATGAAGGCAATGATGGATTTGATCGTTCGACTGAGGTCGTCCCAGTTATGAGCAATGATCAAGATGATCCCCAAGCCCACTAAAATTGCCCCTAGTATGGAGAAAACTACCAAGAGACGGTTTTGGGCGGGTTGTTTTTTTGCCTCATAATACTGCCGAATGTCATCGGCAGTTTGGGCGTTTATGAAGCCTGCTTCGACTAATTCGGGCAGCGCTTTTTGGATATCGTTTGCCATAGGCTATAGGTGTGTCAATAGACAAGTTAGCATTATCTACGGCATTGCCGAACGCTTAGATACAGCACAGGCTGACCCATTGGCCAGCCTGTAAATATCTGTTTTGGAGAGAAAAAAGTCTCAGAGAGAACTCTTGTCGCTTATATTAGTCAATTGTCCATGTCAGTTTTCCAGATAACAATTCGTCTAGATTGCCATCTCCTTTCTGCTCTAATGCTGCGTTGACCTGTGCAAAGAGTAAGTCTTCGTAGCAGGGACGATCAGCTTCGTAGAGGACGCCAAACGGCCGTGGAAGGAAATCTTCTTTGGTCCGAGGATCATCAAAAAAGCGTACCAATATTTGAGCTTTGTAAATATCCGTTTCGTCATGAACCCAGAGGTCTTCAGGACTAAATCCGTCCTCTTCTAGATTAACCACTCGTGGACGTAAACCATCAATGAGGATACCTTTTTCTAAGTCTTTACCGAAACGCAGTGGCTGGCCATTTTCTAAGAATATGGCGGTTTCTGATTTGGTTCCTTTGTCGGTAAAAGTAAAGAAAGCACCATCGTTAAAGATGTTACAGTTTTGGTAGATCTCTAAGAATGACGCGCCTTTGTGAGCATAGCTACGATGTAGCATTGCTTGGAGGTGCTTAGGATCGCGATCCATACTACGAGCCACAAAAGTAGCGTCCGCACCCATTGCCAAGGCAAGAGGATTGAGCGGATGATCCAAAGAACCCATCGGGGTAGATTTGGTCACCTTTGAGACTTCCGAAGTCGGAGAGTACTGCCCTTTGGTCAGACCGTAGATCTGATTGTTGAACAGCAACATATTGATGTTGAAGTTTCTCCGTAAGAAGTGAATCAAATGATTTCCCCCAATAGAAAGTCCATCGCCATCTCCTGTGATCAGCCAAAGGCTCAAATCAGGATTGGCCATACGCAGACCTGAAGCTACCGCAGGAGCACGTCCGTGAATGGAGTGCATACCGTAGGTATTCATATAATAAGGGAAACGCGAAGAACAACCGATGCCGGAGATAATCGCTACCTCGTCTTTGTTGAGTCCAAGCTGTGCAAATACGGTTTGTACTTGCTTGAGGATCGAATAATCCCCACATCCTGGACACCAACGGACATCTTGATCCGTTGCAAAGTCTTTGGCTTTGAGCGGCGTAGCTCCGTTGCCGTTTGAATTTATCGTGAGATTCGCCATGAATTCTTTAATCTTTTAGGCTTGAGCCAATACGTCTCTTGCCGCTTGTGAAAGCTCTGCTTTGGTGATCGGAATACCTTGGATCTTATTGTATCCAACCGCTGGGATCATAAATCGGTCCTTGATCAATTTGATCATTTGGCCGTTGTTGATCTCTGGGATCAAAACACGATCGTAATTATTGAGCACTTCTTCTAGATTGCTCGGAAACGGATGGATATAGCGTATATGTGCGTGAGCTACTTTATGTCCTTCAGCTACTAGCTCCATTACTACCTGACGAATTACGCCATAAGTAGAGCCCCAGCCTAGCACCAATAACTCACCTTTTTCTGGCCCAATCTCTACTTTTTGTAGAGGAATCGAATCCGCGATACGAGCTACTTTCGCTTCACGGGTTTTGACCATATGTTCGTGATTCAACGGATTATAGGAAACATTACCAGTCCCGTCTTCTTTTTCTAGGCCACCAATACGGTGAGCGAGCCCAGGCGTTCCCGGTAGGGCCCACTCTCTGACAAGGCGCTCATCACGTGCATATGGTAAAAATGCTTCTACATCGTCGCCACTCACAGTTCTTGCTTCCGCAAACTTAGGCGTGACGCTAGGTAGATCTTTGGTCTGAGGAAAACGCCATGGCTCTGCGCCATTAGCGATATAGCCATCACTCAAAAGCATAACGGGAGTCATATGCTCCAATGCAATCCTACATGCTTCAAAAGCAGCTTCAAAACAGTCAGAAGGTGATTTGGCTGAAACGATAGGAAGAGGTGCTTCGCCATTACGTCCGTACATAGCTTGCAGGAGGTCAGATTGCTCAGTCTTGGTTGGCAGTCCTGTAGATGGTCCGCCTCGCTGAACGTCTATAACCACGAGCGGTAGCTCTAAGATCATCGCTAAGCCGATCGCTTCCGCTTTCAGCGCAACGCCAGGCCCTGATGTGCCTGTGATGCCTAAATCACCACCATAAGCAGCTCCGATAGCGGAGCAAACTGCAGCAATTTCGTCTTCTGCCTGAAAGGTTTTTACACCATAGTTCTTATGGCGAGAAAGTCCATGTAGGATGTCAGAAGCTGGTGTAATCGGATAAGAACCATAAAACAAAGACAAATTAGCTTGCTTGGCGGCGGCAATGAGGCCGATTACCAAAGCTTGATTGCCCATAATATTACGGTAAGTACCTTTAGCGAGAGGTGCAGACTTGATCTCGTAACGAGTCATGAAAGTCTCAGTGGTATCACCGTAGTGATAGCCCGCTTTGAGTACCTTGAGATTGGCTTCTAAAACCTCAGGTTTGCGTGCAAACTTAGATTCTAGAAAACGGATCGTATTGCCCATATCGCGATTGTAACGCCAATACAGGAAACCTAATACGAACATATTTTTACAGCGATCCTTTTCTTTTGTTCCAAGAGAAGATTCTTTCAAACACTCACGTGTCAGCTTGGTAACCGCCATCTTATGTGTCTGAAAGCTTTCTAGGCTATCATCTTCTACTGGATTGGCTCCGTCTTCGTAATGTGCTAAGCGCAAATTTTTGGAGTCAAAACCATCGGTATTGAGGATGATCGTTCCGGTAGAACGGACCATAGCAAGATTGGCTTTGAGCGCAGCAGCATTCATGGCTACTAGCACATCAAATTCATCTCCCGGAGTCGTGATCTCCATGCTACCAAAATGTAGCTGAAAACCAGATACTCCCGCGAGCGTTCCAAGTGGTGCGCGGATTTCGGCCGGGAAGTCCGGAAAAGTCGCTAAGTCTGATCCGGTGAGGGCCGTATTGTCAGTAAACAAGGTGCCCGTAAGCTGCATCCCATCGCCAGAATCCCCGGCGAATTTGATGGTTACTTCTTCCTTTATTTCGGTGATTTTACCCATTATCTATATATGTCTTGCAGACTATAACTCAAAAGTAGCTGCAAAGTTAGACAAAAAAATAACCTAAGACAGATTGGAGGGGGAGTATTCATACATATACCCTAGCGTTATTGAAGGCTTTTGCGTCTCCCAGTTAGGGCTAGGAAAGGCCTTTTGAGCGAAATTATAGCGAGGAACCCATATATTTTATTACAGCACCTTTAGCACCATAATCATCATGAAGCACGCAAATAGTAAAATTTTTGTTAGCCTTTTGGGGCTTTTAATCCTCTGTTTTAGTAGCAAACTCTACGCTCAGACCGAGAGAGGGGCTCAATTTGTCGGAGGAGATCTTGACACAGACTTCAATTCGTTTCAAAATGCCTCCAACGTAAATGTTACTCTTCAACTTGGGCTGCAATACGGCTATTTTGTGAAAGATGGACTTGCTGTAGGCTTAAGACTCCCGATTGAGTATTATTCCGCCTCCTTGATTCCTGATGATATCTGGCGTGTTTCTGGTGGCTTGAGTCCATTTATCCATTGGTATCCGGGTAAACAGACTAAAAACATCAGATTTTTTCTTTTGGGTGAAACCGGAATACACTTAACAAGAGAAGCCTCCATTTTCTTTGGCCAGCAATTGGTAGATCCGTTTAGACAAGGTTCTGTTGATTGGGTCAGTGGAGCTGGTATGGGTATCAATGCATTTGTGACCCCTAATGTGGCTTTGACAGGCACGCTCAAAGGCAACTATGGCGTAAAGCTCAACGGAGATGCTTTTTCCGATTATTCCCGCGTCAACCTCAGCTTTGGTGTCCAAGTATTTTTGCCCACAAAATGATGATTAAGGCGCAGGCACCACCGCAAAATAATCCATCAATATTTGCTTATGGATGTTAGCAAAGCGAACGTCTGGAATCATTTCTCGCTTGAAATAATCCAGGCGTTCGCCTTCGTATAGGGTCAAGTTTTCTAGTTCCTCATGGATTGGGGCATAGAAAACGTGTTTATCATTATCGGCTGACTCAAAACCTCGGACTTCATACTTTCTGAAAAAAGTATACTCCTTAAGTTCGATCCCCAACTCTTCTTGCAACTCACGTAAGAGCCCTTCTTCCACGCTTTCGCCCTCCTCTACATAGCCTCCAAACATATCCCAATGATGCGGATAAGGAATCGTGTCTTTATTATCTCGGAGATAACTCAAGATTCCATGTTGAGGATGCTCAAGGATGAGGGTGGCGATTTGGTGGATCATGGGGTTATTGTTTCACAAAACGCTGTGTACTGCTGCCGTTTTGATTGGTGATACGCAAAAGATAAATGCCTGCACTTAAATCTGCAACAGAGATTGCATTGCTTCCTTGCTTTAGGCGGCCTTGCCGAACGATTGCCCCTTGTAGATTAAGGACTGATACTGTCGCAGACTCATGACTTTCCCAATCAATGTTGAGTTGTACTTGGGCAGGGTTAGGGTAAAAACGAACGCTCAACTGCTGATTTGGCTCAAGAGCAGTAGCAAAATTACGTGTCTTGAAGTTGTCCATACAGAAGTAGGCAGGAGTATTCATTCCTGCAGCACCCGTATCGCTAGAATTAATATCAAATAGTAAACTGTCAGCATCTCCTAAACTGCTTAGGTCTAACCAAGTCCATTCTTTGACAATGTAATCTTGGGTATTATCAGCAAAGCGATAATCTGCTAAATAGAAATCAACACTATCTGTACTAAGCGTACCGCCATTATAAGCTTTGATCGTTACCATAAAGAAATCTGGATCATCGCCAGTTTCACCGCCAAACTTCTTGGCAAACATATCCCCTTCCAATAGGCTACGATAAACAAAGGTCGCGTTGGTGATATACATCCCCTCTACTTGCTTGCCTGCGCCATTATTTGTTACCTCCAAGATACTAGGAGAAAACATACTCGCTACCGCAAAAGTCGCAGAACCTTCTGCTCCGATTCCAGGTACAGCAGAATATTGATTGCCAAAGCCTGCGGTTACAGTATCTTGTTTTGTCGAGACAGACCATCCGCTCCATGAGCTAAACATTGAATTGTAGCTATTTGGCAAAAACACATTGCCGCTATTAAACCCGCCACTTCCATCACTACCATTCAAAA
>JBGCFA010000121.1:0-49725 GCA_045106675.1 Bacteroidia bacterium
TTTCTGTGGGGGCACTATGATCAGGCGGATAGCATCTATCAAGAGATCTTTAGTAATGCGCAAAAAGAAGGAAACGATCAAAGCATGGCAGCAGCCTTGACTAATAGAGGCAGATTACTAGAACGGCGGGGTAATCTTGAGCGGGCCCAAGCAATGTATCAACAATCCCTAGAAATCAATCAACGGCTTGGACGAAAATTGGGCGTAGTGATAAATGGCAATAATCTAGGCGTCATCTTGCGCAAGCAGCACAAAAATCAAGAAGCTCTACTCCATCACCAACAGATTTTGTTAGAAGCCAAGGCCATCAAATACCCCAGAGCCATTGCCTTTCAACACCTCAATATTGGCATTAATGCCAGCCAACTAGGTCGAAAAGCATTAGCATTAGAAGCCTATCAAAAGGCCGCGGACTTCTTTGGAACCCAAGGAGCCATATTCGAGTTGGTGGATACCTACCTTTATATAGCGGATGTTTATTGGCGAGAAAAGAACTACTCACAGGCGGAGTCTATTTACCAAAAAGCGATCAAGACGCTGCCCGGAGAAATGGGAAGTGAAACTCATAGCTTAGCCTGGCTCAAACTAGCCCGTTTGTACCAAGACAGCGGGCAAAAGGAGGCTTGTTTAAGTGCTAGTCAACAGAGCATGAAGTATTCCGCGCCAGGTTTTGAGGATAGCAATCCCCTCCACCACCCTACTATGGATCAAATCCAGATGGAGCTAGACGCTATCGAAGCATTAGTTTTCAAAGGCAAAATACTGTGGGAACAATCAGATACTCTAGCTCAAAAAAGTGCATATCATGGCTTCCAAATTGCCCAAGACCTCATCCAAGAACTCTTGGCTCAATACCAAACGAGTAGTAGCCAAGGCGACTTACTCGAAGATTACAAATCTGTCATAAGCGGTTTATTGCAGTGCCAGTCTTATTATTACGAACAATCAGGGGACAAAAAGTGGCTCGATCAAATCTGGGAAACCTTAGAGAGCAATAAGGCCACTCGCTTGAGAGCCGCCTTGCGGAACGCCCAAATCCCTATCAGGGGCCAATTACCCTTAGCCCTATACGAACAGCAGCTATTACTCAAACAACAGATCGAATTTGCAAAAGGCCAAATCTTCGAGTCGACCCTCCGTCAAAAGGCGCAAACCAAGCTACTCAGTCTGCAAACTCAACAAGATTCGTTACTGCGCATCATCAAAAGTCGCTATCCGGCCTATTATGCGATGCAATACGCAACCAATGCCCTTAGTCGAGCAGACTTACAATCCAGTCTAGAATCCAACCAGCTGGTAGTCAATTACTTTGTCAGCAAAGAGCAAATCTGGATATATGCGTTGAGTCAGACTGACGATAAAGTTTGGCAAGTTCCTTTAGAGGACTTCCCCCAGCAATACTGGCCAGAATGGCGTCAACTCGGCCATCAAATCGAAGCCCAAGCTTACAATCCTGATTGGTATGCGCTCTTCGAGCAGAACGCTTATCTCACTTATCAAAAGCTATTGGCTCCGGGCTTAGCATTATTGCCTTCGATTGAAAATTATCATCTCACCATTATTCCGGACGGTTTTGTGGCTCATATTCCCTTTGCCATTTTGCTGACGCAGCCAAGTGAGCGTCCTCAGATCAACTACCGCACCTTGCCTTATCTATTGCGAAAGGCTTCAATTCGCTACCTCGGCGCAGCGAGCCTTTGGAATCAATCCTATCTCGGTACTACTAACCAAAGCTATGTAGGTTTTGCCCCTGGAGCAGCTGGCGTGTTTGGCGAAGCATTGGCTTATAGTCAAGAAGAGATCAAACAAGGCTACAAAATCTGGGGTGGCAAGACCTATGTTGGCAAGCTTGCCTCAGAAGCACGACTCAAAAACAATGGCATTAAGGCCCAGATCCTCCACATTGCTGCTCATGGCACTATACACGATAGTCTCCCGCTGCGTTCGGCGCTTAGCCTTGCTCCTAGCGATCAAGATGACGGGCGACTCGAGATAGCCGAGCTGTATAATCTTTCCTTTCAAAATCAATTGGCGATTCTCAGTGCCTGCGAGAGTGGTCAAGGCAGTTGGCGGGCTGGAGAGGGCTTGATCTCCTTGGCCAATGGTTTTCACTTTGGCGGTTGTCCCAATGTGCTTATGAGTCGCTGGGCCGTACGCGATGCCTCCACCCTACCAATCTTAGAACGCTTTTTATCTTATGCTTATGAAGCGCAGCAGCCGGAAGTCGCCTTACGTCAGGCACAACTTGACTATTTGGAGCGAGCCGATTTAGCCCATCCGTTTTTCTGGGCCGGTTGGATGATCAGTGGTCCCACCCAGCCGCTTGAACAAAAGCGTACTGGATGGGAATATTATTTGATCGTATTGATGATAGCTTTGGGAGCCTTCGCCTTTTGGCGAAACGATAAAATGGATTAAATAACACTTAAATCATCTCACTAACTTTCGCTAATGCTGCGGCTAATCCATTGACATCTTTACCTCCTGCGGTAGCAAAAAAGGCTTGTCCTCCACCGCCGCCTTTGATTTCTTTGGCGAGTTCGCGGATGATATTCCCTGCGTGAAACTTTCCTGTCTCAGCTAGGTCATCGCTCAATACCACTCCTAACAGAGGCTTGTCTTTGACAATAGTTCCTAGCACCGCTAAAGTATTTTTGGTCTCGCGCTTGAGCATGAAGGCCAATTGTTTGAGATCATCAGCTGAGCCCAATGGGACTTGCTTACGAATCACTTGGATACCTCCGATTTCCTCGGCTTCGCCTAACAACTCCCCTTTGAGGCGGGCTACTTTTTCAGCATTAGCTTGCGCGAGTTCCTTTTCAAGGGAACGTAGCTTCTCATTGAGCTCTTCGACCTGCTTATCTAGCTTATTGGGCGTTTTGAATTGGGTCGCGATGCGATCCAAAGTAGCCAAGCGTTCGTTGTAAAACGCTAAAGCAGCATCACTCGTCAAAGCTTCTACCCGTCTGATACCAGCGGCAACAGAGCCTTCAGAGACGAGTTTAAACAAGCGGATTTCCTGTGTATTAGAGACATGCGTACCACCGCAGAGTTCTACGGAGTAGGCCGGATCAAAAACAATCGTGCGCACCTCATCGCCATACTTCTCACCAAATAAGGCCATTGCCCCGAGTGCCTTGGCATCTTCGATAGGCATAGAACGGTACTCCACCAAAGGAATTCCTTCGGCTATTTTTTCATTGACTTCACCTTCGACAAGGGCGAGCTCCTCATCCGTCACCTTTGAAAAGTGAGAAAAATCAAACCTCAGGCTCTTATCAGACACTAGAGAGCCACGCTGCTCAACATGTGTGCCCAAGTGATTGCGTAATGCAGCATGCAAAAGGTGGGTTGCAGTATGGTTGGCCATGACGCGTTTCCGGAAACTGCCATACACTGCTGCCGTCCAATCACCACTGGTATCAGCAGGAATCTTGTCAACTAGATGCACGAACAACTGATTTTCCTTCTTCGTATCGAGTATTTTGATGGTTTCTACTCCATTGGAGAGCGTGCCTTTATCTCCTACTTGTCCCCCACTCTCGGCGTAGAAGGGCGTCTCTGCGAGAACGATTTGGTAGAGAGATTTTTTGGCGGTCTTGACAGTGCGATACTTTTGGATCGTAGTCTGTAGGCTCAAGGTATCATATCCCAAAAAGCGAGGTAGATCATCCGAAGGGCTAACATTAATCCAATCGCCCGTATCCATTTCCGTCGCGGCACGGCTACGCGTTTTTTGGGCTTCTAGCTCTTTTTCAAAGCCGACCATATCGATCTCGCGGCCTTGTTCACGGGCCATGAGTTCAGTCAAATCGATAGGAAACCCAAATGTATCATATAATCTAAAGGCAAATTTGCCGTCTATAATCTTTTCGCTAGGATTGTCTTTGAGGTAGCTTTCAAACATTTGTGAGCCACTTTCGAGCTTACGCAGGAAGCCACTCTCCTCTTCTTTGATGATACGCTCGATGAAATTTTGTTGTTGCCGCACTTCGTCGAACACTCCGTCATATTCCTCTGCGAGCAAGGCGACCATCTCAAACATGAATGGTTCGGTGATGCCTAAAGTCGAGTAAGCATAGCGAGAAGCGCGTCTTAAGATGCGACGAATTACATAGCCTGCGCCGGTATTAGAAGGAATTTGGCCATCAGCAATGGTAAAAACGATGGCTCTGATGTGGTCAATTATTACACGAATAGCGATCTTCTGCTCTTCCGTAGCATCAAAATATTGCAATCCGGTCTTTTTTTCCAAAAAACTGCGTGTTCGGTCAAAAAGGTCGGTGTCATATGTCGATTCTTTGTGCTGAAGTGCCATAACAAGTCGCTCAAAACCCATCCCAGTGTCGATATGAGTCGATGGAAGCGGCTCTAAACTTCCATCGGCACGACAATTGTACTGAATGAAAACAAGGTTCCAGATTTCTACTACCTGCGGGTGGTCAGCGTTTACCAAGCTAGCGCCATCTATTTTGGCTCTTTCTTCATCTGAACGCAGATCAACGTGGATCTCTGAGCAGGGCCCGCATGGTCCGACATCGCCCATTTCCCAGAAGTTGTCCTTCTTGCCACAACGCAAGATACGTTCAGCGGGAAGGTGGTTAAGCCAGATCTTTTCGGCTTCGGTGTCAGCTTCGGTCCCATCAGTTTCTTCGCCACCAAACACGCTGGCATAGAGGCGCTCAGGGTCTAACTGATAGTGCTCGGTAAGTAATTCCCAAGCCCAATCTATCGCTTCCTGCTTGTAATAGTTACCGAAAGACCAATTTCCTAACATCTCAAACATGGTGTGATGATAGGTGTCGTGGCCGACTTCTTCGAGGTCATTATGTTTGCCGGAAACACGCAAACACTTCTGAGAATCGGTGACCCTTTGATATTCCGGAATTTTTAATCCGAGAAATATGTCTTTAAATGGATTCATGCCAGCATTTGTAAACATCAAAGTCGGATCGTCTTTAATCACGATAGGAGCTGATTTTACTACTTGGTGTTTTTTGCTCGCAAAGAAGTTTAGAAAGGTCTCTCGTATTTTTCTTGAAGAATTCATTTATTTCTATTCTTGTATGATCTTGCGTAAATAATTAATGTATGGTTTGTTTGTTGATATGAAAATTTTGTTAAATTTGGCTCACGAGATTTATATATCCACACAGGATTTAGAAATCTTACGCCAAACTTGCGCCTTTGTGATCCCAAACCACGGTCCAAATTAATCAAAATCCCCTGTTCTTATGGCAAGAAAAGTGAGATACTATTATGATGATGAGAGTTGCACATTCCAGGAGGAGAAGACTACGCCCAAATCGATAATTCGATATACAGCTTCCCTTTTCTCTCTGGCAGGCTTACTCGCCTTGACGGGACTTGCGATCTACTTCTTTGCTTACGATGATCCAAAGAACGCTCTCTTAAAAAACGAAAACCAAGAATTGGTTAATCGTATCCAGGAATTTAACGAACAATTTTCATCCTTAGAGGATCGAGTAGATTCTCTACAGATGAATGACAAATATTATCGCAGCATCCTCGGTATCGAGGCTATTGCAGAAGGTATTTGGAATGGAGGTAAAGGCGGCAGCGCTAATATCTACAGCCCTAATATGCCTAAGGAGTTAGTCGACACAGAAAAAACCATTGATGATCTTGGTGAGAAAGTTGACCTTCAAGGCACTAGTTATACAATCTTGGTTGACTTACTCAATTCGAAAGAAGAAGAGTTACGTCATACCCCTGCTATTCGCCCCGTACCGGGACGGATCATCTCAGGCTTCGGAATGCGTATGCACCCGATCCTCAAATATCGCAAACCACACACTGGTTTAGATATGCAAGCTAACAAAGGTACTCCTGTACGTGCTAGTGCAGATGGTATCGTCAAGTTTGCGGGACGTAGTCGCGGTGGTTATGGTATCCAAGTACATATCAATCACGGTGCATTTGGCTATGAGTCCAAATATGCTCACCTCAAGGCGGTCAACGTCAAAGAAGGGCACAAAGTAAATCGTGGTGATATTATCGGATGGTCAGGTAATACTGGTCTTTCAAAAGGACCTCACCTCCATTACGAGATTGTCCAAGACAATAAGAAAATCAATCCTATCGACTACTTCTACGGTGATCTTTCGCCAGAAGAGTACGTAAAAGCTCGCGAAGAAGCGAAAGTGGATAATATGTCTATGGATTAATATTTTTACTAAAACATAAGCTTTCGGTTTGAATCAAGTAGAAGAAATCATACCAAAGCAGTACTATACGATCGGAGAGGTAGCTAAGGAATTAGATCTTACTACCTCTCTGATTCGTTTTTGGGAGACTGAATTTCGGGAAATCAACCCTAAGAAAAACCGGAAGGGGAATCGTGTGTACACCCCTAAGGACATCGAGGTCCTCCGTAAGATCCATTACCTCCTCAAAATCAAGAAATACACCATCAAAGGTGCCAAAGAGCGTATTCGCAAGGATCAAAAAGGAATCGAGGAAGAGTTACAATTGCGAGAAACTTTATTAAAGTTGCGCGCCTTCTTGCTAGAATTAAAAGAATCTTTGTAAGTTTGCTACCCCTTATGAAATAAGGGATATTCGGGATGTAGCTCAGTCCGGTTAGAGTACACGTCTGGGGGACGTGGGGCCGGCAGTTCGAATCTGCCCATCCCGACAAAAAGGATCGTCAAATGATGATCCTTTTTGCATTTAATTCCCCTAACAATCGTGATATTCAGCGAAAAAGACTTAGTCGAGCTTGGCTAATCAGCCCATTTTTCCAAAAGTTCAGCAGCTTGATTTCGATAAAAATGCTGCTCATCTGCTACAATTTGCTGCAAAAGCGTCTGAGCTTTCGCTCCTTCTCCTTCTTTTAGATAGATGAGGCTAGTATACCAATCCCTCTGTTCGGGCAGAGTCTCGAGTTCCGCAAGGCGGGCCAAAGCACTATCAGTCTGTCCAAGCTCTAGATAAGCGATGCCCCAATACAAATATGAATTCGCAGCCAATGACTGGCTTGTATCTTGTGCGATTGCCTCATAGCTAATAATAGCCTGCGCATAGTCTCCTTGCCGATAATGACGTTCTGCTTCCACAAGACTACTTCCCATCCGCTCCGGCGCTTGAGGACGCTCATAGAAGCCCGCAAAGAGCCTGTCAGGCTTAGCTGGAGTAGGCACAAATAAGGTAATCCCTCCCCAAATCAACAAGAAAAGAACTGCGGCAGCCACTAAATAAGGTCCTAAGCGCCTCAAAACAGTGACCTTTGTTTGACTAGCGCGCATCTCTGCTCTCAGGTCCTGCCATTGATCCTTTTGGTTTTGATTCCCGCTGCGCTGAACGATATGTCTTGATAATAGATATTGTTCTAGCTGATCCTGCAAAGCAGCATCAGCTTCACACTCAGCCTCAAAAGCTAAGCCTTGTTCAGGATTCATTTCTCCAGCCAAATAAGCCTCTATGCGTAGGCTATTGCTATGTTCACGTTCGGGATTCATGATTTTTTGTGCAGCTTTTCCCGGCTTATATTTTTCTTCTTGATCAATTCTCTCAGTTTTTTCATGCAGCGATATTTTTGACTAGCAAGACTGTTAGCGTCTTTGAAGCCTAGTCGACTAAGGAGTTCGTCAATGCTGTAACCATAATATTCAGCATCCAGCAGTAATTGTTTACACTTCCCCCCTAACTTATCCATTAGCGAGATCAAGCCAGCGACCTCTTCCTCTATCAACAACTTCTGTAATACAGACTGTGCTTTGCTAGGCAATAGGTTTGCATGATCCAGTGTCTCTGTAGGTAAAGACGTAGTTTTTCGCACCCGATCAACACAACGATTGCAAAAAGCACGATATAAATAGCCTCCGATTGATCCTTCTAGCTGAAAATCAGGCTTTTGGAGTTGGCGAGATAATCCAATGAGAGCATCCTCATAAGCATCAATTGCCTCCTCCTCTGAGATTCTGTATTGGCGCTGCCCTTTGATTGTATAGCCCCAATACTGTCGATAGATCATCCGCATGGCGGCCTGCTCCTCCCCTCCCCGACTATGAATAGCCTTGATCAATTCACGATCTGGAAGGATTTTTTGAGACATGCTGCTATAACTAAAAAAATCTCAGTTTTTGGGTGATCCTAAATGAGAGGCTTCGTCTCTTAATGTGAAAGCCTCCCAATGAGTCTAAGCACGGGAGGCTTTCGGTCAAATCTTTAGGTTTTCGAATAGACGAAAACGTGAGATTGTAGGAAAATTAACTACTTTATCTCACAATTTAAACTATTCGAAAATATGAATCAGCTAAATACTCGCTTGCTATTACTCCTAGTAGTGCTTGTCGGATTTGCTATGCCCAACTTATTCGCTCAGACCGATGGTTTGGATGATACAAATACTGATGATGAGCCTTGCTTTGCGATATGGGATACGGACGATAAACGAGGGAGAAGCTTCAACGCTCTCAGTAAGCGTTATATAGATATTTTTATCCCAAATGGTATCCCTCACAATAAATATAGAGCGGTAGTTCGATTTTTCGACCAGAGCAATACGGTTATCGCGCTTCCCAGCCAGACTTATAACAATGCCTTGGTACAAGATATTGATCCAGTAAGCTTAAGCTCCAATATCAGCACACAATCTCTTGCCAATGGAAAAATCTATACTTATGAGTTGATTACGCCTTTTTCGCAGGCATTAGTCAACTTCATATCATTAGATTTATATGGGTATCATCTAAATGCATGGACTTCATTACAATCTGGTGGAAGTACCCTTTGGGACGTAAGGGACCCACGTCTTAGAGCCATTTGTTGGCCATATTACACTGCCGCTTCCAAAGACAAACGATTAGGATTTGAACCCCAAAAATCAGCATGGATCTATCCAAATCCAACTTCCGATATCTTACAAATTACTCCTCTTGAGGCCCCGAGCACTTTGCAGATTTATGATATTAGAGGCTCCCTGCTCCAAAGCTGGCAACTCCCAGCAGGCAATTCTTCACACAAAATATCTACCCAAGCGTTCCCCGCAGGGATATACTACCTCAAACGCCAAATCGGTACCGAGTATAAATACCAACGTATCCAAGTATTATAAAAAATGTCGAGACCCATTTTGGTGATATTGCTATTGAGCATTGGGCTACAACTCAGGGCTCAAAATGCAGACGTAGATTCGGCGACTCATTGGACGAGGATAGCAAATCGAGTGATCGGGAATAATCCAGACTCAGCAGCACAATTATTAGGTGCGGCGGCAGATATCTATCTCAAAGCAGGCAAAAATGAAGCTCTTTGCCGCGTTTACAATGGACTTGCCGCTAGCCATATCCGACGATATGATTATCAGGCTGCAGAGCATTTTGCCAAATTAGGTATAGCACATAGCAAAACTACTCTTAGCATAACACACCCTGCTCATATCAATCTTTTGAATAATCTCGGGGCTATCTACCGTCAAAAGGGAGCATTGGTCCAAGCCAAAAAATGCTATGATGAAGCGTTAGAAATCTCCTTGTCTGCCAAAACCCTAGACTTAGTAAGTTTATCTCGCCTTTATAATAATATCGGGGTCATTTATCGACGAATGGGCGACCCACAAGAAGCTTTGGACTACTTTCAGGCAGCCTATCGCCATCTTGCTGCTAGTGAAAAAGCGAGTAATAGGCAGCTCTTTTCCTTAGGTTTTTCGAGCTCTAGAGCCTACGATGACCAAGGACAATTGGAGCAGGCAAGACAAACGATGTATGAGAGTCGTCCTCTATTAGGAAAGAAATCAGACAAAAAGTCCGCCCGCAATTGGATCAGATACGCACACCGTTTAGCCAATCTCCACCTTGAGCAATCAGTTTTTGACAGTGTATCTTACTATCTTGACCAAGCTGATGAACTACGTCAGAAATATGGTCCTTATCGAGAACAAGTAAGTCTAGAGATCAGGGCAAGTCTCGCTCGTAAAAACGATGATTGGGATACCGCCGAACAATATCTATGGCAATCGATGGAATTGCGGAGCAAAGAGTTTGCAGGCTTGATCAAAAGCCCAGCTTTAGCCCAATCCTACCAACAATTAGGAGATTTATACAGAGAGAGTGAAGAATGGGACAAGGCTAATCAGGCATATCTGCAAGCACTTTTTCTTTTGAGTGAAGCTGATAGCGAACGCCTCCCTCGCTTAGACGAAGTGCTTCAATTGCGGGAATCGATCACCGTATTGCAAGCTTATATTCACTGTCAATCAAAACTATATGCGCAGAACCAACAGCTAGATTATTGGGAAGAGGCGATCTCTGCCTCTCTTTTAGCAGATAGTTGTATCAGTTTATTGCGACATAGTCATCAAGAGGATCAAGCAAAGTTTCGGCTTGGGGAACTAGGGCATGACATCTACGAACATGGGATTGCCTTGGCTTTTGCTCGTCATCAATATGATCCCAATCCCCAATGGATAGAATTAGCCCTTCGGTTTTCAGAAGGGAGCAAAGCGATGGTATTGTTCGAGTCTCAACAGCAGCTAAATGCCTTGCACAATGCGGGTCTGCCCGATAGTCTCACCGAAAAAGAAACCTATCTCAAAGGAGAGATCGCTTTTTACAAAAACTTGCTTCTCACTCAATCCAAAGCAGATTCAAGTTCAAAAAACCGTTGGCAACAATTATTATTCGAATCACAGCAAGAAGCACAAGCGTTCCGCAAGCGGCTAGAAAAAAACTACCCGCTCTACTATCAAATGTGCTATGCAGAAGTGCCGGTTTATAGTCTCCTCGATTTACAAAGTCGTATTGAACCCCAAAAAATGATTCTGTCCTACTTTTGGGGCGAATCTGCGGTTTATGCTTGGGCTATTTCTGCTCATGAGGTACATTTTTTCCAGATAGATGAGCCAAACAAACTCGCGCAAGAGGTGGCCCAACTAAGAACATCTCTACAGAAGCCCGATTACTCAAGGCCTTATTTCCGAGCTTATACCAAGTTAGCGCACAAAATGTGGTTAAGCTTGAGTGATGGTATCGATTTGCAGGCTTATCAAAGCTTAGCCATTATCCCAGACGGCCCTCTCTCCAATATTCCTTGGGAGGCATTACTTTATGAGCCGCTTGCTGATGATATAGGAGACAAGGGGTTTAGCCGGCTTTACCGAACGCTTCCGTACGCCTTTAGTAAATGGGGCATTTCTTACGGCTTTTCTTTACGACTGCAGTTGGAAAAATTAGCAGAGCGGAAGTCTCAAGACTTTTTTGCGGCCTTTGCGCCCTCTTATACCGATTCATTAGCACTAGTTTACAATCAAGCCAGTGCTCAAAAATTGCAAAAGCAATTTAATGGGGTGCTATTTCAAGGGACCAATGCGACAGAGAGCGCCTTCAAAGCAAAAGGCGAACAATTTGCGGTCCTACACTTAGCTATGCACGGTCGAGTGGACCCAGTTGACGGGCAGAAGACTCATTTACAATTTAGTCCGGAGGACAATCTGCAGGATGGATATTTACACCTTTTTGAGTTGTACGATTTATCACTTTCCGCTCAGATGGTTGTACTCGCCGCTTGTGAAAGTGCTGCGGGAAATTGGGTAGAAGGGGAAGGAGTGATGAGTCTAAGTCGAGCCTTTAGGTATGCAGGTTGCCCTAGCCTTGTGGCCAGTCTATGGGAAGCAGATGGGAGAGTTGCAGCTCAACTACTAGAGGCTTTTTATCGTGAGCTTGATCAAGGAAATGACAAGGTGATCTCTTTGCAATCCGCAAGAAAATCCTTCCTCCAAACTTGTAGTCCAGACCTCACTCATCCCTCCTATTGGTGTACTTTCGTGATCACTGGCGACGATTCTCCCTTGCAAAGGCCTTCCTACACCTGGCTTTGGGCGACTATCATAATATCCTTATTATCAGCCACTTTCGCACTAATCTCAAGAAAAAACAAAAAACAGGGTGATTGAAAATTAGTAGGCTCGTCTTCTTAGAGTGAAAAACTTAGTGATGCTTTATCAATTGCTCGAGCATCCATTTTATCACTTTTATAGAAAACCAAAATGAAAAAGCTATTTACTTCATTCGCGCTATTTTTTTGCATGTTTAGTGTCGCTCAAGCGGGCTACTGCCCAGGAGAATTTACTTGCGACGGTATAATCAATCAAGCGGACCTCAGTATAATGCTCGGTGAGTTTGGGCAAAGCGGTCCTGGTCTTGTTTCTGATATAAACTGTGATGGTATCGTCAATGCCAGCGACCTCACCATCTTTTTAGGCCTTTACGGCACTACTTGTTGCAAGGGTGATATGGATTATGATGGCACTATCACGCAAAACGACTTGAGTATCTGGCTTGGCTACTATAGCACTTCTTGCCTACAAGGAGACCTCAATTGCGATGGTGGCGTAACGGCTGCTGATTTGAGCTGCTTCCTCGGTGTTTATGGTACAACTTGTGCCAAAGGTGCCGCGACTCCTAGCAAGCGTCTTGCTACGACTGATGCGATCTTAGAAGTATATCCAAACCCTAGCACTGATAAAATCACGATCAACAGTGCCCTAGCTCTTGATCTTCCGGAAGTAAGCATCGAAGTACGTGATTTTACAGGTCGTTTGGTTTCCAAGCATCAAGGCACCAACAAAATCGACATTAGTAATCTAGAAACAGGGACTTACCTAGTTCAGATGCGTATTCAAAACATCTTGATCGAAAGCCAGAAAGTATTGAAATACTAATTCATTCGAGTAAAAAATCTCCGGGGCAAGCCCCGGAGCATTCATTTATAAACATATTCATCAGGTGGGCTAACGCCCAATTTCTATTTTCTTCGCACGTGGCAAGCCACGGGGTATTTACCCTAATGAGAATAAAGGCGAGCCTTTCGAGGCTCGCCTATTTTTTATTTACGCTGCAGCACATCCGCTACTAAATGTATCAATTCAGAAGGTGAATTAGTGATACCAAAGGCGTAAGCAGGCGTTCCCCTGGCAGGATCAAAGTCAGTGATATAAAAAATCATTGGTGGAACCTTCTCAAATCCCAACTGATTGACCATTCCCTTCAAAAACTCCGTCCCGCTGATCTCGCCATTCGCTCGCTTGATATCAGATATGATGAGATCATAGTAGTCGGGGTCTTTAGCCACTGCGTGGAACGCTTCTTCATTACTGTTGACAAAGTGGATTTCTCCTCCACCGCCAATTGCTTCACACAATTTCACTTCTTCTCGCTTGGGGTAGTCAGTATTAGCCGCATAGGCATCGTCGATCCATAAGGCTTTATAACTGGTTTCGAGTACACCGAGCAATTTCATGCGTTCGCCAAGGGCGCCAGAACTCCCTACAGCGGCTACAGAAACCACTTCAGAGCGTGATGGTGCAGAAGCCATACCACGAGTGCTAACTTTGGTGCCTAGCATCTTATTAGCCTCCTCCGATCTTCTTGCTTTGATAAAGGCTAGCGTCTCATCCAGATCGACACCAAATATATTTTCCGTAACCTTATTAGCCATCGACAACAATTGCTTTTGTCGGATGCCTTTATATTCTTTCCAATTGAAGCCTTTGAGAAAATCTAGCCCGGTTTGAGCCCCGCGTATAAATAAGTCTATCTTCGCTTCATCACTCAGCGCAAAATCTAACCAATTATGCTCTCCAATGTCGATCTGCGCCACTAGCTTGCGATACTCTGGGTTGTTCAAGATAAAATCTTGATCTCGCATCATCCGAGCCGCATTAAAAGAAGCAGCGATCAGACCCGCATAGTTCATATCCTCCACTTCATTCATCGTATTCCGGCTCAAGCCTAGCTTAACGCCAAAAGTGGGGCGACGCGGTATCTTATCCCATGCATGAAAAATGTCAATCGGGAAGTTTGATAGGATACCACCATCAACAAATAGTACTTTTTCAGGGTGTGGACCCATATATTCCAATTCTCGCTCCCAAGCGAGTTTATTTTCGGGGCTTTGAGGGATGCCCTCTTTTTCCCAAGCAAAAGCATCATCCAAACTATTGGGTTCTCGACGCAATGGGTGAAAAAATATCGGCACAGACATAGAAGCACGCACAAAATAGGCAGGGTTTACCTTTTCTGGGTCTTCAAAGTACAGGCCAGCATGCTTAGGAAAAACTGCTTTAGATTCCGTGGTGATATCAGCGGCAACTACCGCAAATGGCCAATCGTTTTTGCGTTCTTCTGCCTTATCGGCTGGGTAAATCAATTCTTGAAGAGAGTCCGGTAAGTCCTCCATTTGTTCACGTAGCTGCTGGGCATTTTCGATCCCAAACTCAGCTAATGTATTTGTCATCCATTCCTGAAACTGCTTCCCAGGATTGAGCCCCATATCTTCTTTGAGGTTGTCAAATATCTGCATGCCTTTGAACAACAGTTTCGCGGTTCCAGCACCTTCATTAAGAGATTCGACAAAGTCCTTGACATCATCATCCCCATCGACAAAGCTAAATAGATCTAATTTAGCGAGGTGTTCCAGTACCTTCGGTGAACGTTCATTTTCAGACTTATCAGCCGCAGACATCATGACCGTATTGATAGCACCAGCAGAAGTCCCTGCCAACTTCAAAAAACGGACACCTGCTTTTTCTAAGATATAGGTATATCCCAGCAAAGCGACTCCCAATACGCCTCCTCCTTCTTGTACGAGATCGACATACCAATTGCCCGCTTCATCGACAGCGTCGGAATAGCCAAATTCGGGATCGGCGGCTTTTTGGGTAGCGATATAATCTTGGACCTCCTGTACCATCAGGAGAACAGATTTATTTTCAGTAAAATCGCTGACATTCAAATTATCGAGACTCATGGTATTTTGTTGCTTGATTCAAGGGCGAAAATAGCAGAATTCGCTCCATACTGCAATGCGGGTTTTCCCTTAATCTTTCCCTTATTTCTACTATGTGGCTTACTTTACTTTTACTAATTCGATCTCCTCAAAGAATATATCATCATTAGGTACATCAAAAGTAGCCCCAGTGATAGCGCCATTATTACCTAGCTCAAAGTTGAGCGTTCCGAAATCAAACCAAGCGTGGGTTTCGTTCCACTTGATCTCAAAAGTATCATAATGCCAGTGCGCCAACTTTGCATCGAGAGAGGGCGCATGAGGAATATGCATAGTGAGTTGATCGTTCTCAAGGAGAATCTCAATATCACCGTACATATCAGAATGATAAGTACCCGCAAAGGCACTCAATTCGAGCGCGGGTTTCGTGTCCATTATACGTGCGCTTTGGCGTTTGGCGACGCGTTCTACACGGTAGCTATCTCCTCTCTCTTGACTCTGAAGTCCAATGGTTTTCCAATCTTTGGGTTCCTCGGTTCCAAGGTATAAATCCACAATATGATTGGCGATATAAGTACTGATCCCCTTCATGCTATTGGTCAAAACGACGATCCCCAAACCCGCTTCAGGCAGCATGAGAACACGAGAGTACATCCCATCATAACCGCCACCATGGGCTACTACTTTATGGCCCATATAGTCATTGAGAGACCAACCAAGACCATAGCCTCTGAAATTGGTCGAAGGAAATAAACGTTTATAGCCTGGGCTGACCCTCAGCGCATTGTGAGGATGCCACATATTGTTTTGAGTTGAGGCGGTAAAGAAAGTGTCTTCTTCACTAATTCCATGATGCAGCTGCATTTGTATCCACTTCGCCATGTCAGAGGCCGAAGAAATGATACCACCCGCGGCTCCCATATTGTCCCAATTGGCATAAGGGATAGGATGATTTTCGCCTTCAAATGGTTTGTGCGGTGTCGCGACGTTTTGCATGCTTTCGAGGGCAGATACTGAGGTCTGAGTACGTTGCATCTCGAGTGGATCTAGAATTCTGTCTTCGACGAACGCTGCCCATGATTGGCCTGTAACAGTCCGAATCACTTCTCCTGCGGTGATAAACATCAAATTTGAGTATCCATAGCCATCCCGAAAACCATAGGCTTGAGGGACGTGTTTGATGCGTTTGACGACTTCCTCAGCACTGTAATCAGACTTATACCATATCACATCTCCGCTAAAGGTCCCTAAACCGACACGATGGCAAAGTAGATCTTCGATGCGGACGTTTTCACTCACATAAGAGTCATATAGCGCAAAATGAGGTAAATGATCACGAACTTTGTCTTGCCAATTGATCTTCCCCTCCTCAACTAAGATAGAAAGAGAGGTGCCAATAAATGCTTTGGTGTTAGAGGCAATCGCAAAAAGGCTGTTGCCATTTACTTTGGTGGGTTTATCAATTTCTAGTTTTCCAAAACCCTCTGCCATCACGACTTCACCGTCATAAACGACCCCAACAGACATACCGGGCACATCCCAAGCGACTCTTGCTTCCTCGATATAGGATTTTAATTGGGAGAGATTTACCTGTGATACCAGACTGAGGGTACTGCCATTGAAGAGGAGAAGTAGGCAGGATAAACGAAAAATGAAACCAGATGCGCGCATTTACGTACGATTAATTGAAATATTTGCGGATATTTTAGTCGAAAGATATGCGAATAAGCGCAATTTTTCGTTGAGTAATCAGATAAATAAATTCTATGTAGCAAATCTACACTTTGTCTCAGGTAAACGGCTTTCCCGACCATTCCTATTACTCAAAGGTAAAATCCTACATGCATTTTTACACCACACGTTTTCTACTGCTTAGCACGCTGTTTTCGTTTTTTTCATTCTCCTCACTTAGCGCTCAAGACTATGAGACCGCTATTGGTGTCAGATTAGGAAGTGCTAACGGTATCTCTGTAAAACATTTTGTAAATCAATCTACTGCAGTAGAAGGACTATTGGTCTATAGACGCAGTGGTTTTCGTGTTATCGGTATGGCAGTGGGCCATATCCCACTTGGCCGCAATACTGATACATACTTATACTTTGGTGGCGGTGCCCATCTTGGTTACAACAACCTTCTCGCAACAGAGCAATCATCCTATAAAGTTGGGGGTATAGATGGGATGTTAGGGATCGAATTTGGCCTCCCAGGCATCGATGCTAGCCTCGCTTTGGATATCAAACCCATGTATGAACTATGGGGTGGCAAAGGCTTTTCAGGAAATAATGGTGGCGCAACTTTGCGTTTTTGGCTCGATTAATCCGAGCTGCGGGAATATTTGTAATCCTCCTTGCCTTTTGCGTATTTGGATAGAACAACAAGCCACGAATCTATCCTAATATGAGTACGATCTATGCCCTCCTAGTCGGAATTGATAAATATCAAGCTCCGGTTCCTGCCCTCGATGGATGTGTCAATGATATGCGCGCCTTTGCCGAATTCCTTCGTAAAAGGGCCCAACGAAACAATCTGGATTTCCAGCCTATCATACTAGAAAACGATCAGGCAACCCGTTTTAACATCGTTGAAAAATTCGAAACCCATCTCACAAAAGCAGCTAGTGATGATATAGCCGTATTTTATTATAGCGGTCATGGTTCTCAAGAACCCTCCCACGAAGTCTTTCGACATATTGAATCCGACAATCTTAATGAAACCTTTGTTTGCTATGACAGTCGTCAGTTTGATGGCATGGATCTAGCCGATAAAGAAATGGCAACCCTGCTAAGTATGGTGGGGGAGAAAGATCCTCATATCCTAGTAGTTACGGATTGTTGTAACTCAGGAGAAAATACGCGTAGCGTAGGACTCGGAGCCAATGATGTCAAGGTACGTCAGTCTCCTAATTATGAAAGCACTAGAGATTTAGACTCCTATATCCTACCACGTAATATGACGGAACAAGCCTCTCGTTCTACTTTAGAAGTAGAGGAAGGCACCAAGATTGTTGTCCCTAAGACCCGCCACGTACATTTAGCAGCTACTCATAGTAGCCAATTGGCAAAAGAGACTCACCTAGGTGGTTCTCCTAGAGGTGTGTTTACTTTCTCCTTGCTAGAAGTGCTCGAAAATGCACTCGGGCCGATGACATATCATGATGTCATGCGCAGAGTCAAAAGTATGGTGAGACAACGCACTTTTGAGCAAGATCCTCAGATGAGTATTTTCACCTCAGGAGATGATCAACTCGAGTTTTTGAATGGAGCAGTAAAGATCGAAAATCAATACTATGGCCTCGAATATAATCGCGAGATCGGTTGGACGATCGACGCCGGAAGTGTGCATGGTATCATAAAGGGTAATACAGCGACAGGAGAAAAAACCATCTTAAATATATTTGCCCAAGATGCTTCTGATAAAGAGATGGATGACACCACCTTTGCTTTGGGGCAAGCCACTGTAAGTAGCGTCAAAGCGCAATCTTCAGTTGTAAGACCTGAAGGGGAACCCTTTCTCGACAATAGCAAGGTCTATCGAGTACGTATTCACGATATGCCTGTCAGAGGTTTAAAAGTCTGTATGCGGGGCAATGAGGCGGCAGTTGAGATGGCGCGTTCTGCTTTAGCAGGCAATAGAGAAGCCTCCGTCTTTATCGAAGAGGTTGCCCGCAACCAAGCTGAATACCACCTACTCGCCAATGATCGTAACGAATATGTAATCATCAGAGGGGCTGATGCTGATAGTCAGCCGATGGTAGAGCAGGTACAGGGCTTTACTCAAGAGTCCGCCGAAAAAGTAATTGGATATCTGGAGCATATCGCCAAATGGGAACGCACACTCGCCTTGAGTAATCCGAGTAGTGGCATCCATCAAAATGCGGTGCGAATTGAAATTTGTCCCGTCAATGATGATTCACCAATGATGCCTGCTGACGGTGATTATACCTTTAAATATCACGAAGCTGATGGTCCTGAGGCTTATCCGAGATTTAGAGTCAAAATAGTCAATACCAGTGGCATGGAGCTTTACTGTGCCTTTTTATATATGTCTCCTGAGTTTGAGATCAACGCCACGATGCTACACAATAAGGGGCTACGACTCCAAAATGGTCAGGAAGCTTGGGCCTTAGAGGGAGCGCCTTTAAGGGGAGCAGTGCCAGAAGCCGTTTATCAACTCGGCAAGAAGGAAGTGCAAAGCTTTTTCAAATTGATCTACAGTACGCAAGATTTTGATGCGAGTCTGATGGAACAAAGTGCACTCAATCTCCCTCAAGTAACACGATCTATCGGCAATAAAGACATGACAAAGTCTCGCAACCTCATGTTTGACTCCTCATTTTCTGCTCCTAATCGTGATGATTGGAATGCAACAGACCTAGGAGTCGTGATCCGCAGGGAAGACTAACATATATGTTCAAACGCTTGAAAGGCGGCTTCCTCGCTATTTGGCAAGACCTCAAAAGTCACTTTTCAGAAAACTGGAATAGCCCATACTATCTGAGTGTGGCGCTAATGATGACTTGCTACCTACTCCTCAATTATTTTTTATTGGAGCAAGGCACCATTGAAAGCTGGATCAACCGCACTTTTAAGGACAATCATTGGGGAACCTTCGCTTTTTTTGCCTTCTACAGTTTTCCATACTTCGGGACCTTAGTGCTCTATGGGCTTTGGCAAAAGGATTGGCAATGGGCCAAATCGCGAGTTTTTTGGATCAGAAGTCTATTTGGCCTGTTATTATTGAGTTTTGATGGCGCTTTTTATTACTATCGCCATGTCGGCGATCTCGCCACTTCATTTGCGATGCGCTACTATCTCTATAAGGTAAGCGCGACCTTTATCAGTGTTGTAGCTATTTGCTTGCCCATGTGGCTATTTTGGCGTTGGTATGACAAAGAGCAAGAAAGCTTTTATGGGCTCCGTATCAAGGGATTTCACTGGCCTCCTTATCTGCTGATGCTCGGGATCATGGTCCCGATTGTGTTTGCGGCTTCCTTTTTACCCGAATTTATCGACTACTACCCTACCCTCAAACTGAAGATGATTCAGCGGCTTGAGGGCGTTCCGCAAGGCGGGGCTATCGTAGTTTATGAACTCTTTTATCTGCTTGATTTTGTCTGGACAGAACTGATATTCAGGGGTTTCTTTGTCATTGGCATGTATGGCGTATTAGGCCCCAAAGCAGTATTGCCGATGGCTTCGCTCTACGTATCTCGACACTTTGCCAAACCGATGGGCGAATCGATCAGCTCATTTTTTGGAGGATATATATTGGGCGTTTTGGCTTATCGTAGTCGGAACATTCTAGGAGGAATCTTGATCCATATGGGGATTGCCTTTTTGATGGAAGCTTTTGCGTTCCTCCAGTGGTGGTTAAGGAGCTAAGGCTTGCACCGCCTGTCCTAAGACTTTATTTTTGTCCCATGCAGTTTCCCCGCCTAAGCCTTTTCATATTTACTATTGCTTGTTACTTATTGTCAGCTTGTGATCAGAGCCCGATCACTTGGCAGGCCGCCAAAAGTGAACAAATCAGCCTTAGTGGTGATATTTGGGCGGGCAAACCGATAGGTAAAAAACTGAGCGTTCCCGACTTAGGGCCAGAAAGCAAGCGCCAATGGGAAAGCTTTGTGCAAGATTCTATGAGCTTGATGGGAGATGAGGATTTGATTCCCCTTTCTTTGGCTCTCTTCCTCGAAGAACGCCAGAGTCGCTATATCGAAGTATTGGAGCGCTCCTTATGGAATGATGGTTTAGTCAATGCATATAGAAACAACGACTCGACCTATCATCCGGCTGATCTGACCTATGTGAGCGGCCCTGATAGCTTATTTATCAACTTATATGTTGCCGGCCTTGCCGAACTCTCCGTCAACGGACAAGCCCTTACCATCAATGTGAGGACGCGTTACCCTTGGGAAGAAAGCATAAGCCTCGAAATCCAAAGCGAGTCCGAACTTACTTTTACGATTGGGTTACGGATACCGGGCTTTTCACGCAATCAAGCCGTACCGGGCAATCCTTATCGCTATCTCTATACCAGCAACCGCAAATTAGAATTGCGCATCAATGAGGACTTGACCATGCCTGATGCGCAAGAAGGTTATGCGTTTGTAACGCGCAGTTGGCGAGATGGCGACAAACTAGACTTAGTCCTACCGATGGCTGTGAGAAGGGTACAAAAAGAAAAAATCCCCGCTCTAATTGCTTTAGAGAAGGGACCAATTTTATATGGTATTCCGCAGGAAAACGTTCCTTTGGATCTACGACTTTCAAAAAGTCGTCAGTATTTTCTGGTGGATAGTTTGGAGGGGCGAACTCGAACTAATTGGCTACGCGGACCTATTTGGCAAGATGACCAAATGATAGAAACATTAGCAGCACCTTTGTATCATCTCGAATCGAGAAAGATCAAAGCGCTTAACTATGCCTTACCCTATCGGTAAGAAGGTCCAGATAGCTAAACCAGCAACTAAACTCATGCTAAGCAATAATGCTACGGCACCAAGATTGACAAGTGCTTGCTCCTGACGGTCATAAGAAAGACCACGTCCTTGAGGGCGAATTTCCTCTTGAGTAGTTTGGGTTTCAACAGCTGGGATGACTTTTGGTTGTACGAACATAACTATTTTTTACTTACTACTGGATTGGGACAAGAGTTTGGCAAATGGTATTGGTAGTACCGAAACTTGAGCGGCTGTGCTCTCCTTTCAATATCCAAATAGCTACTTTTATTTTGGATATCTAACCTACTTCAGCTGTACGGGCAGGATCACTACATATATGGCAAATAGCCCTGTCTCAATGGTTAGTCCGGTTTCCCGGTTTAAATAAAGACGTTTTTTGCACTTTGATTACATCCATTACGAACATTGGTAGTAATGATCGCGCAAAAAGAAAGGGGAGTAAGCCGTGGCTTACTCCCCTTTCAAATCCTTTAGTATATCTTATCCGTTAGCCCCCTTATTTCCTTCTAAGGCTGAAGAGAGATCGCTTTTAATTTGCTTGCGGGCGATAGGCTTCGAATAATACCGATCGAAGCCAGCATCGAGGAAACGTTCTTCATCGCCTGGCATCGCATAACTAGTTACGGCAAAAATAGGTATGTGGCGATAACGTTCGTCTTGCTTGAGGATTTTCATGATGGCTTCTCCATCCAAACTATTACCGCCAAGATTGATATCCATGAGGATGATTTTGTATTCGCGTTCGCTAACAGCGCGAAAAACCGCCTCGTCACAAATCACATGATCCGGCTCACAGATATCTTGGATCGTCTTTTTGAGAACAAGAGCGTTTATTTTGTTGTCCTCAACAATGAGCACAGCTGGCTTATTGTTCATTTTTAATGGATTAATGTCATAAATCAATTGAGTATTTCTTTCCCATAGATTTAGTTTATACAGCTAATGGTTCAGCTTGTGGAACAGGAAAACTCAGGATGAATTGGGAGCCTTCACCTTTGACACTTAGTACTTCTATATGTCCATTCATCAGTTCGACGACACGCTTTACAATTGAAAGTCCTAGTCCCGAACCTTCATAATTACGGTCCAGGCCATCGCTTTCTTGCTCAAACTTCATAAAGAGTTTTTGAGTAATAAACTTTTCACTCATACCGATACCTGTATCGGAGACGATGATTTTGAGGTGCGAGTTTTCAGCTTCATCATTCTCGTATTCAGCGGAGATTGTAACCCCACCGATATCGGTAAACTTGATTGCATTGGAGATAATATGTCCCAAAGATTGCTCGATAAAGCCCCGATTGAGCAAAGGCATGACATTAGAGGTAGATTCTTGGATCTCAAGGTATAAACCTTCGTTAGTAGCCTCCTCTCGCCAAGTATTGTCCAATGAACTGAATAATTGATCGATGCTCATCGGCTCAACGGCGAGGTTGACATCTTGTGCTTCGAGGCGAGTAAGATCGAGAATACTCCCTAGCGTTCGCAGCAGGCGGTGTCCAGACTCCAGTACTAAATCAGCATAACTCTGTAGTTCATCATCCTCTGCTTCTGCTTCGATAATTTCAGCTAGCCCAATGATACCATTGATCGGAGTACGAATCTCATGACTCATATTGGCCATGAAATTATCCTTGGCTCGGTTGGCTTCCTCTGCTTTTTCCTTTGCCTCAATGATCGCTAATTCAGCCGCTTTTTTCTCAGTGATATCTGTAATTCTTACGAGTAATTCTTGTTTTTCACCATACTTAACATGTGTATAGGCCACGCTACCCCAGAAGATGCTTTGGTCCGCTTTGCGGAACTGCGTCTCTGAACTCCATCGCTCCCCAGCCTGAAGACGTTCTTCAATCCCTGAGAGTTCTTCACTATTGAGAGGTTCGGTTCGCATTTCGTTGATCAGTCTACCAATAAAGCCTGCTCGTTCGGCAAGGCCGAACATCTCCAAAGAACGCTCGTTGGCGGAGGTAATCTCATGAGTACCGAGACTTACCAAAAAGATCGCATCAAAGGAATTGTCAAAAACCGCTTTAAGCTCTCGTTGGGCGCGAACAATGATATCGTCCACTTGTCGATCCGATAAACCCTGAAAATAATAGGCGCAGATCGCGACAAAGAACATATTCAGGGTAAAGTTGAACACATAGCTCTCATGCTGCGCAGCAGAAGCGACATTAAAGTCCCCAAAAGCAGCATGCCCAGTCATCTCCAAAACAAACCAACTAATAAATCCGAGACTCACTGCGGTCCAGAGATACCACTTTTGATGAAGCCCAAACAGGATAAACGAGACTAAGACGAGCAGCAATAGTGGAACATGTTCCCCACTTTCAAACCCCATCACCGAACTAGTCAGGAATATATTAAAAGCACCCGTCCCTATAACCACGAAACGCGCAAAGGTGAAGTAGCGAAAGTAATTCCAAAGTGGGGTAGAGATTAGGGCAACAGAGGTGAAAATCTGAACATAAATCGCGATGTCAATACCTAGACTTATGTACTGAGCAAGATATGGCAATAAAGACAGTCCCACAAAAAAGCCAATCCGATTGGTAAGTCGGATTCGCTTGGCCTCTCCGGAAGATAAGTCTTCACTTACTCCAAGATTAGATAGTTTTTGCCAGACAGAACGTACTTTCTTAAGCATGCAATATTTTCGATTTACTTTTCAGATCCAATCTAGCATCATAGTACGAATTAAAAAATGTCCAATCAGCAAAATTATTACACTTGAAGTTTGATTCCACCTATCAAAAAAAACGGCAGAGAATATATCTCTGCCGTGGAACGTCTACCCTGTAAGTAGGAAAATAAGGCGGTTATAAGAACGTGAGTTGCGTATATCAACTCATATATACTTTTTCAAGCTGATGTTTCTGAGTGAGAGATTTCACTCTTTCTTCTTGCTGAGCCATTGGCATTTGATCGACAATAGCTTCTAGTAAGAGGTGAATATCTAGCTTACTGAGATGATTGGTGAGCGTGATTCTCATACCAGACTTTTTGTATGGAACACTTGGGTATACAGCAATATTGACGTAAAGTCCCATTGCCTTTAATCGAGCCGCTAGATTATAAGTAACCTCTGGAATCCCAACATGTATAAAGCGTATAGGCGAGATCGAAGGGTCCATTACAGTGATCCCTTTTTCTTGCGCTGCTTGATTGAAATATTGAATCTTGTCCTCAAGCTCCCCTTGCAGTTGCGGTAATTCATCAGACAAATGGATTTGAGCTGAGGCGATAGCCGAAGCAATCGTCGCCGGTTGTAAAGGCCCAGAAAATATCATGGTACCTCCACAAGTTCTGACTCTTTGTTTGATCTCCTGATTTGGGAATACAAGGATTCCTCCAGATGCGCCAAAACTTTTGGCCATTGATCCTGCTAAATATAGGCGCTCATGTTTAGGGATGATAGAACGGACATGGCCAGTTCCATATTCTCCTTTCCACCCAATCCCATGTGCATCATCTACATATAGATGGAGTTGCTCATATTGATCTAGCAATTCGCCCAATTCAGCCATCGGAGCAAAATCACCATACATGCTGTAAACGCCATCAGCCATATACCAAATCTTGTCGTATTTGGATTTGAGCTTATTGATACGCGCTTCGAGCATCTCCATATTGTTGTGTCGTACCAATTCTATATGGACACCTTTACCTCTGAGGGTTTGGCAAGCCATATTGACTGATGCATGGACTTGATGATCGAGAATAACGGCATCATTGTCCCCTACGATTACGGGAATTGTAGAGAGGTGTCCCAAAGTAGTGGAAGCAGAGACGATTACAGGAGCTTCAAACATTTGCTCCAAATAATGCTCTAGCTCTTCATAAAGGCCGAGTGATACATATGCTCTGGAAGATGAAAACTGAGTGCCAAATTTATTTACCGCTTCAATAGCCGCATTTTTCATTCTCGGATCTAACTCCAATCCTAGATAGCTACAAGAGCCAAAGTTTATACAAGATTTACCGTCTAGCTTAATTTGTCTGCCGTCGAGAAAATCATCTTCGGTTGAAAGATGCGCTACACCACTCTTGACAGCTTGACCGACTGACTTTTCCATGATGGAAAGGCTTTGGGAAGTTTTGGTCATTGTCATATCTAATACAGGCTTATTAGGGTTGAAACTTGTTTGATAACATTTCAAAAATAGCCCTATACAAGACCAAAATAAAGTGCAACAAATTCACATTTGTACTAAAAAATATTATAAAAAAAACGTTAATAATGATTTAATTGAGCTATTTATAAATATTTGTACCTATACAACCAAAAAACAAGGACATAAAATTCACCCTGGGAAATATTCCAAACAGATAACAAAGACGCACAAAGATTTATGTGAACAGGAATTAGAGATTGAATGCCATGAATTCTTTGTAATATTGAGCTAAAGAATAAAAAATGGCTGAACAGAACCCCAATAATCCGAATAAACCTAATCAACTCAACATAGAATTACCTGCCGAGGTAGCAAGAGGGGTATATTCAAACCTTGCGATCATTTCCCACTCTCACTCTGAGTTTGTCTTGGACTTTGTTCAAGTTATCAATGGCACTCCCAAAGCAGAGGTTCGATCACGTATCATTGTGACACCACAAAATGCAAAGAGGCTATTACTAGCTCTCAAGGATAATATCGAGAAGTTTGAGCAAAATTATGGCGAGGTTCATTTAGCAGAGAAAGATATCCAGCTCCCTCCTACTTTTGGTGGCCCAACAGGTTATGCTTGATCACAAACGGGCGATAGCCTGAGCGGCTAGACTCGAAACATCATCATTGTCTTCAAATTCTAACACTCGCTCATAAGCTTGCTTAGCTTCATCATTTCGATGCAAGCCTTCGAGTGCTTTGCCTCGGAAGTAATGATTGATGGGCAAATAATCGTATTCAACCAGGCCACAAATACCAATCATATTAAGGCTTTTATCAAAATAGGCTAAAGCCGAGGAGTAGTTTTTCTGATCTTCTAGGGCGACCCTACCTAAATGATGATATACCTTTACCATTAGTAGAGAAGTATATCGTGAATATTGGCTACTTATTTGTTTTGTTTGGTGATCCCTTTGAGCTTCAAATACAGTTTGGATACTACTTAATATTTCTTGTGCGCTGCTATATTCTTGCGCCCAAATCAAGGCACGCGCATAATCCGCTTCAAACCAAGTGTTGTGCGGATATTGTCGCATCAATTTGCGCTTGAGCTGAATGGCATTTTTGAGATCCCCTTCTTCTAAATATATATCGCCCAAATAAAATAAACTCTCTATTTGAGTGAAGTCGCTCAGGCGGGATGCTTTATCAAGTTCATCGAGTCCCAACTCAGCGTTCCCATCAGGGAAAAAGACCATAAAAGGTTGCAAATAGCTATGCTTTCGAGGATAAGTTTCCGCGAAATAATGATAGATCCCCGAGCTGAAATAAAATTCGGGACTTTCTTGCGAAAATGATAAGCCTTTTTCTAAATATGGGAGTGCTTTACGCCCGCTATTAGCCCCACTCCACCAATCTCTTTGCATAATATATAAGCGAGCCTGGAAAGCATAAATCATATATTGAAAAAAGGTGTACTCAAGACGGTATTCAACCTTACTGGCGTATAAGACATTATAGTCTAATGCTAACTGCAATTGCTCCTCTATAAAAGGATGATAGTAAGGAGTCGTAGAAATATAACTCTGCCACCAACGATTGAAAGCCAAAAGGTAATAGGGTGCTGGATGTTCGGGGTATGATTGCTTAAGTGCCTCAAATGCTTGATGCGCTTTTTCAAAATCCAGATCATAGGTATAATCCAAACCGTGCTTGGCTTCTTGCCTAAATGAATGATCTTCAAATACTTGCGCAGACAAGATCGAGCTACTCAAATGAGAGCTTAAAAATATGATCACCAATATATACCAACGACTTCTCATCACACAAGGGCTTTAGGCTACTTTGAGACGAATAAATAAAGGGGAAGTATCATCGAGTAAATCCTAGTATAATAATAACGCAGCGATATTGATGATAGTTTGGTTTATGAACGTTTAAAATCGAAAAAAAATGATTCGGAATTTCGACATAGTTCCCCCTGATTTATACGCATGTTAGGAGTTTGTAATTCCCGCCTTTTTTGGGTAAAATTGTGGTATTGACTCAGGCTCAAGATAGACTATATGGTGCAGAATTACTCCTCGCATACTCATCCTTTTCCACTTACATTCCACACTTCATTTATTAGCTGCTCCTAATTGGTTTACGGTTTCACCGAACGGCATCACAATTTTTATTGTCTGCAGGTAGGGAAAACCCAAGCCTTAGGCTCTTATATAGTATTGGATTTCAATCCATCACATATTTTTTTTGCTTAACCAAAACTAAGTATCACAAACTGATTGACTATGAACATGAATTTGACGAAGACAAATTTGCCTAAAGCTCTTATGGCTTTTGCGCTACTCTGTTTGGTACTTCCTGCCTTTGGGCAAGGAGTTGTTCCAAACGTTCAGAGAATAGATACGGACCAAGATCACTTCGGAGGATCTCAACGTAACATTTCTCTATCTATGATCCCTTATGGCGCTCCTCAGACTCAGTCTGAAGCTCAGTGGGATATCGAATATGCATATGATCCTGCTGACTCCATTCCAAATGGTGTTACTGGTGGTACTGCTGGTATCGCTTTCAATGGTACTGATTTCTGGGTATCTCAGTGGCAAGATGATACGCTACACCGCTACAACTCTATGGGTGTATGGCAAGAAACGTTTACCATTCCTACGGTATCAGCGACTCGTAATATCGTATGGGACGGTACTCACTTCTTTCTGTCTAACAACTCTACCACTATCTATCAGGTCGATCCAGCTACTAAAATGGTAGTGGGTACTATCACTGCTCCTGCAGCTGTAAGAGCAATGTGCTATGACCCAACGCTAGATGGTGGAAACGGTGGTTTCTGGACCAACCAATGGGGTACTACAGGTGGACAAGAGCCTATCATCACGATTACTCGTAATGGTACTCAAATCGCGTCTATCCCATTTGCTGACCATGCTTTCTTAGCTGCATATGGTATGGCTTATGATGCAACAAGCATCGGCGGTCCTTATATCTGGGGATTTGAGCAGAGTGGTAGCGGAGCAACCATCAAGCAGTTCAATATTGCTTCTGGACAGTCTACTCCTGTATCTCGCGATGTGAATGCTGATTTTGGTGCAGCCTCTAGTGCTGGTGGTCTAAACTTAATTGAAAACCATCCTGATTTTCCTGGTCAGCGTATCCTCGGTGGTATGCTACAGGGTACTTTTAACTTTGGTTACGATCTAGACTTCTCTCCGCTTCAGATTGATGCCAACATGGCTTTTGCCTTACCACGTCCTGGTTTCACTTTTGTACCCTTAGATCATGTTGCCGCTACTGATTACGCAGCATTAATGATTGGCCAAGGTTCATCGGCAATCACTAGTGTTTCTGTCGATTTGGCTATTACTCAAGATGGCTCATCTGTATTTACTGATACAGAAACTATCGCACCACTAGGCTCTAATGATACTGTTGTTGCAATAGTAGGTCCTTGGACCCCAGCAGATACTGGTTTTTATCTAATTGATCTTGCCGCCTCTACAGGTGCTCAGGTTGATGAAGATAATACTAACGATAGTGCTTTCTTTTTCTTAAGCGTAAATGATAGTGTCTTTGGCCGTGATGATGGTTTGATCACAGGTTCTTTGGGTATCGGCCCAACTGCAAATGACAATGCTATCTTAGGACAAAACTTCACTTTGACTCAGACTGACTTCATGACTTCTGTGTCTTTCTTCCTTAACGCTGCTCCAGTAGGAGATGTGATTTTTGCTTCTGTATATAGTGTAGATGCCAATGGCATGCCTCAGAGTTTGATCCAAAACACTGAAAGCTATACAATCACTGCTGATGACAATGCCAATGGTGTATTTGTGACGGTTCCTTTCCCAGGCAATCCAGTTGGTCTTCCTGCTGGTGAGTTTTATATAGGAGTAAATGAGCCAGGTGATAACCTCACTCTAGCTACTACAAGCTCTATCTTTAATCCTGGTAAGACTTGGATTAACTGGGACGCATTAGGTGGCTGGGCAAACAGCGAGAACTTAGGTGGATTTGAAGTAGCTTATGTACTTCGTCCAAACTTTGGTCCTTGTGCGCCGCTATATCTTACTGGTACAGTCAGCGTTGATGATGATGATAGTGGTGCTGGTGATGCGGTTCTAACCGCTACTCCTACAGGTGGCAATGGCCCTTACACTTACGTATGGAATGATCCATTTGCTTCTACTACTCAAACGATCAGTAATGTAGTAGGTGGTCAAGCTTACTCTGTAACAGTTACAGATGTAAATGGTTGTACGCAGAGCTTTTCGTCTGACGTCGTAAATGTTTGGACTACTGGTGTAGAAGAAGAAGTTGCTGCTGGTATCAGTATTTTCAACATCTTCCCTAACCCGAACAATGGTCAGTTTGATCTAGATCTAAACTTTGGACAAGTAGAAGCCGCTACCGTACGTGTTTATGACATTACCGGTTCTGTGGTTGAAACTGTCGCACTACCACGTGCACAGCAGATTAGTCATACTTTTGACCTTAGCGCGCGTGCTGCAGGTATCTATCTGATTCAGGTGCAAACCTCTCAGGGTACTGCTACTCGCCGTGTCTCTGTACGATAATCCCGCACTGGAAAAGCTCATATGCTTTTCTTAACACAAAAGACTCGTTCTGTTTCAGAACGAGTCTTTTTTTTATCCCAGCCCAAATCCTACACAAGAAATATTTTCAAATCAATTTAATTTATTATCCCCCCAATCAAATGTATAATCAGTTTCGCTTTTATCCTTATGAACCGACTATACATTATTACCTTCTCTTTGCTCTTATCATCATTTGGAGTCAGTTACAGTCAATCTCCTAGCGGTACTCATGGAGAAGCCATGTGGGATTTGCTCTATCAAATTAGTGCTTCTGATTCGGTCAATGCAACGACAAATCTGGGGCTCGCTGCGATCGGTTTTAATGGAAAAGAGTATTGGATAGCAGAATGGAACACCAACGTCTTCCACCGACTCAATCTCCAAGGGCAAAAGATCCAAAGTCTCACCATACCCGATCATAATGGTAATGCGATCATGGGGACAAGAGGTATCAGTTGGGATGGCTCATACTTCTACCTCTGCAACAATAGCAATACCATCTATAAGGTCGATACCCTCTCCCGTCAAACACAGTCCATTATCAATGCTCCAGACCTAGCCAGAGCCATCAGTTTTGATCCTGATGCAGATAATGGTCAAGGAGGATTTTGGATTAGTAATTGGGGACCTCCTGGACCAGATGATGGTCCTTTGACACAAATCGACTTACTAGGCAATACCCTACGCCAAATCCCCGCTTCTGTACATAAACTGAGTAGCAACTATGGACTCGCCTATGATGGCTTAAGTCCCGGCGGGCCCTATTTGTGGGCAGCAGACCAAAGTGGCTCTGGGGCTACTATCATACAGTTGGATTTGAGCGACGGCAGGCAAAAAGCCAATCGTAGAGATATGAATGCAGTCCTCGGGACCAGCGGTGCTACAGGCGGCCTTTTTATAAGCGAAAATCATCCTCTTTTTCCCAATCAGCGCATTTTAGGAGGTTTGATTCAAGCAGACCCAGATCTGATCTATGGTTTGGAATTAGATTTTGAATTACTCCAAATCGATGCCGTATTGACTGATATACGCCCTGCATCTCACTATAGTGTCGTTCCTCTCAAGCATATTGAAGCTATCGAACTCCCGATAAAGGTTAGTAATCAAGGCGTGATGCCCATCGACAGCTTAAATATCAATCTAAGGATACAGAGGGAAGGCATTCCGATTTTCGAGGACTCCTATGTTGCGGCCGGGCCGAACGCTTTAGATAGTGTTTTGATCACATTAGCCCCTTGGCAAGCTTCCGAGCAAGGAAACTATACGTTCATCGCAGATGTACTCCCCTACCCTCAGCAAGATCAAGATACCAATAACAATCAACTGCAATATGAGCTAGTCGTCAGTGATACTGTCTATGCGAGAGATCGTAACGATATATCGGGCTCGCTTGGCATTGGGGCTGGACCAGGGCAAGGCTCGATTTTGGGACAAACCTTCGATCTGGCAGAAACTGATTTTATGACTTCCATCAGTTTTTATCTAGAGGAGCCTCCGGCTGGCGATCAGGTGTATGCGAGTGTATATAATGTTGATAGTGCTCAAGTACCTGATGTAGCCCTCAGCAATACGATTTCCTATACGATCAGTGAACAAGATGCTGCAGAAGGAGTTTGGCTCACTTTACCCTTTATCAATGGTCCCTTAGGGATGCCCGCAGGCAAATATTTTGTAGGCGTCAATGAAACCAATGGCAATATCGGCTTGGGAACCAGTGATGAAGGCTTTAGTCAAGCTAATAGTTGGGTTTATTGGGACGGTAGTCCAGCAGGAGGCTGGGCTAATAATGAGGATTTCGGTTTTTACACCTCTTATATGATACGTCCCAATTTAGGCCCTTGCGCACCAGTTTACCTCAAGGGTGCAATCCAACAAACCGGCCTGAGCCTCACAGTCGTTCCCCAAGGGGGAAAAGCGCCATATACCTACCAATGGAATGACTCACTCACGCAAACTACGGCAACGGCCTTTGACTTAAGGCCAGGTCAAGCCTATGAGGTAAATATCACAGATAACAATGCTTGTGTAGCTACTTTGTCCTCAGATACGCTTCAAAATAGCGCTAACAAAATCGAGATCTCAAGTATCAGTGATCGTTGGGAGGTCTACCCCAACCCTAGTAGGGATGTTGTTTGGTGGGAAGTAAAATGGAAATCTCCCACGAAAGGTATTTGGCAACTTAGCACTATTGAAGGAAAGGTTTTACAGACTCAAGCGTTCGCGAGTAGCGTCCAAAACCAAACGAAAATCGATCTTAAAGAGCTCCCAGCGGGGGTTTACCTACTTGAGGTGATCGTAGGAGAGTACCGTTTTACGGAACGCATTCTCAAGCGTTAAGATTTTTTTTGTAACTCCAAATAGCTATCTTACGAATAAGCTAGTAAGAAACAATCAAAGCCATGAATATGAAAAAATTTCGTAATCACCTACTTGTCAAAGGCTTTATGTCTATGCCGTTATGGGGAAAGATCGCGATTCCGGTGGCCATGGTAGTATTGCTATCCATGCTCAAAGGAATTTTGTCAACCGGCTTTTATCTGGGAATCGTCCTTTTGGTCGCCTACCTAGGATTTAGTGCCTTCCTCTATATCAAGGACAAGAGCAAATCATAAGCAAAAAAACACCTTTAGATAATTAGTCTCATTCGTAAGGATGGGACTTTTTTTTGTTCTACAAGATTCGAATAATCTTTTAAGGGCGGGGAAGTTGGATACAAAAAGTAGTGCCTTCAGTAACCACTGGGTCTAACCAAATTTCACCCATATGACTCTTGACGACTTTTTTGCATAGGGCTAAACCAATACCGGTCCCTTCGTATTCGGATCGTGCATGGAGCCTTTGAAATAGTGTAAAGATCGCGTCTTTGAATTCGGCAGGGATTCCAATCCCATTGTCCGAAATCCTAAATAAGTAATTGGAAGACATCGCCGAAACGCTCAAATTGATTTCGGGGGCTACTCCTTTGCGATGAAATTTGATAGCATTTGAGATGAGGTTTTGAAAGAGCAATAGCACCTCAGCATCATAACCGATGATCTCAGGCATAGGAGAGATTGAAACTACTGCTTTGGTGTCTAGAATCTGACGATCCAGATTACGCACTACTTTTTGCAGCAATTGATCCAAATTGATGCGAGAAGGCTGCACTCCACTACGTCCAATGCGTGAATACTTGAGGAGATCCTGCAATAACTCATCCATACGGCCAGCTCCATCTGCCGCAAAATGAATAAACTCTAAAGCGGAATCGTCTAATCGATTCGCATAGCGCTTTTCCAACAATTGCATATAAGAACGGATCGTGCGCAGCGGCTCACGCAGATCGTGAGAAGCGGCATAAGCAAATTGTTCTAAATCTGCGTTTGACTGCTGTAATAGGCGATTTTGAGTACGGATAGATTCGCTCTGATCCGCTAGGAGGCTATTTTGGGACTGAATCTCTTGATTTTTCAGTTCCAGTAAAGTATGCTGTTGACTGAGTGCGAGATGCGCTTTTTGTTTGATTTTGAACCGACTAAACAAGGCAATGATGCCCGCTATCGCTAAGAAGATCGCAGCAAGGCTTAGATACAGTTGTATTTTCCGATTAGAGCTTTCTGATTGGAGACTAGATAATTCCTGATGTGAATTTTCTAATTGCCTTTCTAGTTCAAATCGCTGTTCTAGATCATCTATTTTCTCGCCTACGCGGATATTGTTAAGACTATCCTTATACTGTTCAAACTCCTTACGAAAAAGATAAGCCTGCTCAAAATCTCCTGTTTCAGCTCTCAGGTCAGCCATCTTTTTGAGTAGATCAATGGTCGCTTCCTGATCTTGCAAGCGCTTAGCCAAATCAAGGCTTTGAAGATAAAGATTGGTCGCCTCAGATGTTCGACCGATTCTTTCGAGATGCCCAGCATAGCGAGCCAGCAGATCTTGTTGCCAACTGCTGCTTTTGCTTTCTAGTGCTAATTGCCATGCTTGTTGATAAAACTTTTCGGCCAATTCAACCTTCCCCATAGAAGAGTACACCCCAAAGATATTGGCTAACATACCGATCGCAGGATCAGGATTACTTAATCTTTGTTTGATCTCTAATGATTGCTGGTAGAATGTTAATGCGAGTTCATAATCGCCCTTACTTTCGTGAGCTACTCCCATATTAGCACTCAGCACACTGATAGCACGATAGGAAGGCTTAGGAGCACTTTTGACAATCAGCAATGCTTCTTCCAATACTTCTATTGACTGATCATAGCGCCCTATCCGCTCCAACAAATAACCAATATTGCTCATGGTCATCGTTTTCCGGGGCAAGATTTGCTCACGATCGTATATTTCTAGTGCATGATTATAATGAACCAAGGCTTGTTCATAATCCCCTAAGGTCTGCATCAAGATACCAGCACTATTGGAGATAACGGCGAACAGCATATCATCTCCTGTCTCCTTAGCGATATTTAATCCTTTGTTATAGCAATCTCGGGCAACTAATAAATGGCCCTCGATCATATGTAGCTTCCCTAGTATATCAAAAGCTCTTGCCTGTAAGGTAGCATTGTTGGTTGCCATGGCTAAGAGATAGCCTTCCTTTGCATAGCCCATTGCCTTTTCGGTCGAAATAGCGCGATAGCCTTCTGCTAACTTTAAGATTACTTCTAGTTGTTGAACCCCTTGAGTTTCGTGATAAACATTCTCAAGACTATCAAGCTGCTGTATAAAACCTTGCCCTTTCCCAAGTAAGGGAATGACTGCACAAATCAACAGAAGCAAGCGCTTGATCAACATAAATTGAATGTTTGTCCAAGCAATTTAATTCATTCTTACAAGAATTGTCCTAACCCAATTGAAAAAGCTAAGCCAAATCACATTTTTTTCTTACATCCCAAAGTGGGGCTTAAAGGCCTTTTTTACGCATATATTCATCACTGATTGAAATATCAGCGTACTGAAAAATAAATTAAGGTTTTTGCGAAAAAATTCTCCGTAGAATATTGCAAAAGCAAATAAATTGACTCTATTTTTTGATATATTATTATTGGCCGAGAAGAATACGATTGTATTAAACGAATTGAATAACCATCAATAAACATCTATCTATCAGCCAATTATCCTAAAAAATATCAACTAAAAAAACCAACACAACATCCAAATTTAACGAAAGTAACAATTTTTTATTTGTTTTAAATAACGATTCATGTGATATTCGAAATGTCTTAAATTACTAAACACAAAATTTCAAAAAATACATATCATTATGAAAATTCCTACAATCTTTCGCCTGCTTTTCGCCCTTACTTTCGTCATGATGTTTTCAGTAACCACTAGCTTCGCCCAAGACTTAAATAAAGGCAAAGGAGAATTGGTCAACTTCAATCACTATTGGGATGATGGTACTTGGGCAGAGACAGAAACAGGCTTAGAACCCAAAATGATCGCAACTCCCAATCCTGCCACTGCAGAGAGTTTAAGAGTATTTTATGCTCAGCTTCGTGGAGAAACCAAACTCGCTTTATATGATCTTTCAGGTAAGCTGATCGCTAAGGGTCAAATCGGAACTAATAATGAGACTGCTGGTTCATACGACTTCCAGATTGCCTCCCTCACTTCTGGGATCTATTTTGTTAGAATGACAAGCGGAACTTATGCATCTACCCAAAAAGTAGTCGTCCGCTAGCAAGTAGATAAACCAAAAATATTGAAGGGACCTCCTATGAGGTCCCTTTTTTCATATTTGCCTAGGTCTAAATGTTCCCACTTTAGTCTAAAAGACGTAACTTCGTCCTCGCATTTTAATTCATCTGGTTTCGTATAAGCATGAATCTTTCTAAACAATATCAACCCAACGAGATAGAGGACCATTGGTACGCTAAATGGATGGAGGCTCAGGTATTTAAATCTGTCCCTGATGACAGGGAACCTTATACCATTACGATCCCTCCTCCCAATGTAACCGGTATCCTCCATATGGGGCATATCCTCAACAACACTTTGCAAGACGTTATGATTCGTCGTAAACGTATGCAAGGATATAATGCTTGTTGGGTTCCGGGCACAGACCACGCTTCCATTGCTACAGAAGCAAAAGTGGTCGCGATGCTCAAAGAAAGAGGGATTAGCAAACACGATATAGGCCGGGATGAGTTTTTGAAGTATGCCTACGAATGGAAAGAGAAGTATGGTGGCATTATCCTATCTCAACTCCGTAAAATAGGCGCTAGTTGTGATTGGGACCGCACTTCCTTTACGATGGATCCTGAGTATTCTCAATCGGTTCTACAAGTATTTTGTAATCTGTACGAGGAGGGATATGTCTATCGTGGCCATCGTATGGTCAACTGGGATCCTAGTGCTCAAACTGCGGTTTCGGACGAAGAAGTCAACCACAAAGACACTCACGGACACTTATATCACCTTCGCTACAAAATCGAAGGTAGTGAAGATGAGTACGTTACCATCGCCACTACTCGCCCAGAAACCATACTAGGCGATACAGCTATTGCGATTCATCCGGAGGACGAACGCTATACGCAGCTGCATGGCAAAAAGGCGATTGTCCCCCTTCTTGGTCGCGCTATTCCGATCATTTTAGATGATTATGTAGATCGTGAATTTGGTACTGGCTGCTTGAAGGTTACCCCAGCCCATGACACCAATGACTACGAAATAGGCCTACGCCACAAACTAGAGGTCATTGATGCCCTCAATCCTGATGGTACTATCAGTGCCGCCGGACAACTTTATGTTGGACAAGATCGCTTTGTGGTTAGAAAGCAGATTCGTAAAGATTTAGAAGCGGATGCTAGCCTAGTCAAAGTAGAGGATTACCATCACTCTGTCGGCTATTCCGAACGCACCGACGCGGTTATAGAACCGAGACTCTCTCAGCAGTGGTATCTTAATATGCAAGAGCTATCAAAGCCTGCATTAAGCGCAGTTATCGATGGAGAAGTCCAGCTGATCCCACCCAAGTTTATCAATACCTACCGCCACTGGATGGAAAATGTACGGGATTGGTGTCTTTCTCGTCAACTCTGGTGGGGCCACCGCATCCCAGTCTACTATATCACAGGAACCAATGAGCATGTAGTAGCAATGAATGAGGCTGAAGCAGTCGAAAAAGCACGCGCCAAGACCGGCAATGCTCAATTAACTGCCGCTGATCTTAAGCAGGATGAAGATGTGCTCGATACTTGGGCTTCTAGTTGGCTTTGGCCTATCAGCGTCTTCAATGGCCTTACTCAACCTGATAATGAGGATATCAAATACTATTATCCCACCAATGACCTCGTTACGGCACCAGAGATTCTTTTCTTTTGGGTAGCCAGGATGATCATCGCGGGCTATAAATATATGGGCGAAAAGCCTTTCAACAATGTCTATCTGACAGGTATCGTTAGAGATGATTTGCGTCGCAAAATGAGCAAATCACTCGGCAACTCTCCAAATCCACTTGATTTGATAGAGCAATACGGTGCTGATGGTATCAGAGTCGGTATGCTGTTGGCCTCCCCTGCGGGGAACGATTTGCTCTATAAAGAAAATCTAGTAGAGCAAGGACGCAACTTTGCCAACAAAATATGGAATGCTTTCCGCCTCGTCAAGGGCTGGGAAGTGGCAGATATCGCTCCTAGCGAACGCGATACTCTAGCTCTCCAATGGATGGAGGCAAGAGTATCAGAAGTTTCTGCCGAGATTGACGACCACTTTGAGAAATTCCGTATCTCAGATGCCCTCATGAGTGTTTATAAGCTCAAGTGGGATGATTTCTGTTCTTGGTTCCTTGAGTTTATCAAACCAGAATATGGTCAACCAATAGCTCGTAAGACACTCGAAGGAGCCATCGACCTTTTTGAAAAGACGATACAATTGATTCATCCTTTCATGCCTTTTATCACGGAAGAGTTGTGGCATGGACTGAGAGATCGCGAAGAAAATGACTTCATCTGTGTTTCGAGCTTATTCAAAGCAGAAAATCCAGACCCAAGCGTTCTCGCAGAGATGGAGCTAACCAAGGAAGTAATCAGCGCCGTCAGAAACTTCCGTATGAGCAAAAACATCCCTAATAAAGAGGAGATCGCGCTACTGATACAGACGGAAGATCAGCCACTTTTTGAAAAATATGGCAGTCTTTTGACTTGGATGCTTAAACTTTCGGAGATGACATATGTCACTGAACAAGTAGATGGTACTGGCAGTATCCGCGTACAAGCACATCAATTTTTTATTCCTTTGGGTGCTGTAGATATCGAAGCAGAAAAAGAGAAGATTCAAAAAGAGATAGAATATACTGAAGGCTTTCTACAAAAAGTCCTCAAAAAACTCTCTAACGAACGATTTGTGAGCAATGCGCCGGATCAAGTAGTCGCGATAGAGAAGAAGAAGCAAGCAGATGCCGAAGCCAAACTAGAAGTACTGAGAAGAAGTATGGAAGAGCTTGGATAATACGAAATCGTATGAATGGCATACATCTTGCGCAATAAGTAAAAGATAGAAGTAGATTTTGTCCTTTTTCGGCGCTATAAATCTGCTATCTTTGTTATCAAGTATTAGAACCTTGTTTCATTGCTGAACGGCTAATCTTATGTTTACAACTAAGACATTATTATTTATTGGAGGTCTTGGGACCTGGGAAATTCTGGTCATCGTGCTAGTAATCTTGCTTTTGTTTGGTGCCAAGAAGATTCCCGAACTCGCTAAAGGCCTTGGAAAAGGCATACGCGAATTTAAAGACGCATCTCGCGAAATCAAGCGTGAAATCGAAGCTGAAGTCTCCTCTATGGACGACGACAAGACGACTAACGCCTAATTTTCGACATGAATTATTTGAGACTCGCTGATATTCAGCGAGATCTGGCTACCGGATCGGTAAATTGTACCGATCTGGTAGATTTTTATTTAGGCCAGATCGAATCACAAAAAGAACTCAATCTTTTTGTAGAAGTATATGCAGAAGAAGCCAGAATACAGGCTAAACACATAGACCAAAAGCTCGCTGCAGGCACAGCCGGAAAGCTTGCAGGTATGGTACTGGGCATCAAAGATGTCATTTGTTATCAAAGCCATGGTTTGACCGCTTCATCTCGCATCCTTAAAGGATTTGATTCTCAATTTACCGCGACGGCCCTGCAACGCTTGCTAGACGAGGATGTAATCATCATTGGTCGGCAAAGTTGTGATGAGTTTGCCATGGGCTCTTCAAACGAAAACTCTTGCTACGGTCCTGCTCACAATCCTATTGATCCAAGCCGTGTTCCTGGAGGTTCATCGGGAGCATCTGCCGCCGCAGTAGCCGCCAATATGTGTCTAGCTTCATTGGGCTCAGATACAGGGGGAAGCGTTCGCCAACCGGCTAGTTTTTGTGGCGTAGTCGGTTTAAAACCTACTTATGGGAGGATTTCACGCTGGGGTCTAATCGCTTACGGCTCTTCATTTGATCAGATCGGCCCCATAACGCGCAGTGCTGAAGATGCAGCATTGCTGCTACAATTGATGGCAGGCTCAGATGAACGTGACAATACCAGTTCACGCCAAGCCGTAAACGATTATTCGAAGGAACTTACTCAATCAGGGCCGTTTAAAGTCGCATATATCAAAGAAGCATTGGACTCAGCGGGTCTTGATCCAGAAGTTCGCGCAGCGGTCTACCAAACGATCGAGCAGCTAAAAGAGGCAGGTCATGAGGTACAGGAAGTAACTTTCCCACTCTTGGAGTATTTAGTGCCATGCTACTATATCCTCACTACTGCGGAGGCTTCATCCAATCTCTCACGCTTTGACGGGATTCACTATGGACACCGTAGTGAAAAGGCCAAAGACCTTAATGAGGTCTATACGATGAGTCGCAGTGAAGGCTTTGGGGAAGAAGTCAAACGACGTATTATTTTGGGGACTTTTGTCCTATCTGCGGGGCATTATGACGCTTACTATACAAGAGCAATGAAAGTTCGACGTCTCATTAGAGATGCTACTCGAAGCTTACTACAGGATTGTGATATGCTCCTCACCCCTACTGCCCCAACTACGGCCTTTCCGATTGGAGACAAACAGGATGATCCGATTGCGATGTATTTGAGTGACATCTATACTGTACACGCCAATCTTGCTGGATGCCCTGCTATTTCTTTGCCTGCGGCAACGCATTCCAATGGTTTGCCAATAGGAGTACAGCTTATGGCGGGAGACTTTGAAGAGGGCAAACTATTGGCCCTAGCTCGTCAGCTCGCAAATCAAACGGTTTAAATATATTCCATTCACATAATTTTAACTATACGCCATTTCGAATGAAAGATAATTGGCGTATCTTTATGCTAGCTTGAATTAAGCTCCACGGACACCCTCTGTACTTGACACCATGCGGTTTACGACCTTTTTAATTGGCTTGCTACTCCTAGCAACCACCCAACTTATTGGGCAAAACAATACCTCTTCGGCTAGTTCTCTTCCTCCGTCTGCGCAAGCAGATGCGACCACCAAGGGTTCTAAATTTTTAGAAATGCTTGAGGAGGAGGAGGTTACCAAATCGCTGGATAGCTTTAACGAGCATTACACTTACACCAATCCATCTTCTTCACGCTACGATACGCTCTTGTATAATACGGGCAAGTTTCGGTCCGATGAGGTACCTCGCTATTCACAGTCTCAGGTACAACAACAATTATATGATCTTCCCACCGTCATACCGATGGACTACAATATTTATGTCCAACGCTATATCGATGTCTATGCTTTACGCAGACGAGATCAGGTGAGCAGGATGATGGGCTTGAGTAGAGTTTATTTCCCCATCTTCGAAGAAGAACTTGACCGTATGGGCATGCCGATGGAGCTCAAATATCTATCAGTAGTAGAAAGTGCGCTTGATCCTCATGCGCGTTCTTATGTTGGTGCGACTGGCCTATGGCAGTTTATGCTCTCGACAGGCCGTATGTACGGTTTGAAGGTAGATTCCTATGTTGATGAGCGCAAAGATCCCATCAAAGCCACCAAAGCTGCCATGCGATATTTGAGCGAAGCACACAAAGAATTTGGTGATTGGCTACTAGCTATTGCTTCTTATAACTGTGGGCCTGGTAATGTTCGTAAAGCAATCGCAAGAAGCGGAGGCAAAAGAACCTTTTGGGAGATTAGAGAATGGCTACCGAGAGAAACCAGAGGATATGTCCCAGCATTTATTGCGGCTACGTATGTATTTGAGCATAGTCATATGCTCAATCTATATCCTATCCATGTAGACTTTAGTTTTCATCAGGATACTTTGCATATCAAACGGATGGACATAACCCTGCAGGAAGTCGCTACGACTACCAATACAGATGTTCATATCCTCAAAAACCTCAATCCAGAACTAAAGCTAGATCGTATTCCTTATAGTACTCGGACTTATGTGCTGCGCGTTCCACCGAAGACGGCCCAACAATATGCGATGCAACAAGTCAGTATTAAGAGTAAATATGGTCGGAAAAGAAATCAATATATAGCTCCGCTCCCTACAAGGCACGTTGGTTCCAACACCGTCCGTAATACGCCAAAAACTTCCGCTGACCCACCTAGTGGGAGGAAACTCGTGTACTATACCGTAAAGCCTGGAGATGCGGTGAGTACCATTGCCGAGCGTTATGGCGTAAGTTCTCGACAAGTTGCTTCTTGGAATGGCTTGAGACGATATAAAATCAGAGCTGGTCAGAGACTAAAGATATATACCACTCCAGCAAAGGCTCAAACAGCCACAACCCAAAGAACTGCTAGCTCCCAAAAAAGCCCTAAAGTAGCTGGGCCACAAGCTCCTAGTCGTGGGCAGTATTATACCGTAAAATCTGGAGATACTCTATGGGGAATTGCCAAACTGTATGATGGTCTCAGCATTGATCAAATCAATCGCCTCAATCCCGGATTGCAAGCCAAAGACATCAAAATTGGTCAGCAGATAAGGATTAAGTAGTTGATAATCGCTAGTTAGCGAGATCGGAAGTCGGGAGCTATCTAACTGATTCTAAGATTCCATCGCCTCATCCTACTACTGCATATCAAAGTAAGCGTTCTGCAAAGCAGACAAAGAAGAGAAAAAACATATTAAGTACTAAGGATTTGAAAAAAGGGTCTACTGCATAGGCCTTTTTTTTGATGGGTGAATGCATGATGAGAAGACGCTTATTATCAATGCTAAAATCGTAAACCATGTAAGCCGTATTCTAGGATCACAGCCCCAAACGTTCCGCAAAGCGGCAGATCTACTCTCTTGCAACTAGGAATCATGCACAAAAGATAGACCTTTCGGCTCCTTTAACTTGTAAGGATATGAGGAGAGATGTCATCTAAGAGCTGTTGACTCAGCTATGTTTGTGCAGGCTTCACCGCTTCGCGGAACGTTTAAAAGGCTATCCACCAACCATATAGTTGCATAAACACACAATCAGGGATTACATTAATTCGAAAGGCGAACTGTCCACAGAAGGCGAATTACGAAGTCAGTTTTTGGGTAAAAGCTGATTTTTTTTGATGTAAGCTCCCCCTACTTTTGGAGTATAGATTTGAATCAAGACATGCTTTACCTGCGTATTTTTGTCTTGCTTCTTGTATTCCTCATACCGGCTTCCTGCGGTCGGTACGCCATTCGCCAAAATATTTTTGCTACAACTGTTTCCGTTGAGGAAGGAGATTACTTTGCCAATCCTTCTCAAGAAGAAACATCTTCTCACTCCGATGAAGGAGAAATCCCGCTCGACTGGGTTTTTGATGGCCAAAGCCGCCATGAAACGCTAGAAAATCATTTCAAGAGTCTAGTCAAAACACATGATTTTAGTGGTACTGTACTGATTGCTGAAAACGGTCAGATCGTCCACCAAGGTGCTTATGGCTATGCCAACACTCGGAAGCGAGAACCCCTCAATATCCATTCTACTTTTCAACTCGCTTCGGTATCAAAACCGATTACTGCGATTGCAGCATTGTTGCTGTATGAAGATGGAAGTTTGCAGCTAGATGAGCCAGTCAAGACTTATTTACCAGAATTTCCTTATGCAAATATCAATGTCAGGCACCTATTGGAGCATCGTAGTGGCCTTTGCCGCTATATGGGACTAGGGCAAGATTATTGGAATAAGCACTATTTCCTAAGCAATCAAAAAGTAGTGGATTTGTTAGTCGAGCATCCTATGCGACTACGTTTCAGACCGGGGAGAAAATTTCAATACAATAACACCAACTATGCTTTACTCGCGGCGATCATAGAGCGTCTGAGTGGACAAAGCTTTAGTGAGTTTGTTGATATGCGCGTTTTCAAACCACTTGGGATGCAAAATTCAGCGGCCTATAACCTTATGGAGAAGGGGAAAGTCTCTGGACGAGCGCAAGGATACATTAAAGGGAGACGAAGCTATCAAGCAGCCGAAGGAGATTATCTGGATGGTGTGTTGGGTGATAAAGGAGTTTACTCCAATGTGACGGATCTTTATACGCTAGATCAAGCACTTTATGAAGGGCGATTACTCAAAGCGGAGACGGTAAAGATGATGTTTGAAGCTACGGCTTCATTTCAAAGAGGAAGAAATTATGCCTTAGGCTGGAGACTCAAAAAATGGCTCCCTCAGGTAGCATATCACTTTGGTTGGTGGCGCGGCTTTAGGACTTGTTTCATACGAGACATGGAAGCCAAACGTACTATCATCATCCTTTCGAACCGGGTCAATGCGAAGAAACCGATCAACTATTGGCGAGTATATCAGCTTGCGAAGCGAGTGGAGCTACCCATCCTCTGGGAGGAAGAAGAAGTCGATTTTGAAGTATTTCCAGCTGAAATGACTGAATAATACCAAAGTCTGGATGTAATATTTAGCTAAGGATTGTCTTAGTTTGGGAACTGTGATATGAATTTAAGATCGTATCACAGTTCTCTTTATTATACAGTCCAAAATCGCTTAAAGCTCAAACAATCCTCTCCTGCAACCAATGGACGATGCCAAAAATCAACCATCATCTGAACATTTTTCTATCAAGATTGTAAGGTTTGCTGATTTTCCTCATTGTGAAAGGCGTGTCTTTAGAAGACTTTTGGGTCGTATACCAAATAAATTTGTTTCTTTGTCTTTAGCGCGATAATTACTGAGAGCTTCTGCTGCTATCTTAGTTGGCAAGATTTCACGCTAAGCATTGAGACATCTGGACTACTCTATTCACCCGTATACTTTTAGTCAGTAACTGGAACAAGTAATCCATGCATTTTTCAATAGACTCATCTACCATCCACCGTTTTGAACGAGCCATCCAATATGAATGGCTTGAAACAAATGGTTTGGGCGGCTACGCAAGCTCTACCATCATTGGTACTCATACCCGCCGTTATCATGGCTTGTTGGTAGCTGCTATGGCCCCTCCTGTAGGTAGAACCGTCTTATTGTCCAAAATGGATGAAACGCTTCACCTTGGTGGGCGAGAATATGAATTGGGTACCAATAAGTATCATGGCACCATTTACCCAAACGGTTATATTTTTCAGCAAAAGTTTCAACAAGAGTGGTTTCCTGAATTTCATTATCAGGTACATGGTGTACATCTCAAAAAAACCATCGTTGCGGTTCACGGAGAAAATACGACCCTCATACTTTACGAAGTATTGGCGGCCGACCAGACGTTCCATTTGAATCTTCGTCCTCTAATCTCCAATCGTGATTACCATCATTTAGGGCATGAGCAAGCACTTTATGGTCGTCAAGCGATCATGAAGGAAGATGTTTTACGCTATCGCCAAGATCTAGAAAGTCCGTTTTGTTATATCTCCGCTCCTGAAGCGCAGTTTGTATCAAAAGAAGATTGGTATTATCGTCTTGAATATCCGCTTGAGCAATATAGAGGCTTAGATGCTCATGAGGATCTATTTAGTCCGGGCAGCTTTTCCGTTGCATTAGAAGAAGGAAGCCGCTTTGGTCTGATTGTCTCTACAGAAAATCCAGAGGGTCGCGATCCTTGGGTATTGATGGAACAAGAGCGTGAGAGAAGGCGAAAACTAGTTGATGCCGCAAATTTCAAAGAACCAATCCTCCAGCAATTAGTCAAAGCCGCAGACCAATTTATCGTTCAGCGCAGCGAGTCTCTAAAAACTATCATCGCTGGTTATCATTGGTTTTCAGACTGGGGGAGAGATAGTATGATCGCTTTGCCGGGACTTTGTTTGGCTACTGGTAGAGAGGAAGATGGCAAGAAGATTTTGCTAGCTTTTGCCGAGGCAGTAAGTCAAGGGATGATTCCCAACAGATTTCCAGATAGCGGTGAAGAGCCTGAATACAACACTATAGATGCAACACTTTGGTTTTTTGTAGCCGTTTATAAATATCTACAGGCTACCAAAATTCAAAAGGATGATTTGGCGGTATTCCTTCCAATCATGTCCGAAATCTTAGAGTGGCATAAAAAAGGGACTCGATACAACATCCACATGGATGAGGATAGCCTGCTTTGTGGCGGGATAGACGGAGTCCAATTGACTTGGATGGATGCAAAGGTGGACGACTGGGTCGTAACGCCAAGAATCGGCAAGGCAGTTGAAATAAACGCCCTATGGTATAACGCTTGGTCTATTTATGCGTGGATGAATACGCAATATGGCGAACTTACACAAGCAGATTCGGCGCAAAATCAAGCCAAAGAAATACGGAAGCAATTTGTCAAACAGTTTTGGAACGTCGATGATGAATGTCTTTTTGACCTTATCAATGGTGGTATTAAAGATGCCCAGATTCGTCCAAATCAATTGTTTGCCATCAGTTTGCCTTTCTCTTTATTGAGCAAAAGCAAGGCTCAAAAGATTCTCATGAAAGTCGAACGAGAATTATTTACACCTGTAGGATTACGGAGTTTGAGTCCTAAGTCCGGTGATTATGAGGGACTTTATGGAGGTGATCAATATCGTCGTGATGGCGCTTATCATCAAGGAACTGTTTGGGGTTGGTTGATTGGACCGTATATCGATGCGGTGATAAAGACACGCGGTACATTAGGTCGTGCTCAAGCAAGAAGTATCATCAAAAGCATAGAAGAACAACTCCACAAAGATGGAATCGGCACTTTGTCTGAAATTTATGATGGCAATGCTCCTTGGCATGCTAGAGGTTGTGTAGCACAGGCTTGGAGTGTCAGCGAAGTATTACGCGTTTGTGCTGAATATAAGCTTTTCAAAAATCGCGAATTTGAAGCAGCGATTCCCTCTGGCTTACTCGAATTCCAAAAAAGAGACCTCTTTTCCTAAAAAAGCAGGAGCAAGGCCATAAAGGACACTTGCTCCCAGGTGAAAAGCAAAACCACAATTCTTACTATAAGATAAACTTGCCTAAACGTATTTGAGTAAACGTTTGGACAAGAAAACTCGTTTCTATTCTATATAGGACTTGATGACTACCTGATAGTCACAAGTATCCTTACATTTTTCTATCCTATCTTAGAAAGTTCCCTCAATTCCCCTTTTTCCTCCCCTAAGTCCTTATTAAGTTCGTAGGTACCGTAATTTTAACAGATGACGCAACGCATCCTATTCTATTTCATCACTGCAATTTTGCTACTCCACAATTCTCCTTTGTGGTCCCAAACCGAACTGAATGTCAAAGTTAATATTGGTTCGAATCAGTTGTATCAGCTCTTATCCCAACTATCTACTGGAACTGAAAATTTCGACCCTTCCAACGAATATATAAACAATTATCCATTTATTAGTGCTACTTCCCAAGTAAAAAAGCTATCTAATGCAAATTTACCAAGTGATTTAGATCAATGGTTTACGATAACAGTTAGTGGCAATACCCAGTCAAAGATCGCTGAATTACAAGCATCAGGGCACTTTGACGCAGTAGAATCAAATCGAAGTATTTCTCTCCATTCTACAAGTGAAGCATATTTTACCCCAAACGATGACTCGCTATCAAATCAGTGGTATCATGACTTCATCCAAACGTTCCCGGCATGGGATATCACTCAGGGAGACCAACAAATCCGCATCGGCGTTATAGATACTGGTCTAGATTACCTTCACCCCGAATTTGAAGGCCAGCTTTCCATCAATCAATTAGAAGACCTCAATGCCAATGGCACTTTCGAGCCCTGGCCTTATACTGAAACGCGCAATGGTATTTCAGGTGATTTCAATGGCATAGACGAAGATAATAACGGCTATCCTGATGATGTTATCGGTTATGATTTCACCGATCAACCGCGTAGTCCTTTTGGCGGAGATTATCTTTTTGAAGATGCCAATCCTTGGGACGATAATAGCCATGGCACCGTAGTTTCTGGTATAATCAGCGCAAAATCAGACAATCAGATTGGCGGCGCAGGCTTAGCGCCTAATTGTAAACTAACGGTAATTCGCGCTTTTGGCTCTACTGGAGCAGGAGAAGACGATGATATCGCTCGTGCTATAATATATGCCGCCGACAATGGTATCCATGTACTCAATTTTTCGTTTGGGGATATCTATCCCTCACTGATGATGCACGAAGCGATCCGCTATGCCTACGCCAAAGGAGTCGTCATGGTAGGCTCTGCAGGCAATGGGACTGGCGACGAACTCCACTACCCTTCTGGCTTCAACGAAGTAATTTCAGTTTCGGCTTCGGCTGCAGACCTAAGTACTGGCGATGAATTTCTTTGGCCTTTGAGTAGTTATGGAGTAACCGTGGATCTTTGTGCTCCCGGCTCTGGAATTTTCACGACCTCCCCTCAAGATACCGCTGCCAATGGTCAGATTACTGGATATGGCCGTTTCAACGGAACGAGTGCCTCTGCCCCCATGGTGGTAGCAGCTGTAGGATTGATCTTTTCACAGAAGGGGATTCTTTCGCCACAACAAGTACGAGGTATTTTGACCTCTACAACAGACGATATTGGCCGCGCTGGCTGGGACCATACCACCGGAGCAGGGCGCCTCAATCTCCATAAAGCACTCTTATCAGTCGGCACCTCCAATGTGCAAATCCTTTCACCCGAAAATGACGGCGGATCATATCTCGACTCCATTCCGATCATTGGGACGATATTGGACCCTGAGTTTTCAAAATACCACCTTGAGTGGATGGCTGGCACCGAAGACACCAGTGAATGGCAAGTAATCATTGCAGACCAAACCTACCAACAAAAAGAAGATACCCTCGCTTGGTGGGACTTGAGATCGTTGCCCGAAGGGGATTATACCCTGCGTATCCGACTAGAAAAAACCAATGGCTTTACCGCTGAAGATCGCATCAGATTTGTCAGAGATACCAGTGTTTCCAAGATCGAAATCCTACGTGCCTCACCGATCTGGGACAATCACGAGCGCAAAGCGATTGTGATATTTCGCAGCTCCGATCAGGGTGTACATGAGTTAAAGTATCGCCTCAGCGGAACGCTTGACTATAAAACCATTGGTTTCGACCGCACCACCCGCAACGGGGAGTTCTTGATCGGAGGAGATGTACTCAGCAACGGCTTATATGAAATGCTGATAAGCACGACCAATCTTGCCGGACTCAGTAGCCTCTCAGAAAGCTTTAGTATCGACTATCAAAACCGGTCCATCAATCGGACGGGCTATAGTCAACAAGCCTACAGCTTACCTATGGGCAGACTTTTGGCTGAGCCACAAGATTTTGATGGCGATCAACTACCAGAGGTGGTGATGAGCGAGTACAACGACCAACTCACTTTTGGTCCTTTAGTAATCTATGAGTTTGTAGGTAATCAGTTTGTGAAGGTTGACTCCGTCGAACTCAAACCGATATTGATCCCTAAAGATGTAGGCGATACCGATGGCGATGGGCTGTTGGAGATATTAGCCTCCGTCAACGATTCCCTCTATATTTTGGAGCAAAGCGCAAACGGAGAATTCCCATCAGAGGTGATCTATCGCAATGAAGGCAATGGCCTCTATGCTGCCAATCTCGCAGATACGGATGGAGACAACCAAGCAGAGTTAATCGTCAAGGACTTTACTGATTATTTTGTGTATGAAGCCTCCGGCAACGATTTTTCTCAAGTAGCGACCTTGGCAGATACCACAGGTAATTACGAAGGTTCTGTGTCGCCGCGTTCCGTGACACGGGACTTTGACGGAGATGGTAAACCCGAAACGATATATGGAGATTTTGATGGAGACTTCACCATCTTTGAGCATCAAAACGGAGATACCTATCAGAACACTTTTCTCAACAAAACAGATTTAAGCAAAGCGGGTCCCTACCTTACCGCAGGAGACTTTGATGGAGACGGCAAAGATGAATTTTTCATCGCTGTACACACTGCTCCTCTCCGCAATAGTGATTTTGAGTACGATGCGCCTTATTGGTGGCTACGTATCTTCAAAAGTACTGGCAATGATGAATATGAGGTGGTTTGGGAAGATTTTCTCTACGACCTCGATACAGAATCCTACAATGCCGCTACCGCTGGCAATCTCGACAATGACCCTGCGGATGAGTTAGTCTTTACCACTTTTCCCCGTACCTATATAGTAGAATATCTAGGCGGTGAATATCAAATGACTTGGTTTCTCTATGGGACTCTTGCTTCTCACCATGTGATAGGCGACTTCAATGGTAATGGGGTAAATGAAGTCGGTATTGGGCGAGGAGATTCGACAATATTTTATGAGAAAGATGTCTTGTATAGCGGCCCGACTCCCGTTACCTCACTCAAAGGCAAAGTACTTGGTTCCAATCAAGTACGGCTCACATGGCAAACGAGTCCCAATGCAACTGGATACAATATTTGGCGTATTCGCGATCCTTTCAATAATGATACCGCTCAGGTCGTAGGCCCAGTTAGTGGCAATAGTTTTTTAGATGTAAGCACCTC